>DATEUA010000177.1:0-3605 GCA_035283405.1 Thermoplasmata archaeon | reverse complement strand
TTTTCCCGCCCCGGAGCTTCGCGAGGACCTCCGCCGCGAAGTCCATCCGTACGCGGCGTTCCTTCACGAGGACTTCCGCGACCCGGTCGATCTCGTCGCCGGTCGCGCCGACCGTTGCGGCGATGTTCCGCGCATGGAGGGACATGTGCCCCCGTTGGATCCCCTCCGTTGCGAGGGCCCGCAGTGCCGCGAAGTTCTGAGCGAGACCGACGGAGGCGATCACCTCCGCGAGCTCCTGGGCCGTCTTGACCCCGAGGAGCCGGACATTCGCCTTCGCGGTCGGATGGACCGCCGTCGCGCCGCCCACGAGGCCGACCGCGAGGGGCATCTCGATCGTGCCGACGAGGTTCCCGTCCGGATTTCGCTCCCAGGTGGTCAGGGAGCGATAACCGCCGGACTTCCACGCCGCGTACGCATGGGCCCCCGCTTCGATCGCCCGCCAGTCGTTCCCCGTCGCGACGACGACCGCGTCCACTCCGTTCATGACCCCCTTGTTGTGCGTCGCGCATCGGAACGGATCCGCCTCCGCGAGCGCGTAGGCCTCGAGGATGCCCTCGACGACCTCCTCGCCGGGGACCTGCTCCGTGCCGATCGCCTCCTTCGCGAAGACCGCGTGGGATCGGGCGAGCCGGCGGACCGCCAGGTTCGAGATGATCCGGAGGTACACGCGCCCGCCGGTCCACGCCTCCAGGTGGGGTGCGATGGCCTCTGCCATCGTGTTCACCGCGTTCGCACCCATCGCGTCCCGACAATCGACGAGGAGGTGCGCCACGACCATGGGCCCGCGGGAGGAGTGGACGACGCGGACCTCGACATCCTTCGCCCCGCCCCCGTGCTTCACCAGGACGGGGTCCTTCTCGTTCGCGAGGGTGAGGATCTCTTCACGATGCGCGAGGATCGTCATGCGTGCGCCGTTGGGGTCCGACAGCCCGACGAGCTGGATCTGACCGATCATCACGGGGCCAGACGTGTTCGCCGTGAAGCCGCCCTTCTCCCGAGCCATCTTCGCCGCGTTCGAGGCGGCCGCGACGACGCTCGGTTCCTCGATGGCCATGGGGACGAGGTAGTCGCGGCCGTTGACCCGGAAGTTCACCGCGACGCCCAGGGGCAACGGCATCGTGCCCACGACGTTCTCGATCATCCGGTCGACCTGCTCGAAGGCGAGGGCTCCCGTCGCGCCGATCGTCGCCACCTCGGCGTCCGTCAGGTCCCCGAACTCGCGGAGGATCTGCCAGCGCTCCGTCGCGCTCTTCCGATAGAAACCGGACACGTCCGAGGACTTCATTGATGCCTCGCGGCCCGAGAAGGCGTGCTCGTCATAAAGGCATCGTGGGTCAGAGCTTTGTCCCGCAGTTCGGGCAGAACGCCACGCCCGCAGGGAGAGGCGCGCCACAGCTCCGGCACGTCGCGGCGGCACCGGGCACGGGCGGGGGAGCGCCCGACGGAGGAGGGGCCATGGGCGGGGGAGCGTACGGGGGGTACCCGTAGGGCGGGTAGGCGCCCGGGCGGCCGCCGACCGGATTTCGGACGACGAGATAGATCACGATCACGATGAGCCCTCCGATCAGTCCCGTGAACAGGCCCACGAGGATGAGGATGAGGATCCACATCGTGCCGCTCATCCCGCGGCTCTCGGCGTCTTTGTACATCCAGACCGCCACAAGGACGACAACCAGAAGGGAGACGAGGATGAACAGACAGATGACGAACAACAGGCCGCCGAACGGGTCGAACACCTGGTTCAGGTGCGCGAACGGAGCCAGGAGACCCAACAACCCGAACAGCATTCGAACGCCCGCGCGGGGAACGGCATCACGTTATATAAGCGCGGCGCGCGACGCCTGAGCGTGAGCCGGCCTCGTGGAGAGGGCAAATTATAAGACCCGTGCGATAGTTCGCGTGCGGGGGCTAAAATGGAGGAGCAGTCAGCACCCTCGGGACAGGCGCCGAAGCCGGTCCCGAAGGGCAGAGGTCTGTGGATCGGTATCGCGGTCGTCGTCGTCGTGGTCGTCGTCCTCCTCGCAGCGGTGTTGGGCGGGTTCTTTGTCGCGCCGCCGGGCGAGGATGGAGTGCTGAAGATTGGCGCCGTCCTGAGCATCACGGGACGCTCGGGTCTCGAGATCTTCGGGCCGCGCAACCTTCGGGGCGCGCAGCTCGCGGTCGAGGAGATTAACGATGATGGCGGCGTTTTGGGTCAGCCCATCCAGCTGATCCTCGAAGACGACCAAGGAGTCGATGCCGTCGCAGCGGACAAAGCCCGGAAGTTGATCACCGCGGACCGTGTCGACGTCATTCTGGGAGCGGTCGGTTCCGGGAAGTGCGCCGCCGCGCTCGAGGTGACCAGGCCCAACCAGGTCGTACAGATTTCGGCTTCGTGCACGTCACCCGTCTTCTCGAACACGACCTACTCCGGAGGGTGGTTCTTCCGGACGGCACCTTCCGATGCCTTGCAGGGGGTCGTCGCCGCGAACTACTCCTATAACGATCGCGGGTTCCGGCGGATGGCCGCTATCGGGAACAACAACCCGTACGGCCGAGGCCTCGCGAACGTGTTCGCGGACGAGTTCCGCGCCCTCGGCGGGACAATCACGCAAGTCGCAATCTATGCGGAATCGAAGACGAGCTATTCCTCGGATCTCCAAACCCTGTTCACCGGGACGCTGCCCGAGGCGGTCTATCTGGCGAACTACCCGACGGACGGCCTCAACATCATGCGAGACTGGGCCGCGAACTCCGCATGGGATACCGTGGAGTGGATCTTTTCGGAGGGCGTGCTCGACCAGGCGGGATTCGTCGACAAGCTCGGTCAGCAGGGGATCCCCGCGCTGACGATCCAGAGCTTCGAGGGGACGGCCCCGGGCGCGTACCTCGGCGTCGTGGGAGCCCTATACGACCGGTTCTTCGATAACTACACCGCCCGGTTCGCCGGCGAGGACCCCGGTCTCTTCACCGCGAACGCGTACGACGCGGTCTACATCGTCGCTGCGGCCGCCCAGCGTGCTGGCGCGACGAGCGGCGCTGCAATCCGTGAGCAGATGCGCGCGGTGTCGAACCCAGCTGGCAACCCGATGATCGGCGGGCAGTGGGCTCAGTTCAAGGACCAGATTCGCAACGCGACCGCCGACCCGGTCGACTACGAAGGCGCGTCGGGTTCGGTCAATTTGGACGAGTTCGGCGACCCGTTGAGCGGCTATGGTGTTTGGGGGATCAATCCCCAGGGCGACATCTTCACCATCAAGCTCTACAACGAGTCGACGGTCGTCGACATGCTCGGGGCGCCTCCCCCGGCGTTCGCAGGCGTCGCGGGGACGGAGCTCGCGCCCGTGGAGTGGGCCGCGCCGACGCGGTTCGATTAGATCAGCCGCCCAAGTAGAGACGACCCACGTCCGGGTCGTGCAGGAGGGCCTGGCCCGGGCCCTCGTACCTATTTTTCCCCGCTTCGAGGACATACCCCCGGTCCGCGAGGGAGAGGGCCTTCTTCGCGTTCTGTTCGACGAGGACGATTCCGACCCCTCGGCCGTTGATATCGCGGATCTTGTCGAAAATCGTCGAGACGAGCCGCGGCGCGAGGCCGGCGGAGGGCTCGTCGACGAGGAGGACCTTGG
>DATEUA010000176.1:0-15204 GCA_035283405.1 Thermoplasmata archaeon | reverse complement strand
TTCATGGGCACGGCGACGCTCATCTCGATCTGGATTGGGATGCGTCTCGGTCAGTTCTCGGGATGGCGGCGCGGGAAGCTCCCGGACACGGGGGTATCCCTCATTTCCCTCGTCCTTTACTCGATGCCGACATTCTGGATGGCGTTCGCTCTCATTTTCGTCCTGGCCGTCTACGTTCCCATCCTCCCCGTCGGCGGAGAAGCGAACTATCCCGCGTACTACGGCTACGATTTCTTCGGGAAAGTTGCCGACCGGATCCTCCACCTCGTTCTGCCCGTCCTCACTTTCGTTCTCAACAACTACGCAATCTTCACGCTCATCATGCGGAACTCCCTTGTCGAGGAACTCTCGGAGGACTACATGACAACAGCGCGGGCGAAGGGATTGAGCCCTCTCCAGCAACTCCTGCGTCACGCGATCCCAAATGCCCGCCTGCCCGTCGCCACCGTCGTCGCCCTGTACGTCGGCTGGATCCTCAGCGGAGCCATCGTAATCGAGGTTGTGTTCGATCTCAACGGCCTTGGCGCCTTGACCTGGGATGCGGTCACGAACCGGGACTTCCCGCTTCTCTCGGCGATTTTCTTGCTCGGGACGTTCGGCGTCGTCGTCGCAAACACGATCCTCGACATCGCGTATTCGTACATCGACCCGAGAGTCACGGAGGCGTAGTCGCGTGGGGACCGCGCTCGCCAGGATTCAAGACGTGCTCGTGGGGGAGCGGTACGACGCGGCTCGGCGCAAGATCTGGGAAACGTTCCGTGCGCTCCTCCATCGGCCGCTCGGCGCGGTCGGCCTCGCAATCATCGTCCTCTTCCTATTCATCGCAATTTTCGCGCCCTTCATCGCAGGACCCGTACCCCAATACTCGCCTCCCGTGAACCTCGGACCCAGAAATTCCGGCCCGTTCCCCGGTTTCCCACTCGGCACGGACCAGACCGGGAGGAGCAACTTCGCGCTCCTCATGTATGGCGCTCGAATCTCGCTGATCGTCGGACTCGCCGCTTCGGCCGTCGCGACGGTCGCCGGGACGCTCGTCGGGATCCTCGCCGGGTACTACGGTGGGTTCACGGACAAGAGCCTTTCGTGGTTCACGAACTTCTTCCTCGTGATCCCTTGGCTGCCTTTCGTCTTGGTCGTCGCGACCTTGATTCGAGAGATCCCGAACGAGGTTCTTCAGATTCCTCCTGAGGAGAGGGGGTTCATCGGGACGATCATCTCGATCTCCCTCGTCAGTTGGCCGACCACCGCTCGCGTCGTGCGAGCGAAGGTCCTCTCCGTGAAGACGCTCGGCTACGTTCAGCGGGCGCGGGCCATTGGGGCGGGGGACAGACACATTATGGTGCGCCACATCGCCCCCGTCCTCCTGCCCCTCATCTTCGCGAACGTGATCTTGACGGTCTCAAGCGCGATCTGGACGGAGAGCTTCCTGGCGTTCTTCGGGTTGTCGGATCCATCCCAACCGAGTTGGGGCTCGATGATCGAGAGCTCGTGGCGGGCCGGCGACTTCCTCATCGGTCGGTACTGGGCATTTCTGCCGCCCGGCATCTGTATCACGGCGCTCGTCCTCGCCTTCACGATGTTGAGCCGCGAATTAGAAGAGCTCCTGAACCCCAAGCTCAAACAGCGATAGGTTTCCGGCTGGAGCGACACAACTGGGATTGGGAAGCCAAGGGCGCGCCGTGAGAGGGATCTCGATCACCTCGCGACAGTCGATTTGACTCGGAATCACGCTTCGATCGGCGTCGAAAACGATAAACATATCCTCGGCGTATGCGCCGCGAAACATGTCCAGCCCGAGCGCCACGAAGTACGTCGGCCGCGCGAACGGAGACCATCTGCGGGCGACCACCCCTCCCGGGTCCATGTACTGGGACCCGGCGATTCTCCGGGAGGAGCTCGATTCGTTCTTCTACCGCAGCTGGCTCAACGTCGGGCGCGAAGAGACGATCCCGGACCCCGGCGATTTCTTCACGTTGGACGTCGGGGACGAGAGCGTCCTCGTGATACGAGGGAACGACGGTCGGGCCCGGGCGTTCTACAACATCTGTCGGCATCGCGGGACGCGCCTCGTCGGAGAAACTGCGGGAAAGAAACTCCGTTCGATCGTGTGTCCGTACCATGCGTGGGCGTACTCCTCGGAAGGGACCCTCGTCGGCGCGCCCCACACGGAGGAGCTGGAGGACTTCCGCCGGGAGGACTTTGGCCTCCATCCGATCGCGCTGGACTCATGGGGCGGATTCCTCTGGATCAATCTGGGCGACGACGTCCCGCCCCTCCGAGAGGACCTTGGGGAGTTCCTTGCTCGGTTCCGTCGGCTTCCCCTCGAGGAGCTCCGGCTCGGGTCGCATCGGACGTACGACGTGGCGGCGAACTGGAAGATCCTCGTCGAGAACTACTCCGAATGCTACCACTGTGCCCCGGTCCATCCGGACCTGAACCGGATCACGCCGTATCTGAGTGGGGAGGTGACGGACTACTTCGTGGACGGAGAGCGCCGGGCGAAGTTCTCCGGCGGGACGATGAACTTCACGGCGGACTACACGTCGATGACCTGGTCCGGCTACACGAGACGTCGACCTCTCAAGGGCATGACGGACGAGGACCTCCGATCGATCCACTACTACGCGGTCTTCCCGAACCTGTTCTTCAGCCTGCACCCGGACTTCCTGATGATTCATCGGGCGTATCCCCTCGCGCCGGACCGGACGCGGATCGAGTGCGAGTTCTACTTCGATCCCGAGACGCTGGCGCAGCCCGGCTTCGATGCGAACGACGCGGTCGAGCTGTGGGACCTGATCAACCGCCAGGACTGGAACGTCTGCGAGCTGAGCCAGAAAGGGATGAAGTCCCGCGCGTGGAAGCGAGGCCGGTACAGCTCCCAGGAAGTCCAGGTCCACGACTTCGACCGGTACGTGATGGAGAGGCTCGGCCTCGAGTAGTCCGGCCGAGGAAGAAATACATCCCGGGACGGGTTATCCACGCAGATGGCGACATACGACGCGATCGTCGTCGGTGCCGGCCACAACGGCCTCATCGCCGCGGCCTACCTTGGAAAGGCGGGCAAGCGGGTCCTGGTCCTGGAGCGGCGCCATGTCCTCGGAGGCGCCGCCGTCACGGAGGAAATCCATCCGGGATTCCAGTTCTCTGAACTATCCTACGTCTGCAGCATGTTGCGACCCGAGATCATCTGGGGACTGGATCTCCCGTCGCACGGCTTCCACGTCATCCCCCAGGATGCGAGCTTCACTCCCCTCCCGGACGGGAAGTTCCTGTCGTATCGGGGAGACGACGAAGAGGCCTTCCGAGAAATTTCCAAGTTTTCGAGACGCGACGCCGAAGCCATGACTCCGTATTCGCAGCTCATGACGAGGACGGCCAAGTTCATCGCGCCGATGCTCATGATGACGCCTCCCGACCTCGCGTCCCTCGGCCCCTCGAACCTCCGGAAACTGTTCCGGTTGTACCGTCATTTCAAGGCGGTTGGCGAGCAGGAACTCCACACCTTCGCTCAGCTCATGACGATGAGCGCCGCGGACTTCCTCGACGAGTGGTTCGAGTCCGAACCCCTCAAGGGAGGCCTGTGCGCCGACGGCATCACCGGAGCCTTCCTGGGCCCGCGCTCCCCTGGCACGGCCTGGATGCTCCTCCACCACTTCATGGGGGAGGTCGAGGGCCCCCACCGTTCCTGGGGGTTCGTCCGTGGCGGGACGGGCATGGTCAGCGAGGCCATTGCCGGGGCGGCTCGCGCGTATGGCGTGGAGATCCGGGCGAGCGCGGACGTGCGGCGTATTCTCGTGAAGGACGGGAGGGCCCACGGCGTGGAGCTGGCGAACGGCGAGACGATCCGTTCCAGGGTCGTCGTCTCGAATGCGGATCCGAAGAGGACGTTCCTGACGCTTGTCGAACCGGGGAACCTGCCGTCGGATTACGTGCGGGGAATCCAAAACTTCAACCTCGAGGGGTCCGCGGCGAAGGTGAACCTCGCCCTCAGCGAACGGCCGGACTTCGGCTGCTTGCCCGGCGACGGCCCCCACCTGTCCGGGATCATCACGATCGGTCCGGACACGGAGTACATCGAACGCGCCTACGACGACGCAAAGTACGGGGACTTCTCCCGCCGGCCCTTCATCGACGTCTGCATCCCCTCCACCCTGGATCCAAGCGTTGCGCCCCCCGGGAAGCATATCATGTCCATGTTCGTCCAATACGCTCCGTACACCCTTCGCAAGGGGACCTGGCCGGAACGGCGAGAGGACTTCGGGGATACCGTCATCGAGACCCTGGAGGAGTATGTCCCCAACCTTCGAAAGATCATCCTCCACCGTCAGGTGATCAGTCCCTGGGACGTCGAACGGGAGTTCGGGCTCACAGGCGGGAACATCTTCCACGGGGAGCCCACACCCGACCAGCTCTTTTTCCTTCGGCCGGTCCCAGGGTGGGCGCAGTACCGGACGCCGATCAAGGGCCTCTACCTCTGCGGCTCCGGCACCCATCCCGGCGGAGGCATCATGGGCGCTCCGGGGCACAACGCCGCGCGAGAAATCCTGAAGGACTGGAGGCTTCGGAAGGTGTGAGCAGCTCCGGAGGGTTCGATGGTCCGACGAGTGCGCTCCGCTTAGAAGGCGGTATCTCTCCGAATCGGGAGCTCATCCCCGCGGTGGCATCTGGATGCCTCCGGCTCCGACAGCGCTGCGAACGTCCGCAAGGGCTGGAGAACCTCCGACCGGTTCTGTAGAAAGCGCCTGCTTCGCCTGGCGCGGTCTCGCCTAGAGGCTCACGAGGAGCGCACCGACGAGGGACATTGCGACCGCAGCGGTCTGCAGGCGCGTCATCCGCTCTGCCATCCAGAATCGACGGAACAGGATCGCGACGAGCGGGTATGCCGTCGTCACAGGGATCACCACGCCGATCGGACCCATGCCAATCGCTAGGTACGTCGTGACCCCGGCGAATGCGAACGCCGCGAGGGGCAGCTGAGCGGAACGCACGCCGGCGCGGTCCCAAGGCTCGTCGCCTCGCTGGGACCTGCGCGCGAGGAACAGGAAGATCGGCGTGGCCGTCAGCACATATACGCCGGCGTTCCCTGCGAAACCGATCTCGTCGATGGCGAGCTTCTCGAACACGCCCCAGAGGCCCCAGAGGAGTACCGTCACGATCATGGCGGGGAGCCAGGAGCGACCCGCCGCCGTCCGTCCGCCCCTCCCCGAAGAGCCGAGGACCGTCACACTCGACACGAGAAGCACGACGCTCACGATCTGAAGCGGTACGACGGACTCCCCGAGGAGCAGCACTGCGCCTGCAAGGGTGATGACAGGATAGGCCGCCGTGAAGCCGCTCACGACGCTTGCATTGCCCGCCTCCATCGCGCGGAACCAGAGCGCGCCTCCGACCGCGCCACAAACCGCGGACGCGACGCCAAACGCGATGCCAAGCGGATTTAAGGTCGTCCAGCCGCCGCCGAAGACGAACCAGAGCGAGTAAATTGGGACGTTATAGAGAGCGTACAGGAAGAGCATCCGGGCTGATCCAAGCCGGACGGTCGGCTCTTTGGACATGCCCTCTCCCAGGCCGTACGATACGACCGTGAGGAGGGCGAAGGTGAGCCAGAGCTCCATCGTTCGCCTCGTTTCGTTGGTCGGGGTCTTGATCGCTCGGTTTGTCCATTTCTGTGCACGCTCCGTGGCGGTGCCACGTACGAGTGCAGAGCCACCGAAGACGGGGTTCCCCTTAAAGGTTTCGTCCTAGTTTCGGTTCCACAGAAATTTCCGAAATTCGGATCTGATAAGTCTACCGAAAATTGGGAATGTCTACGTGGGACGCTCGATGATCGTTGCGAGACCCTGACCGAAGCCGATGCACAGGGTGACGAGTCCATAGCGCAGGCCCTGGCGCTCCATCTCATGAAGCATCGTCGTCACGAGTCGAGCGCCCGTGCACCCGAGGGGGTGTCCCAGCGCAATCGCCCCCCCATTCACGTTGACCCTCGCCTCGTCGATCCCGAGCGTATCCCGCGTCGCGAGCGGGACCGGCGCGAACGCCTCATTGACTTCCCACAGATCGATGTCCTCCACCTGGAGCCCTGCCTTCTCGAGGGCGATCCGCGATGCAGGGATCGTACCGTCGAGCATGACCGTCGGATTCACGCCTGCGGCTCCCGTCGCCACGATCCGCGCCCGGGGCTCCAGACCCAGATCCTTTGCCTTCTCCCGCGTCGCGATCAGGAGGGCCGCGGCGCCGTCATTGATACCGCTCGAATTCCCGGCGGTGATCCGGCCATCCGGCTTGAACGCGGGCGGGAGGGCCGAGAGCTTTTCAAGGGACGTATTCCGCCGTGGATGCTCGTCCGTGTCGAACAGCCGCTTGGTACCGCCTTCGTCGAGGACGGCGACCGGTACGATCTCGGACTTGAATCGACCCTCATCAATGGCCCGGACGGCCTTCCGATGGGACCACAGGGAGAACTCGTCCATCTGCACCCTCGTGATGGCGTACTTGTCCGCAACGAGGTCCGCGGCGATCCCTTGGGAGACAATGTCGTAGCGGTCCGTGAGCTTCGCGCTCAATACGCCGCCGTCGGCGCCAATCGGGACGCGCGACATCGATTCGACGCCGCCCGCGATGACGAGATCGTTCATCCCCGTCCTCACGTTCATCGAAGCGAAATTGACCGCTTGGAGGCCGGAGGCACACATCCTGTTCACGCTTACGCCAGGCACGGTCTCCGGGAAACCCGCGATGAGGGCCGCGAGACGGGCAATGTTGAGTCCTTGTTCGTCAATCTGCGTGACGCAGCCGAGGACCACGTCTTCGACGATCTTCGGCTCGATGCCGGCGCGGTCGATAAGGGCCCGGAGTGCGTGCGCCGCGAGTTCATCCGGCCGCACGTCCTTCAAGGCGCCGCCCCGTCTCCCGATCGGGGTGCGCACCGCTCCGACGATGACGGCGTCCGTCATGACGCTCCGGAAACATCATGCGGCCCGCGGAATAAGAAGGTTCGCCACTCGGTCACACGCAACGCACAACGCGCCGCGCGGCGAATCTTGAAACGGACGACTCCCCATACACGCGGCATGCCCGCCCCGCTCGAAGGCATCGTGGTCCTCGACCTCTCGCGGCTCCTCCCCGGCCCGTTCGCGACGCAACTCCTCCGGAACCTCGGCGCGGAGGTCATCAAGATCGAAGAGCCCCAGGTCGGCGACTACATGCGCGCAGTCCCGCCGACCGGGCGCGGCATCTCGTACCCGTTCCTCATGGTGAACCGGGGGAAGCGATCCGTCTCGATCGATCTCAAGCGGCCGGACGGCCAGGAAATCCTCCATCGGCTCGCCGCCACGGCCGATGTCCTCGTGGAACAGTTCCGGCCCGGGGTCGCGGCGCGCTTGGGGGCGGACTACGAGACCCTCGCAAAGGCAAACCCGAGGCTCGTCTACTGTTCCTTCAGCGGCTACGGGGCAACAGGGCCCGCAAAGGACCTGCCGGGGCACGACATCACGTTCGAGGCCCATGCAGGGATTCTCGGAGTGACGGCGGATCGGACCGGGAGACCCGTGATTCCGGGAGTCCCCATCGCAGACCTCGCGAGCGGCTTCAACGCGGCCCTCGCGATCCTCGCGGGCCTCCGTACGAGGGACCGCACGGGGCGAGGCGAGTTCATCGACGTCTCGATCTACGACACGTCCGTGTGCCTCATGCTTTTGAACCTCGCTCATCTACTGGGGACGGGGGAGGAGCCGTGGCCTGGAGAGACGATGCTCACCGGGGTGTTCCCGTTCTACGCCCTCTATGAGACGAAGGACGGCCGCTGGATGGCCGTCGGGGCGGTAGAGCCGAAGTTCTGGACCCGACTGTGTGAGCTCGTCGGGCGGCCGGATCTCGCGGAACGCCAGTTCGACGCCGGCGAAGGGAGGGACGAAGTCATGAGAATCCTCGCAGCTGCCTTCCGAGCGAGGTCACAGAAGGAATGGGATTCCCTCTTCGTCGAGGAACGCATGCCCGTCGCGCCCGTGCGACGCGTCTCGGAGGTCCTCGACGATCCGCACGTGATCGATCGGTCCCTCCTCCGGGAGGTCACGGACGACACAGGATCGAGGCGCATCGTCGCGCACCCGGCGAAGCATTCCGTCTCCACGATCGAAGACCCGGCCCACGCTCCTTCTCATGGGGAGGACACGGAAGCGATCCTTCGGTCGCTAGGCTATTCGCCGGGGGCGATCGAATCTTTCGTGCGGCAAGGGGTCGTCACGCGATCGACGGGTCCCTCGACAGAACGAATCACTTGAGCTTCGCGAGAACGCGCGTCGCCTCGTCCAAGGTCCACGCCTTCATGGTCGTCGACCGAACGTTCCCCAGGCTCCCGAGCTGGAGCAGGGCCTGGAGGACGGTCTCGTCATTGGGCGCCTCGGACAACGCCACGAGGTCGTACTCTCCCATGGTGACGAAGATCTCCATCTTCCCGCCGAGCTGTTGCACGAGAGCCTTCGCGGCGTCCGCGCGCTTCGGCGATTCCTTTACGGTCTTGATTCCTTGGTCCGTCCACTTGAGCAGGCTGACGTAGTGCGGCATGTTGCCCCTCCCAGCGGGACATCCGTTTCGTGGTATTTAATCGAGCACGGTCGCGCTGACGTCAGATGCCCCCTCGGAACTCGTCGAACTCGTCGACCGGCGCCTCGGAGCCCACGATGCCGTCCTCCCTCCTCGCCCTACTCCCCCTTGAACTTCGGCTCGCGCTTCTCCATGAAAGCCTGGATCCCCTCGTAGATGTCCTCGGACGACGTGACGAGCCCGAACGCCAGGGCCTCGAACTCCGTCGCCGCGTCCAGACCCATGCCACCTCCGCGGTTCAACAGGACCTTCGCGAGCTGCATCGCGACCGGGGGGCCTTTCGCAAGGGTCTCCGCGAACGTCCGTGCCTCCGACTCGAGGGCCTCGTTCTCGACGACCTTGGTGAGAAGACCAATACTCGCCGCCGCATCCGCGTCGAGCCGCGATCCGAGCATCACGAGCTCCTTGGCCTTCGCCTCCCCGAGGATGCGAATGAGCCGCTGGCTTCCCCCTGCACCGGGCACGAGGCCCAGGCGGATCTCCGTCTGTCCGAGCTTCACGCGCTTCGCCGCGATACGGAAGTCGCAGGCGAGAGCGAGTTCGAGCCCGCCTCCGAACGCGTAGCCGTTCAGGGCCGCGACCGTGGGCTTCGGAAAGTTCGCGACGCGGTTCATGACCTCTTCCGCGCGCCGCGAGAAGCGCCAGACCTTGAAGGCCTTCGAAATGTCGCTGAACGACGTCAGGTCGGCACCGGCGCTGAACGCGCGATCCCCCGCGCCTGTGACGATGAGCGCTCGGACCTCGTCGTCTCGCTCGACACCGGCGAGGGCCCTCTCCAGTTCATCGAGGAGTTGCGGGCTCAGTGTGTTCAGGCGGTCCGGTCGGTTCAGGGTCAGGGTCGCCACCCGCGTTGCCACATCCTTAGCCACTCGGATGGTCTCGAACGTCATCGATTCACCCACACGCCGGTGGTCGTAGAAGCCTTTGCCGGACTTCACGCCGAGATCTCCGCGCGCCACCATGTCGTGCAGAATCGTCGCGGCCTTCGTCCTCGGATGATCCCGAAGGGCTGAGAGGACTACATCGAGACCGATGTCATCGGCCAACCCCAAAGGTCCCTTCGGGAAGGCTGTCCCGAGACGCATCGCCTCATCGATCTCCGCGGGACTCGCGACGTCCATGGCGACGAGCTCCGCGGCCTCGTTGATGACCTGCGCGAGGATCCGGAGGGGTTCGAAGGATTGGCCCGTTTCCGGGGTGAGCATGGGCCGGCCCTCCTTGTACGAGTAGAAGCCCTCCCCGGACTTGCGGCCGAGGCGCTTCGCGTCGTGCACCCGCTGAATCGACGGGGGCACCTGTCGACCCGCGTTCTTCGCGAGGAGGACGATCACGTCGATTCCGATTTGGTCCGCGAGTTCGAAGGGGCCCATCGGGAAGCCTGCGCGGAACCGCATCGCGGCGTCAATCGTCTCGATCGGCACGCCTTCGAGGTCGTGGATCCAGGCCGCCTCGTCGATGTAGGGCCCGAGGACCCGGGTCGTGATGAAGCCCGGGACGTCCTTCCGGACTACGATCGCGGTCCGGCCGAGGGACTTCACGAACGCCACGGCAGCATCCACGGTCGCGTCGCTCGTCGTTTCTGCCCGGACGACCTCGACGAGGGGCATGAGCATGGGGGGGTTGAAGAAGTGAAGCCCGATGACTCGTTCTGGTTTCCGCGTCGCACGGGCCATATTCGTAATCGGGATCGCGCTCGTATTCGAGGCGAGAATCGCGTTCGGAGCCGCCGAGTCGAGCTCCCCGAAGATTCTTTTCTTCAGCTCGAGGTCTTCAAAGACGGCTTCGATGACGATGTCCGCATCCCTGACGGCTTCTTGGAGGCTCAGTACGGGCCGGATTCGCACGAGGGCTTCGTCCGCCTGTTCCTTTCGTATTTGGGCCTTTTCCACGAGTTTCCCCAGGGACCACCGGATCCGCTCCATTCCGCGGTCGAGGAGTTCTTTCTTGATGTCCCGGAGGCAGACCTCGTAGCCATGGAGGGCCGCGAGCTCCGCGATTCCGTGGCCCATTTCACCGGCGCCAATGACCGCGACTCGGCTCCCCATTGGAATCAGGAGCGACAGATAGCCCGGTAAGCCATAAAGGTGCTTCGCGCCGGACGTGCCCTCCTAGATAAGGTCCCACTCGCGCAGGACGTCTTCGAGATTCGGATGCCCGATCTCATCGAGTTCGTACCGCACCTGGACGATCGGCTTGTTCGGCGTGAGGAGGCGCCCGAGGTCGATCGGCGTGCCGCTCACGACGACATCGCAGGGCACCGCGTCAATCGTCGCGTCGAGTTCCTTGATCTGCTTCGGCCCGTAGCCCATCGCGGGCAAGACGCGGCTGGCGTTCGGATACTTCCTGAAGGTCTCCTTGATCGACCCGACCGCGTAGGGTCTCGGATCCACGATCTCGGAGGCCCCGAACCGCTGCGCGGCGATGTATCCGGCCCCGTACGTCATGCCCCCATGCGTCAGGGTGGGTCCGTCCTCGATCACGAGGGCCCGCTTCCCGCGGACGGGGGCGTCGTCCACGGCGGTGATCGGGGACGCGGCCTCGACGACGACCGCGCCGGGGTTTACCGCGCGGATGTTCGCCCTCACGGTCTCGACGTCCTCCGGCTTCGCGGTGTCGACCTTGTTGATCACGACGACGTCCGCCATCCGGAGGTTCGTCTCGCCCGGGTAGTAGGTGAGCTCGTGCCCGGGCCGGTGCGGGTCCGCCACGACCAGATGGAGGTCCGGTCGGAAGAACGGGGTGTCGTTGTTGCCCCCGTCCCAGAGGAGGATCTCCGCCTCCTGCTCCGCCTGCCGCAGGATCCTCTCGTAGTCCACGCCTGCGTACACGACCGTCCCCTTGTCGATGTGCGGCTCGTACTCCTCGCGTTCCTCGATCGTGCACTCGTACTTGTCCAGGTCCGCGTACGTCGCGAAGCGCTCGACGGCCTGGGAGGCGAGGTCCCCGTACGGCATGGGATGCCGCACGACGACGACCTTCTTCCCGTGGGCCCTCAAGATCCCTGCGAGGCGCCTCGACGTCTGGCTCTTCCCGCTGCCCGTGCGGACCGCGCACACCGCGACGACCGGGACCTTCGCCTGAAGCATCGTCTGCTGCGCACCGAGCAGCATGAAGTCGGCACCGTGCGCATTTGCGATGGCGGCGAGGTGCCCGACGTGCGCGTAGTCCACGTCGCTGTAGGAGAAGACGACGAGGTCCACGCCGAGCCGCGAGAGGAGGTCCGGGAGGTCCGCCTCCGGGTAGGTCGGGATTCCGTCCGGGTAGTATCGACCCGCGAGGGACGAAGGGTAGCGCCGCGTCTCGATGCCTGGAATCTGGGTGGCGGTGAACCCGACGACCCGGTACTCCGGCTTGTCACGGAAGTACACGTTGAAGTTGTGAAAGTCCCGGCCCGCGGCCCCGAGGATCATCACCTTGCGCGGCTCGGCCATGCCGGCCGTCAACCTGCCGACCACTTTATCCTTTTTGGACGACACGCTGCGGCGGAACGTCTTTGGGCGAGCGGCGCCTTGCTCATCCGGGCGGGTGAGGCGGGTGCAGAGGCGGAGACGTGAGAGACACGGCCTGGCGCGTGTCGTGCCCTGGTTGGTCGGATGGGCCTGGGTTCTGCCCCTCACGGTCGGCCCCGTTCCCGAGACGGTTCTCTCCGCGCCCGGTGACCTCGTCGCGGATCTGGACGATTCCGGGTCCGGGCCCACGGCGGTCGGAGATTCCATGGTCCTCCGGGTACGGACGGATCCGCCCGTTCCCTCCTCGATCCGCGTGGATGGCATTCCGCGGGACGACTGGGGGCTCAACTGGCTGGCGCTCGATCCGGGTACGCACGAGATCGCGTTCTCGGCCGTGCCTGGCTACGCGACCCCGCGACCCCTCACCGTGGAGGGGCGGCCAGGCGAGACCGTCGAGATCGTCGGTCGGTTCGAGCCCCTCGGGTACCTGAGGGTCGTCACGGACCCGGCCGTTCCGGCCACGATCGACGTGGACGGGATCCCGAGGGACGACTGGGGCCTGTGGGTCGCCCTCCCGGCAGGGCCACACACCGTCGCCTTCGGCCGTGTCCCCGGCTATTCCCCGCCGAGCCCCCTCGCCGCGGAGATCCTCCCGGGGGAACTCACGACCGTCGTCGCACGGTACGCCTTCGACGGGGCCTCGCCCGGACCGGATCCGGACGCCTTCGGGCTTCTCCGCGTGACGACGGATCCGGCAGTGCCCGCGCAAGTCCTCGTGGACGGCACCGTCCGGAACGACTGGGCGCTCGCGTGGCTGAAGCTGTCGCCCGGGACGCACACGGTCTCGTTCACGGATGTTCCCGGCTTCGGGACTCCGACGCCGCAGGTCGTTGACATCACGCCGGGGCAGACGACGACCGTCCGAGGAACGTTCGTTCCATTCGGATCGATTCGCGTGACGACGGACCCGCCTGTCCCGTCCACGATCTTCCTTGACGGCGTCCCGAACGACAACTGGGGCCTGTGGCGATTCATTCCCCCCGGGGCGTACACGGTCTCGTTCGGCGCCGTTTCCGGGTTCGCGACGCCTGCGCCGCGGGCGGTGACGGTCTCCGCATCGCAGCCGACGTCCTCGACGGGCGTCTTCGCCGCGGCCCAGCCGTACGCCCTCGAGTGGCCGACCGCGATCGCATTCGCGCCGGACGGACGCGTGTTCGTCGCGGAGCGCTTCGCGGGGCGGATTCGGGTCATCCGCGACGGCGTTCTGCTCCAGACGCCTCTCGCCACGTTCGCGGACACCGCGACCACGGGAGAGCAGGGCCTCCTAGGCCTCGCCCTCGACCCCGGGTTCCCCCAGGCGCCGTGGCTGTACGCGTACCAGACGTACGTTGCAGCGAGCGGCGGCGTCTCGAACCGCATCGTGCGCGTGCGTGCGACCGATGAGGTCGGCGGTGCACCCGAGCCCGTCCTGGACCGGATTCCCGCGTCCACGGTCCACAATGGCGGAGTGATCGGCTTCGGGCCTGACGGGAAGCTGTACGCGCTCGTCGGGGACGCACAGGACGCGAACGCGGCCCAGGATCTTCGGCGCCTGAACGGGAAGGTGATACGTCTGAACGCCGACGGGTCCGTGCCATCGGACAATCCTTTCTTCGGCCAGGGGAATGCGAATCCGTACGTCTACACGTACGGCCATCGGAACATGTTCGGGCTCGCGTTCCATCCCGCAACGGGGACCGCCTACATCACGGAGAACGGCCCACAGGACAGCGATGAAGTGAACCTCCTCGTCCCGGGCGGCAACTACGGCTGGCCGGTCGTCCGCGGGACCGCGAACCGCCCTCCGTACATCGACCCGATTGCCACGTGGACGCCCACCATCGCCCCGACGAACGCGGCGTTCCCGACCGGAAGTCGTTTCGCCTCCTTCGAGGGGGACCTCGTCCTGGGCGACTGGAACACCGGCACCCTTCGGCGGCTCGACCTCGATCCGCCGGCATACGACACGGTCGCCACCGAGAGTCATCTAATGGCCGCCTCGGAAGGGATCCTCGACGTGGAGCTCGCACCGGATGGCACGATCTGGTTCACGACATCGTCTGCGATCTTTCTGTGGGCGCCCGCCGGGGACCTCAAGGCATCGGAGATTCGCACGCCCGACGGCGTCTTGCTGGTTCGAAGTACGGTTGCGCCCTGGCGAACGCACCTCGTGTGGACGGTATCAACTGCAATACCAGTCCGATTGGACGCGTGCGGTTGCGAATCCTTATGAATCGGCCCGGCACTCCCTGCGCGACCAGGGTCCGCTGGGATCTCGGAGGGGTAACGAATGGATTCTATCAAGTCGCTTGCCCGCGGGGGCCGACGAAGCTATGTCGCGTCGATGGCAATCGTCGCGGCGCTCCTCGCCCTCGCGTTCGCGAGTGGGGGGGCGGTCGCCGGGAGAGGCGGAACGCGCGTGTACGTCGTCGGCACGGATCCGCTGTGCACGATCATACCCGAGGTTCCGCCGGAGTTCGCGTGCCCGGCAATCTCGATGGCCGACAATGGAGACACGATCGCGATCGATGGGACGGGGACGTTCAACCCGACGACGAGGGCTGCCGCCGGGGGCGGGAGCTTCACGCACAGGAACGCCGCAGGTGCGGTCGTCGGATCTGGGACTTGGACTGCGCTTCGGGTCCTCGGCTTCCACAGCTACGGCACGCAGACGCTTGCCGGGATGCTCCTTGAAGGCGGCGAGGTGCTCCTTCGGGTCCGGCTCGTCGCGGGAGGCGGGGCGGTCATGCTCGACGCGATCCTCCAGATCGACTGCGAGATCGGGAAGGTCCCGCCGGGCGCCACCGAGGGGTTCCGGCTGGTGGTCCAGGCCATCGACCTGAACTTCAACCAAGAGGTTCAAGGGCTGACGGTCTTCATCCCGGCGAGCTAGGCTGAACTCCGAGAGAATCGGGAGCAGACCGGGCGCCGCGCGATGCGTCCTCCCGTGGGTAGCGGCAAACGTTAGTATGAGCCCCGGGCTTTCCCGAACTCGATGTCCGAGTACCGCATCCCGAGCGACGATGCGGTCCGGGCGTCGATCGCCCGCGTGCTCAACACCCGGCGGGCGGTGAACTCCCAGCGGCAGCTGAAGAAGCTCGTCGAGAAGGACCTG
>DATEUA010000175.1:0-4958 GCA_035283405.1 Thermoplasmata archaeon | reverse complement strand
CGAGGACTGGCTCCGGGAGGAAGAGGAGATGCGGAAGATGGGCTCGAAGCCGTGTCCCGTCTGCGGCACCCTCAACTCCGTCACCGCGACGGTCTGCCACAAGTGCGGATCCCTGATGAAGGACGCCCGCCCGCCCATGTCGGGTGGCGGCGGTGGATCCGTCGCCGGGGCCCCGCCGATCCGGAGGCCAACGTCTGAAGGACTCCCGCCCCCGGACGGCAGCGTGGATCCCCAGGCGTCCTCCCACGGAGCTCCGGGCGGATCCGCCATGACGGGGGCGATTCCGCACCGTGTGATTCAAAAGCCGGTCTCGCATCCGCCCGTCGTCGTGAAGAAGGTCATCCGGAAGCCCGTAGAAGACCAGGACGGAGAAGGGTCCGAAGGCCAGACGAGCGGTGACAAGCCGTCCAACGACGAGTTCTGAGCCCTCGCGAGATCGTACGGCCCACCTCGGTCGACGAGCATCCAGTGGCCCTAAGGGTTCCTTGCTCTCCCTGAACGCCCGCGACCGTCCGTCGGTGCGTCACGATTGCGGTCAACGCGAGGAGGTAGCATCTCTCAGGTGCGGCATGGACGCTTGGCTCAGTTCGCGTCCTCCGGGCTCCCCTGAGGTGGCCCCGTTCCATGGATGATGATAAGTCCCGACGGAAGCACGGCCCTCCGGAGTCAATGTCGAGCCGGCGGGGGCCGCTTGCTTGGACGATCCCTCGGCCGACTCGGGGTGCCTTGGTCTATGCAACGATTCGGGTCCGAGCCGGTTCTGTTGCTCGACCCAGCCTCTCCGTCCCGAGAGCGACCTTTTCGGTCCCCTCAATCGCGCCCGTGGGATCGCCTCCGAGCCGGGGGCTGGCAAGTTCCTCGGAGGTCGATCGCCTCCGTCGGGGAAGCGTATCGAGTTCGGAGACCGCCTGGGATGTCGTCGTCCGGAGAGTTCAGGTCACCGGGGTGTCGCCCTGACCGGAGACTCGAGACCCGTCCCCGGGAGGTTGGCAGAAGTCTCGAAGCGGGTGCGGGGTCTCGCTTCCCGGTGTCGTCCGGGAGCCGTCGCCACCACGTAATTCGTTCGTCTCGACAGGCTGTGGGCGCTCCGACATCGTTGATCGTGGAATGAGGCTGGACCGCATGTGGCCTCACGCGTTCCCGCGTCTCCCCGAGGTACGGCATCACCGGAATCCGCTCCCCAGCAGATCACAACGCGCGACGCCCGGGGATCCCGGCAACTGGCCACGCGGCGACTCGAGGACTCCGCATCGGGCATGACTATCAGCGTCACGGAGCGGCGGGAGGAAGCCGAGCCCCCTCAACCGAGGTCGATGCGTGTCGGCGGCTTGACGCCTCGGTCGGACGCCGGACGGTCTGCGAGCCACCCTCGAGAGGACAGCAGCACCGACAGACTCTCGGGGGGGATCCGGCCTGCGAAGAGGAGGCCCGCGTGGTGGCCGCGGGCGTCCCAGAGACGTCCGGAACGTTCGCCCGCTACTTACGTGGCGGACCTCGAAACCTCAGGCCCGCACAGGCCTGCCCGGCCGTGGGTCCACGACTCCGGGCCCTAGGGAGCGACGCTGGGTCGCACGGCGGGTCGAAAGCGGCGGTAAAGTCTCGGCACATCCCTGTTGCGGGTCAACGAGAATTCGCGGCGCTACGTGGGGCCAATCGCCTAGTAGACCGTCATCCCGATGAACGGGATCACCTGGGCATACCACTGGGTCCTCGCGGAGGGGTCCGGATCGTTCAGGTGATCATAGGGGTTGTAGCCGGCCCCCCATCGGTTCACGATCTGCTGGTACGTCATGTTCTCCGGCCCCGCCATCCCCGACACGAGGATGCTGACGAAGTATGTTCCCGCGCCGAGGTTCTGGACGGGCCAGTCGTTCTTGAACGCCGATTTCGCCGCGACCAGGATCACGACGGACCGGCCCCCCGTCTCTTGGTCCAGGGGGTTGATGTCGAAGACGAACTCGGGTGCAAACCGGAAGTCGGCCGGGTTGGCGGCGGTACCGGGATACGGCCCGAGACCGCCGGCGTTCGCCACCTTGGTCACGTCGACCGGCCTGACGACGTACATCCCTTGGACGGCCGCGCTGCCCGTGACGCTGAAGTACATCTGCGTCCAGCCGTCGACAAAGATGCTCCGGTTCCCATGGTTCGCCATCTGGAGGTGGAACAGGGGTCCGCCGCCTCCGTTGAGGTCGGCCCGGGTGACTCGGAACGGCTGGATCTTGTTGGCCGTGTTGACCGGGTCGCCGAGGTGCGTGAACCAGATTTCCCCCGTGCGAATCTGGACGAATCCGATGTACTGCCACAGCTCACTCGGGATTGTCTGGGTCCCGCCTCCGCTGAACTGCTCAACGACCTTCAACACGAAGCGGGTCGTCGTCTCATGCCCCTGCATGTCCGTCGCGTTCAGCAGGATGATGGATCCGTCAAAGCTGAGGAGCGGGAAGGGGGGGCTCATGCAGGAGATCGCCCCGAGGGTGAAGATATCGTCTCCCGCGACGCCGTCGGGGAAGACTCCATCGTCGTGCATCTTCTGGGGGAACGAACAGGGGTCGCCTGTGCCGTACCACATCGTAAGAATTGCCCAAACCGAGTTCGGATTCAGGTCTCCGTCCGGGTCCTTCACCTTCACATGGAGGAAGAAGCCGAGGTTCGCCTGGACCGGATCGATCGCAGCGGTCCCTCGGATGTCGTCCGTCCACTTGTCGACGAAGACGGGAGGCCGGGTGCCCGGGACCGCGCTCACGGCGCCCAACCAAACCACGGCGCTTC
Source organism: Thermoplasmata archaeon (assembly GCA_035283405.1). Taxonomy (GTDB): domain Archaea; phylum Thermoplasmatota; class Thermoplasmata; order RBG-16-68-12; family RBG-16-68-12; genus RBG-16-68-12. The sequence continues at coordinate 2,189 of DATEUA010000175.1, read as the reverse complement.
GCAACGTGTCGACGATTGCAATCGAGATGTCGTCCGAGGACCGGAACTGGAAGTTCTTGTAGCCCCAGCGCTCCCCCGTCTCCCAGACGCTGTCGCCACCGTCCAGGAGCCCGCTCGGGCTCGCGAGCAATCCGTTGTACGGGTGGAGGATCACGATGTCCGTCTGCGGGGGGTTCGAGCCGCGCTGCGAGGTCACGTACAGGACCGTGGGCACGGGTGCGAGGGCTTCCCCGCCCTGATGGATGAGGGTGATGTCCACGCCGATCTCCACGCCCGCGCTGTAGATCGGGTTCATGGTCGATCGGATGTCCACGCGGGTCTGGGCGGAGGGGGTTGGGATGTTCGAGACCCAGATGATGATCGTGGAGAACAGGACCACGGTCATCGCGAGGATCAGGATCGTGCCGACGACTTCCGAGACACCCGACTTCTCTTCGCGCAGGATGACCTTCATCACGTGGACTCCGGTGGGCTTTGAGGTCGGACGCACACCCGAGCCGACGGTATATAAAGTGTTCCTGGTAGTTACCGCACGGTGATAGTCTGCGCTGCCCCGCCGGCCTGTGGGATCCGAAACTGCCGCCTCGGATCGCGTGGATTTTCGCCCACTTTTCGGCGGAAATCGCTATTTTAATATTGTCTCTTGAATAAATATTTGTCTCCATAGAAACCGGACGTTCTCCCGCGTGAGAATAGTGCGTATCGCGACGGATAATCGTGCGGCAACTTATTTATCAACCGGTCCGGGTGGCCCGCCGCTATGCCCACTGGTTGTAGCCTCCAGGGGAATTCCTGGAGGCTCCATCACGGGAGGCCGTCGAATGTTTGACCGTCCGCGTTTCCGTGGAAAGGCCTTGAGCCTGTCGATCGTTTGGACGATGGTCCTCGGGGGCCTCGTCGCCGCCCTCGGGGCGTTCTCCTCCGTCGGTCAGGCCGGGGTCTGTGACCAGGTCGGCGGCGTCATCACGGGCGATTGGACAATCACGACGGCCCAGGTGTGCACGGGGATCGTGTACACGGTCGACGGGACGATCAACGTGAACGACGGAGGCAGTCTGACCCTCGTCAACGGCGGGCTGGCCTTTGCGAAGGACACGGCCCACCAGGGACACGCGTTGAACGTGAACGGGGGCGGGACGCTCGTCCTCGACAACTCCGTCGTCACGACGCAGACGAACGCGATCGGCCCCTTCTTGTACCTCGCCCTGTCCGTGAACAGCGCCGCGGGCAGCCCGGGCACGTTCGTCATGCGGAACGGCGCGTCCCTGAAGTTCCCCGGCTGGTTCAACGCGACGGGCGTCGCGGGGGACCAGGCCGTCGTGAACATCACGGGCTCTAAGATCACGGGCTTTGCGGACACCGAACTCGCCGGCCTCGGGGTTGACGTCGACGCGAACAACGACGCTCCCGTCATGCGATGGTCCCAGACCCAAGCAGGCCTCTACGGGGCGCGTGTCGAGAAGCTCTTCGAACACGTCTCCGGTGCCCTCGATCTGGCGCTCGTTTCGAGCACGTCCCTTTACGCGTACGACACGTACATCGCGGTGGACTACTGCGACTTGCCTTCGCAACACAACGAGCTCACGACGGATGGTACGTCGAACGCCTATCTGTACAACTCAACGATTGACATGTCGGACTCGACGCTCTGTTCCGCACAGCGCATAGACTGGCAGCCCGCCTTCCGGCCGTCTGCGGGCGGGAACGTGTACCTCCACCGATGGCTCCGCGCCTCCGTCACGAACTCCGTCGGAGGGCCCATCAACGGCGCGACCGTCTGGTCCCGGCTGAGTCCCAGCTCCACGACCGCCCAGTACCCGGACAGCGGTCTCGGAAACATCCCGAGTTCCCGGACTCTGTGGTACCTTGGGCGCGCGGCGAGCGGTCCCTCCCAGTGGAATCGCACGGACGAAGGCGGCATCGCCCGGATCCCGCTGTACACGGACCGGATTGACAGCGCGACCCTTCCCAACGCGGAATCGTTCGGAAACTACGACGAAGTCGCGGCGTACGCGGCGTCGACCGTGACCGTCGGGGTGTCCTTCCCAGCGTATCCGAGCCTCTCGAGCGCGGACAACAACCGAGACGCGATTCTTTCCTTCGGAGCGGTCACGTGCTCCTCGGGCGTCACCACATGGAACTTCAGCCGATCGATCACGGGCATCGTCTCGATCTCCGGCAGCCTCGAG
>DATEUA010000174.1:0-2751 GCA_035283405.1 Thermoplasmata archaeon | reverse complement strand
TGATCGAGTTCTTCGAGTACGAGCGCACGGAGGGCAGACTGGAGGAGATTCTTCGAGACCGACTGTCCCGCGCAGGGGTCGCCCTCCCGCCCATGACGTTCGATGAACTTGAGAAGACCTTCGGGGACCTCAAGTACATCGGCAGCTCGATCGAGAAGCTCCTCGTCCAGTTCATCACCAATGCACGGGCCCTGCGGCGCACGCCGGACGAGATCCGCACGCACCTTGCTGGCGTGCCTCCCCGGGTCTACCACTTTGGCCTCCTCGGCATCGCGGTCCTCGGGCGGTACGAGGCCGCGCTCGCGGCCGAGGGCCGCATCGACTTCTCCGACATGCTCCACCGGGCCGCGGACCTCCTCGAGCGCGGCGTCTCCCCGCTTCCGAAGTTCGAGCACGTCCTCGTCGACGAGTTCCAGGACACGTCCGCCGCGATGGCGCGCTTCCTGAAGGCGCTCGTCGCCCTCACGGACGCCCGACTCTTCGCGGTGGGCGACGACTGGCAGGCGATCTACGGCTTCGCGGGCGGGGACGTGGACCACATCGTGAACTTCGAGTCCCACTTCGGGCCCGCGTCCACGACGATGCTGAACGTGAACTACCGGTCTCCCGCCGTGATCGTCGAGGCGGGCGCCGCGCTCATCGCGCGGAACCCGCACCAGGTGCCCAAGCAGGTCTGGATCGCCAACCGCGAGCGCGGCGGGGCGTACGTCCATGAAGTCCCCGACGACGAGGTCGCGATCGTCAGTCGCACGGCAGACCTCGTCCGGGAGGAGCTCCAGCGGTGCAAGCCCGACGAGATCCTCGTCCTGAGTCGCACGAACCACATTTTGGCGGACGTCGAAGACGCGTGCCGGCGGATCGGGGTCCCTGTCGCCTACCCCGCGCGGAACGTGCCGGGGGTCCGGATCCTGTCCGCGCACAAGGCCAAGGGCTTGGAGGCCGGCGTCGTGATCGTGGTCAACGCGAGCGACCACCTCTTCGGCTTCCCGTCGAAGGTCGAGAACCCGGACGTCCTCGGGCCCGTGCGGATGAGCACGGGCGACGAGCAGGCCGAGGAACGCCGGTTGTTCTACGTCGTCATCACACGGGCCATGAAGCGGCTCCACATCGTCGCACGACAGGGACTTCCGTCCCCGTATCTCGCCGAGATTGAGGGGTCCGCTCCTCCGTCACGAGGCCCCGGCCCCGCCGCCGTTCCTGTGGGCGCACGGTTCGCCGGTTCATTCTATGTCGAGCGTCTCTACCCCCTGAGCGAGCGCCAGACCCAAGCGGGCATTCGCCAGGCGGGCCTCCTCGCCACGCCCACTGGCAGGTTCGTCTTCACGTCCTGGGCGCCCGTCGATCTCGAGGCCGGCGCAACGTACTGGATCACGGAGGTCCTCAGGGACCGGTCCTACCGTGGCCAGCAACGCGTCAAGCTTGACCAGCGCACGAGTGCCGATCTACGTTCCCAGCCTCGATTGGGAGCCCAGATGGATGGCGCGCGCGAACTGCGCCCGCGTCCGCCCCAGTCTCATCAGCCCCGGCTCCTAAGCGACGACAAAACCCGGTGACTGCTCCGTGTTGCCGAGAGTTTGGGTCGACGACGTCCTCTCGAGCCTTCGGGGGCCTAGTCAAAGCCATAGAGTGCTGAGTCGGTGTCCGCGGGGTCGCGCGTGGTCCCCGTTACGCTGGAATTGGATTGCCAAGTTTCGTTCCAATATGCTTGATGAACCACGTTTCGGGGGCCCTACCGATACGTTTTTCCAGATGATATCCTCGGTTCGGCCTAGGAGTCCTCCCTCCGTCGATTCAGACGGATCGTGGGGGATCTTCCCGGAGGCCCTTCCAGCGGGGTCAGGATTCTGAACCGAGGCTAGGTCAAGATGAGGGTGAGCGGAATCGAGGTCAAGGTGATCTGGAAGCTCCATCGCCGGGGCAAGTACGGCGCCGCCCACACCCCGATTGAGAACGCCGTGAAGGGATTCCGGAAAGACCTACGGGGAGAGGCCTCGGAGGCCGTCGACCGCCTGATCCGGGAACGGATCCTCCTCGCGAAGCCGACCCGCTACGGCATGGAGGTCTCTCTCAACCGGGACTTGGTCTCGCTCATTCACCGGGTGTGCGACTGGTACGAGAACCACGTCGAGACGGTCCGTGACAGAGACTCCTACGACATCCCCTGAAGCGCGATGGGCGGTTGCGCTCCCGCCGAAGAACGAACAGGAAACCTATAAGTACGTCCGTGTAAATATCGTTTACACGACACGACGCCCTGGCATCCGGAGGGAGAGAATGCGGCGCGCGACGAGGGGAGGGTGAACGGTGCTCCAAGATCTGTTCCGCTCTGGCGAGTTCGTCCGGGTCGTGGATTTCCTGCTCGACGAGCCCGATAGGGAGTTGAACAAAAGCGAGATCGCGGAGGGGGCGGGCGTCTCTCGGCCCACGCTCTACAAGCTGTGGGACCGGCTCCTCGCGCTACGGCTCGTGCGCCCTCTCAAGCGGGAGGCGGGGGTGGAGTTCTACAAGCTCGACATCGACTCCGCGCTCGTGAAGAGCCTGCTGCGGTTCGACAACGAGCTGGCGAAGAGGATGTTCGAGGCCGGGATTTCGACGCCGGAGCAGGCGGGCGAACCGGAGGCGGGGCGGACACCCAGGAGGGCCGGGGTTCCCACGAAGAGGATTGGGGTCGGGCCGCCGTGGCCGCGCCCTGGTCAGTCGCCGAGGCCGAGGCAGGCCCGCGGGTGACGGGGACGGTCCATTCCGTTCAGC
>DATEUA010000173.1:0-19216 GCA_035283405.1 Thermoplasmata archaeon | reverse complement strand
GGGGTCTACAAGATGTGGTACACCGCCCTCGAGGGCGATGGCTTCCCCGGCTCGATCGGCTATGCCACATCCCGGGACGGATCGACCTGGGACCGACACGCGGGGAATCCGGTCCTGGAGCGGGGTCCCGGCTGGGACGGGTATACGATCACGACGGGCGATGTGATCCGTGATGCGACGGGATACCGGATGTGGTATTCCGGCACCGCGGACGGACTGAGCTGGTCCGCCGGTCTTGCCCTTTCGCTCGACGGGATCAATTGGACGAAGTACTCGGGCAACCCGATCATCACTCCGCCGTTCTCCGGGGGTTGGGACCGGTATCGCGTGCATCCGACGAGCGTGCTGCCGATGGACACCGGCTTCATCATGTGGTACGTCGGTGCGGAGCCTGATCTGACGCAGCGAGTCGGATCGGCCGTCTCGCGGGACGGAATCGCATGGATGACTGGCACCTCCCCCGTGCTCGATCTCGGGCCTCCCGGTTCGTGGGACAGCGTCAGCCTGAGCCGGCCGACGGTGGTAGCCATCGGGGACGAGTGGTGGATGTGGTACACCGCGAACGATGGGGCTCGCTGGCATATCGGATTCGCGCGCGCCCCCTTAGCCGTTCCAGGGGAGCCCACACTGTCTCGCCAAGGGCTCGTCCTCGGTTGGGGCGCCCCGGGAGAGTTCGATTCGGACGAACTCGGGGCTTCCTCCGTCCTATTCGACGACGGGCGGTACAAGATGTGGTACTTCGGGCGTTCCTCGGGGATCGCACGAATCGGCTTCGCCACCTCGCCCGACGGCCGAGCCTGGACGAAGCATGGCCCGGTCCTGGCCGCGTCCCTCCCAGCCGAGGCGGGCAATGTCCTGCTCTATCCCGAGGTCCTCAAGATTGGCGAGGAATTCCGCATGTGGTACTCGGCTTGGGATGGCTTGTATCTCCGGATCCTCGAAGCCCGGAGCCCCGACGGAGTCAACTGGACGAAGCTAGGCGTGGTCCTCGATATCGGGCCTCCCGGCAGCCCGGAGGACTTCTATGTGTTCGATGCCACGGTCGTCGTCCGGAACGGCAGGTACTCCATGTGGTACAGCGCGACCTCCTTCGCGGACCCCCGCCGAACGCTCTTCCTAGCGACGAGCGAGGATGGATCGAACTGGACGAAGCGGGGCCAAGTGCTGCCTCTCGGTCCGACCGGAGCATTGGACGAGGACGGGGCCTTTGGCGCGACGGTCCGGTTCCTCAACGGCCGTTACGAGATGGTGTATAGCGGCGAGCGCGACGCGTCCCGGCTAATGTTCGCGGAATCCGACGACGGCTTCCAGTGGCGGAAGATGGGGCTCGCCCTCGATATCCTCCTGCCCAACGAGGGAGGCCTTGCGCAACCCGGGTTCCTCGTCGAGGCCGATGGGACTTGGCTCGTGTACTACATGGCCAGACCGTCGGCGGCCGTCTTCCCGGGATTTCAAATCTTCCTTGCGACGAAATCTCGCTGAACCGCTGTGTGAGGATCCCCGGCATGCGAAGGCCTGGGGTTTGTCAATCCGGATCGCGGCACCCCGCTACGCTTTTATAGCCATCAAAGCTTTCCCGCGGTCTGTCCGACGCAAGTCGGACGGATCAGAAGGGACCTGATGGGATGGCAATAGACGCCTTCAGTGCCCACCTTCCGCGCCGCGGGTGAGATCCGTGTTCCTCAAAGCCGTCGAGATGGAGAACTTCAAGTCATTCGGCCGAAAGATCGAGGTCCCTTTCCTCCAAGGTTACACGACGATCACCGGGCCGAACGGGTCGGGGAAGAGCAACATCGCCGACGCGGTCCTGTTCGTCCTCGGGCCGAAGTCGTCCAAGGCGATCCGCGCCGGGAAGCTCACAGACCTGATCTGGGACGGCGGCAAGGAGAGGAAGGGCGCGGACTCCTGCCAGGTCAGCCTTCTGTTCGACAACTCGGACCGGCAGATCCCCGTGGAGTCGGACGACGTGAAGCTGACCCGGTACGTCGGCCTCAGCCCGAGCGTGGAGGGAGGCTACAATTCGTACTTCTACATCAACGACCGGAAGTCGTCCCTCGCGGAGTTCGATCAGCTCCTCGCGCACGCGCGGATCAGCGCGGAAGGCTACAACCTCGTCCAGCAGGGGGATATCCAGAAGATCGTCTCCATGTCCAACGTGGACCGCCGACGGATCCTCGACAACATCGCGGGGATCACGAAGTTCGACGACGACATCCACCAGGCAGAAGGGAAACGGAAGGAGACGGAGGACAACCTCGAACGCATCCGGATCATCCTCGACGAGATCGAGAAGCAGCTGAAGCAGCTCGAGGCGGACCGGGACGGAGCGCTGAGGTACAAGGAGCTCAACGAACGGCTGACGACCGCGCGCGGCCAGCTCGCGTACAAGAACCGGGAGCTGATCGAGAGCCAGATCTCCGGGACGAAGGAGCAGATTGCGAAGCACGACGCGGACCGGGCGAAGCTCGCGGCCCAGCGGGACGAGCTCAAGGCGCGTCTGGAGGCCGCTCAAGCGCGCCTCGGCGAGCTCGAGGGGGAGATAGCCGAGCGGGGCGGCGAGGAAGCGAAGCAGGTCAAGGAGAAGCTCGACGCGCTCCGGATCGAGCGGGCGCGCGCGACGGACGGGATCGAGACCTCCAACGAGACCCTCAAACAGATCCGCGCGGACACCGCGGAGGCGACGAAGGAGAAGGGGAAGGTCGTCAAAGAGGTCGACGCCCTCGGACGGGAGCGGGAGAATCTCGCGACACGGATCTCGGAGAAGGATTCGACCCTGAAGGCCGCGGACGAGGACCTGCAGGAGGTCGACCAGCTCGCGTCGAAGAGCGACGCGAAAGTCTTCGCGATCCAGAGGGAGATCGTCGCGCTGAACAAGAAGACCGACGAGCTGGAGGACAAGCTGAAGGGGCTCGTCCTCGAGGGAGACCGCACGAAGGAGTCCCTCGCGCGGCTCCGCTCGGAGATCGGCCAGCTCGAAGACTCCCGGAAGACGTACCAGGTCGAGTTCGACGATGCGGACTGGCAGCTCAAGGAGATCAAAACGAACTCGAAGGAATCCGGGAAGAGCCTCGCGAAGCTCCAGCAGGAGTTCCACGAGCGCAGGACGGAGGAGGCGGAACTCGCGAGACAGCAGACGGAACTCCAGTCCGCGATGCTGAGCCTCACGCGGCAGTACGCGCAGTTCAAGGCGGAGGCGGACGTCGCGGAGAACCTCCGGAAGGGCTACACGACCGCCGTCTCCTCGATCCTCGAGTTCCGGGACACGGGGAGCCTCAAGGGGATCCACGGGACCGTGGCCCAGCTCGCGCAGGTCGAGTCGAAGTACGAGACCGCGATCGTGACAGCCGCCGGGGCCCGGATGCAGGCGATCATCGTCGACGACGACGGTGTCGCGGCGGAGTGCATCGACTACTTGAAGAAGCGGAAGCTCGGGCGTGCGACGTTCCTCCCTCTCAACAAGATGCTCGTCGGGAGGCCGCGCGGCAAGGCGATCCTCGTCGCGAAGGAGTGCCTCGGCTTCGCGATCGACCTCTGCCACTTCGACGAGAAGTACCGCGACGCGTTCTTCTACGTCTTCGGGGACACCCTCGTCGTACAGACCCTCGACGAGGCCCGGAAGTGGATGGGCGGCATCCGCCTCGTGACGGTCGAGGGGGAGCTCATCGAGGCGTCCGGCGCGATGGTCGGCGGGGAGACGGAGAAGGCGACGGTCCGATTCGGCCCGTCGTCCGCGAACGAACTCGAGAAGGTCGCCGAACGACTTCGGGAAGTGCAGGCGCAGGCGGAGTCGACCGCGGCCCACCTCGAACGGGTGCGGAAGGAGATCCTCGACCTCGAAGGCGAGATCAAGGAGCGCGGGAGCCAGACGGGCGCCGTCGACGTGAAGGCGAGCGCCCTCGAGGCGAAGCGGAAGGACTTCCAGGCAAAGCTCACCGCGCTGGACAAGGACCTCGCGGACCGGAGGGAGCGGCTCGGGACCGCGGAGAAGACGGCGACTCGCACCGAGGAGGACGTCGCGAAGTTCACGAAGGTCCTCGAGGAACTCCGGGCGACGCGGGACGAACGCAAGAAGGCGGTCATCGACGCGACCCCGCAGCAGATCGCCTCGAGGATGAAGGACCTGATGGCCCGGCGCGCCTCCATCGCGGAAGAGATCACAGGCCACCGGTCGAAGCTCGAGGCGATGGCGGACCAGGTGCGGATCCTGGAGGACCGACGGACGGAGGTCGACGGCCGCCTCGCCTCGCTGGGCGCGCAGCGGTCCGAGCACGAGAAGCGCATCAAGGGCTTCGAGGCGGCCTTGGGCCGTCTCGAGAACGAGCTGCGGGCCCTCGAGAAGATGGAGAGCCAGATCTCGAAGAAGATGAAGGACATCCAGGAAGCCCGCGACGCGGCGTACAAGGACAAGACGGACGTCGACGCGGAGCTGGACAAGGTCGGACACAAGATCGAGACGAAGGAGGACTTCCTCCTCAAGATGCAGACGGAGCTGAAGGTCCAGGAGGACCAGCTTGCGGAGGCGGAGAGGGTCATGCAGGAGATGTCCGTGGAGGTCCGGGGCAAATTGCCGTCCCTCGACGAGCTCAAGCGGACGATCTCGACGACGGAGACCGCGATCACGGCCCTCGGACCGATCAACCTGAGGGCCCTCGAGGACTACGATGCGCAGCAGGCCCGCCACGGGGAGCTCAAGGAGGAGTTCGCGCGCCTCGAAGGTCAGCGGGAGGAGCTCATGAAGCTCGTCGCGGAGCTGACGGACAAGAAGAAGGACGGCCTCGGAAAGGTGTTCGGCGCGATCAACGAGAACTTCAAGCGGGTCTACGCGGAGCTCAGCGAGGGGGGCGAAGCGGAGATGTTCCTCGAGGATCCGGACAACCCGTTCGAGGCGGGCCTCGTCGTGAAGGCGAAACCGCCTCACAAGAAGGTCCTCCGCCTCGAGGCCCTCTCGGGCGGCGAGAAGTCCCTCGTGTCGATGGCGTTCATCTTCGCGATCCAGGAGTACGATCCGTCGCCGTTCTACCTCCTGGACGAGATCGACCAGAACCTCGACGCGGTCAACGCGGAGAAGGTCGCGCGGATGATCCGGCGGAACAGCCACGCGGCCCAGTTCGTCCAGATCAGCCTGAGGAAGGTCACCCTGAAGGAGGCGGACCACATCGTCGGGGTCACGATGACCCCGTCGTCGATCTCCGAGCTCATCATGCGGGTGAACCTGGCGGACATCGAGGACGAGAAGCCCACGGAGGCGATACCGGCATGAGCCCGAACGAGAACTACCAGGCGATCCTGAACCACCTCCTATTCCACAAGGCCCTCGTGAGCGAGTCGGACGGGGGCGAGCGGATCAACCGCTACCTCGGGATGCTCACGGAGATCGACCAGGGCCTCCACGTCGCTGTCCGGGACCCGTTCGAGAAGTCCGTCGTCGCGGCCTTCGAACTCGTCCTCGAGCACGAGATGGACCCCTGGGACATCAACCTCGTCCCCTTCACGAAGATGTACCTCGACAAGGTGCGCAAGGACGGCTCGGTGAATTTCGTGACCGCGGGGAAGCTCGTCTTCCTCGCGTGGTCGATCCTGAAGCTGCAGAGCGACAAGGTCCTCCTCGACGCCCTCCCGCCCGAGCCTCCGTCCGCGGAGGACGCGTGGGACCTCGACATGTACCGCGAGCCCGAAGACCTGGACTACAACCAGGCCGTGCTCACGGGCGCCGCGATGCCCCTCACGGAGGCGATCCGACGGGAAGGCCGCCGCGCGGTGACCCTGATGGAGCTCATGGACGCGTTCGACGACGCGCGCCGCGAGACCCAAGTCCACATGCAGCTCGTCGCCCTGCGGGAGGATGCCCTCCGGCGGTTCGCGCCGAACTTGCACCAGAAGGTACACGGGGAGGATCTTTCGGAGGACATCGGACTGACGTGGTCCCGGCTCGTCCAGTTCAACGGGGACGCGGTGCCCCTTCGGTCCCTCGCCGTGGGGGGCGTCTGGGACGAGGTGACCGTTTTCATCTCCATCCTGTTCCTCGCACAGATGGAGAAGGTGAAGCTTTGGCAGAAGGAGTACCCGTTCGGGGAGATCTACGTGAAACGCCTCTCCCGGGAGGAGACGATCTCCTCCGAGGAGCTCGTCGGGCTCCCGAGGCTCGGCCCTCTCGTCGAACCGGCCGTTGAGGAGGCGAGTGCATGAAGGAACAAGCGGTCGTCGAAGCGGCCCTCTATTCGAGCGGCAACGCGCTGACCGTCGAGGATCTCGCGCGCGTCACGCGGCTCGACGGGTCGAAGGTGCGCGACCACCTCAAGCGGCTCGCGAAGGAGTACGACTCGCGCGGGAGCGCCCTCGAGGTCGCGCAGATCGGGACGAAATGGGCGATGCAGATCCGACCGGAGTACTCGGAGCGCGCTCGCCCATTCGCGCCGCCGGAGATCGATCGGGACATCCTGAAGACGGCGGCCCTCGTCGCATACCACCAGCCGCTCCTCCAGAGCGATCTGTTCGACATGATCGGCTCGAAGGTGTACGAGCACACGCAGTCCCTCGAGAAACTCGGCCTGATCAACCGGAAACCTTCCGGAAGGTCCCTCGCCCTGACGACGACCCGCTACTTCAGCGAGTTCTTCGGCCTCAAGGCAACGGACCGCGAGGGGATCCGGAAGCTCATGGCCTCGAAGGCGGGCATCCAGTACACGGAGAGAGCGGCCGGGCCCTCGCCGGACGTGCACGAACAAGGCGTGCCAGAGGCTCTCGGACTGCCGGTTCCCGACGCCTCGACGTCGGGGTCCCCCGCGTCGGCCGGTGCGTCGTAGGCCGACCCCGCCCCCGGCGCGACCCGTCCGGACCCTGGGTGAAAAATATCAGCGCTGAAAACGGGGCGCGAACCCGTTTATAAGCTGCTCCCTGTGGAGAGTCCCGCACGTTCAGGGGGACGCCTGGACCGTCTCGACCTGGACCTAGCGGAGCCTCCGTCCGTGAGCGGGTACCTCAAGAACAATCAGCTGCGCCGGCAGCTCGAAGAGAAGGTCCGCGAGGCGACGCAGGCGCGCCAGGCCGCGGAGGAGGCGATCACCGCCGCGCGGGAGATCGTCGAGTCGGCGAGGAAGATCGACGCGGACGTGCCGAGCGCCCGGGATGCCCTCGCCGCCGCGGACGCCGCGATGGGCGGCAAGGACTACAAGCTCGCGGGAGACAAGGCGAGGGAGGCCCTCGACCTCGGCACGACGATCCTCCGAGACCGGGTCGAAGGGATGATCCGGTCGAGCGAGTCCCTCCTCGGCCTCGCGAAGGGCGTCGGGGGGGCCCAAGACGATGCGGAGGCGGTCCTGAAGAAGGCCCGGGAGGCCCTCGCGGCGGACGAGCTGAACGCGGCCGTCGAACATGCGAAGAAGGCGTGGAAGAGGGCCGAGAAGACCCTCCACGAACACCTGTCGTCGTCCTTCTCCCGAGCCCAGGCCCTGATCCTCTCCGCGAAGAACCTGAAGCGGGACGTCGCCCTCGTGGAAGACCTCCTCGCGCGGGCCCGTGCGGCGATGGAGGCGAACGACTACGACGCCGCGGTCGAATTCACGAAGGAAGCGCTCGACACCGTCACGGAGGACCTGCGGGCCGACGTGGACCGGGAGATGGGGGAGGCTGAGGAGCTCACGGTCACCGCCCGGGATCTGGGCGTGGAGACGACTCGCCTGACGAGCCTCATCGAACGCGCGCGCGGGGACATCGCGAACTTCGATTTCGAGAAGGCGCGGAACACCCTCCGACAGTGCCGGACCGAGTCCGAGAAGGCCCTGCGCCTGGGCGTCGAGGGGAAGACCGCCGCGTTCACGAAGATCCTCGAGGAGACCCGCGGCCTCGGAGCCGATCCTTCGGCCGCGGAGGAGCACTTCCAGGCCGCGGAGGTCGCGGTGAAGAAGGGGGCCTACCGGGAGGCCGCGGAGGCGGCCCAGGAGGGCCTCAAGGTCCTGCAGGACATCCTGTTCCAGACGGTCGTCCAGACGATCGCCGCGTCCCGGGAGAAGTTCGTCATCGCGACGACCGTCGGCGCGGACCTGAGCACGGCGATGGGGCACCTGAGCCGCGCGCGGCAGGACCTCCAGCGGAACGCGTACCGGGAGGCGATCGAGTCGGCGCGAAAAGCGGATGCGGAGGTCGACAAGGCGATCGGGGCGTACCGGGCCGCGGAGACCCGGCTCCGCGAGCTCCACCGGGCGTTCGCGGAGGCCGATGCGCGGGGGATGGACACGGGTCCCGCGCGGCAGCTCGCGGACCAGGCCCGGAAGGCGTACCAGGAGCGGAATCCGGAAGGCCTCGAGCGTTTGATCCAGGCGGCCTTTGACATCCTCCGGAAGTCGGAACACGAGCACGCGATGCGATTCGTGGAACGGGCGGAGGCGGTCCTTTCCCTCGGAGAACGGACCGGGGCGAACCTCACCGAGGCCTCCCGGCTCCTCGAGAAGGCGATCCTGGCGGCCAAGTCCGAAGACTATCGGAACGCGCTCGACCTCGCCGGGCAGGCGATGAGCGGCGCTCAGGCGGCTCTCGGGAAGCGCATCGGGGAGACGATCACAGCCCTCCGGGACGTGCTCCCCCAGCTCGGGGAGGAGACCGCCTCGATCAAGGTGCTCCTGAACCGGGCGGACGCGTCGATGTCGAACGGGGACTTCGAGGAGGCCGTCGGCTCGATCGACGAGGCGCGCCGCGCCGCGGAGGGTCGGATGAAGTCCATCGCCCAGGAAGGCATCGACGACCTCGGGACCGTCGTCCAGATGGGGGTCGACCTCGGGGCCGACGTCGCGGCCGTCGATGCGCTGTACAAGGAGATGAACGCGCTCCTCGGGTCGGGGAGGTACCTCGATGTCCTCGGGTCGCGCGACCGGATCCGAACCTCGGTCGCCGGGGCGGCGGACACGGTCTTCAACCTCGTCAAGAACCGGGTCGCACAGGCCCGGGAGCTCAAGATCGACATCGAGGAAATGCGGGACTTGCTCAAGCGGTCCAAGATGGCCTTCAGCGTGGAGAACCCACACGACGGACTGCTCCTCATGAAGGAATGCGCGGACCGCGCGGGCAAGGCGACCGCGGTCCATCGGCAGACGCAGAAGGCCCTCGCCGGCGCCGCGGCCTTCGCCGCGGAGGCGAGGAAGCGGGACGTGGACGTGACGAAGGTCCTCGAGATCCTTCTGGAAGGGAAGCGGGCCTTCGAACGGTTCGACTACCAGGCCGCGACGGATCTCGCCGGGAAGGCGCGCGCGGAGACGGAGAAACTGATGGTCATCTACACGTCCGCGCAGAAGATCCTGTCGAGCCGCGAACGGCTCGACCTTGCGACGCGCGTCGGGATCGCCACGACCCACCTCGCGGAGGCTCTGGGGGAGGCGAAGGAGGCGATGAAAGCGAAAGACTACGCCCGCGCCGTGGCACGGGCGACGAGCGTCGAGGCGGAGATCACGGACCTCCTCCGGGAGCGGCTGTCCGCGATGATCGCGGAGGCGGAGGCCTCCTCCAGGACGATCCCGGCCCCCAGCTTCGCCTCCCTGAGCGACGACCTTGCGCAGGCGAAGACGTCCCTGGACACCACGCAGTTCGTCGTCGCGGTAGACGCGGTCCTCCGACTCCAAGGCGCCATGGAGCGACTCCAGCGGCAGGCCCAGGAGGCCGACGGGGCCATGCGGCGCGTGAGGGACCTCCTCGTCGACATCCGGTCGATGGACCTCGAGGTCCCTGCGGCGGACTCCCTCCTGGGGAAGGCGGAGCGCGCCTTCAAGGCGGCCCAGTTCGAAGAGACCCTCGACGTCGCGGCGCAGGCCGAGGCGGAGGCCGCCCGGGAGCGGGACCAGGGCATCCAGGCCCTCGTGGACCGCTTCCAGGCCGCAGTCGACCGGGCGAGGCGAGAGGGGACGGACACCCGACCCGCGGAATCCCTGCTCCAGCAGTCGCGCGACTTCCTCCGGGGGAAGAAGTACCGGCAGGCGATCGCCCTCGCGATGCAGAGCGAATCGGAGGCGGAACGCCTCGGGCTCCAGCAACGGATGGCCGCCCAGGCCCTCCAGAGCGTCGAACGAAAACTCGGCGGCCTCGGGTATCCCGCGCTGTCCGTCGCCCGGGCCCTCGACGACGTCCGGAAGGCCTTCGGGGCCGGGGACTATGTGAAGGCCCTCGACGGCTCCGTGCGGGCGATGGACGCCCTCGCGGGCGTGCAGACGGAGATCGACGACGTGCAGCGGACCCGGGAACGCGTGCTGACCCTGATCGCTGCCGCGCAAGGAATGGGGGCGGAGTCCGTGAAGCTCTCGAAAATCTTCGACGAGGGCGAGGCGGCTCTCCGCGGGGGGGACCTCCCGCGGGCACGCTCCGCGTATGCCCAGAGCCTCGAATGGGGGACGGGTCTGATCCGGGCCCACGTGAAGGAGTTCCTCGGCAAGGCGGAGGCGGACGTGGCGACTTGCAAGCGTATCGCCCTCGACCCGACCTCGGCTCTCAACAAGGTCGCCCAGGGAAAGGCCCGCCTCGAGGCAGGGGACTTCTCCGAGGCATTCGGCCTCCTCAAGGAGGGACGACGCCTCGCGCAGGCGGCCCTCGGGGAACGGCTCAACGAATCGTTCCTCCAGGCGGCGGACAACCTGAGCCACGCACGAAAGATCGGGTCCGAGTCCCCGGAGGCCGAGGACATCCTGAGACAGGCGCGGGAGCGCCTGGACCGCCAGGAGTACGAAGGGGCCCTCGAGCTCACGGAGCGGGCCCTCGAACGGGCCGAGTCAGCGAAGGTCGTCGAGAAGCGCTTCGTCGACCTGACGTACAAGGCCGAATCAACGATTCGCAACGGGAAGAAGTTCGGGATCGACATGCGGGGCGCGGAGAACCGGCTTGCACATTCGATGGACCTGCGCAGGTCGAGCCTCCCGGCGGCGATCAAGGAGGCCGAAGAGGCGTACCGCCTCGCCTGGGAGGCCGTCGAGACCTTCGCCCCGAAGCTCCAGGGATCCCTCGAGATCGGGCCCGCTCAGCTCAACGAATGGGTCGAGGCGACCCTGACCCTCCAGAACACGGGTCGCGGCCTCGCGAAGGACGTCTCCGTGAAGATCCTGGGGGACGCGGAGACGGAGGGACTCCGGGACCTCCCGGCGGTTCGGGCGGGCGGAAAGGATGCCCTCAGGGTACGGATCAGGATGACTGCGTCCGGGTCCGTCCCTCTCGCGATCCAGATCACGTCGCACCGGGTCTTCGACGACAAGGCGTACACGCAGGAGATGATCGCCCAGGTCGAGGTCGGCGAGACGATCGACCGGCCGAAGAACCTCGTGGCGGACCTCGAGACGCGCTGCCCGATCTGCAAGGGGATGATCAAGAAGGGCTTCCGGGTCCTCCGCTGCGCATGCGGGCGCGAGTTCCACGAGCTGTGCGGGACCCGCGTCGGCCGCTGCCCCGTCTGCTTCCGGCCTCTCGGGCCCGGGAGCGGGTGATCAGGCGAGCGGCCGCGCGGCCCGTTCCGCGGCCGCCACGAGGGCCCCTTCCCGCATCCATCCGCGGATCGAGTCCACC
This sequence comes from Thermoplasmata archaeon, assembly GCA_035283405.1. Classification (GTDB taxonomy): domain Archaea; phylum Thermoplasmatota; class Thermoplasmata; order RBG-16-68-12; family RBG-16-68-12; genus RBG-16-68-12. Next base: position 7,687 of record DATEUA010000173.1, on the reverse strand, counting down.
TCGTCCGCCATCGAGCGGTCCTCGTCCAGGGGCGGGATCCCCTTGCGCAGGAACCGGTACGCCGCGCGAGGCCCGACCCCGGGCCTCAGGGGCTTCAGGAACTCGAGGCCCTGCGCCGCGGCGAGATACTCGAGGGCGACGACCCGGGCCGCGTTCTCCGTGGCCGCCTTCGCCTTCAGGGCGGCCGACATGCCCATCGGGACGAAGTCCTCCTGGTTCGCGGAGGTCGGGATCGAGTCCGCGGACGCGGGATGCGCGAGCACCTTGTTCTCGCTCGCGTAGCCCGCGGCGACGTACTGGAGGATCATCATCCCCGAGTTCAATCCGCCTTTCCTCGTGAGGAAGGCAGGCAGCTCGCTGAGCCTCGTGTCGACGAGGCGTGCGATCCGCCGCTCCGCGTAGCCCGCGAGGACCGCCATCCCCAGGGCGACATGGTCCAGGGCCATCGCGAGCGCCTGCCCGTGAAAGTTCCCGCCGCTCAGGCTCTCCCCCGCCTCTGGCAGAATGAGCGGGTTGTCCGTCGCCGCGTTCATCTCGATCTCGACGCACGTCTTCGAAGCGTCGAGGGCCGCACGACAGGCGCCGAGGACCTGCGGGATGCAGCGAAGCGTGTACGGGTCCTGCACGCGATGCGGGCCCTTGTGGGAGGGAATGATCTCGCTCCCGCGGAGGAGCCTTCGCAGATTCGCGGCCACGTCTCCCGCTCCGGGGTGCGGCTTCAGGGCGAGGATCCGTTCGTCGTACGGTTGCGGGGATCCGCGCAGGGCCTCGAAGGACATCGAGGCGGCGACCTGGGCATCCTTCAGGAGCTGCAGTCCATCGTGGACGACGAGCGCCCCGACGCCCGCCATGACGGACGTGCCGTTGATCAGGGAGATCCCCTCCTTCGCGTGGAGGGTGAGGGGCTTCAGGCCCGCGCCTCGGAGCGCCTCCGCGCCCGGCAGGACGTCGCCGTGGACCTCCGCGCGACCCTCCCCGACGAGGACGAGACCCAGATGGGCCAGAGGCGCAAGGTCTCCGCTCGCCCCGAGGGAGCCTCGGGACGGCACGACCGGGTGGACGCCGCGATTCAACAGGTCGACGAGGAGGGAGACGAGTTCCCGACGCACCCCGGAGTAGCCGATCGCGAGCGAGTTCACCCGAAGGAGGAGCGCCGCGCGGACCTCGTCGGTCCCGAGGGGCTCCCCCTGGCCCAACGCATGGGACCGTAGAAGATTCAGTTGGAGCCGCCTCACGTCCCGGTCCGGGATCACGACGTTCGCGAGCTCGCCGAACCCCGTCTTGATCCCGTAGGCCACGGCGCCTTTCGCGACGATCCGTTCCAAGGCGCGGCGGCTCGCCTCGATCCGCTTCGCCGCCTGTGGGGAAATCCGCACGGCCTCGCGGCCCCTCGACGCTCGGACCACGCCGGACAGGGTGAGGGAGCGGCCGTCAAGGGTGAGCATGCGCAGCCCCGCGGAGGCATCCTCGGCGCGTCGATAAACTTTTGGCGCACGACGACCCAAAGCGGTTAAGTCCGCGCGGACGTTCCGGACGGGTCCATGCAAATCGTGTTCCTCGGGACCTCCGGATCGTGGCCCACCCCGAAGCGAAACGTGAGCGCGATCGCGATCAAGCGCGGCCCGGAGGTCCTGCTGTTCGACTGCGGGGAGGGGACCCAGAGGCAGTTCATGCTGAGCCCGCTCAGCTTCATGCAGATCACGAGGGTGTTCCTCACGCACTTCCACGGGGACCACTTCCTCGGCCTCCCGGGGCTCGTCCAGAGCATGTCCATGAACGGGCGCGAGGCGCCTCTCGAGGTGTACGGCCCGCGCGGAGTCGAGCAGCTCGTGGCGGAACTCCTTTCCCTCGGTTATTTCACGCCCGGCTTCCCCGTGCGGGCGAAGGAGCTTTCGTCCGGCGCGAGCCTCGATGGCGGGGAGTACGCGGTGACGGCCTTCGACGCGCGCCACACGGTTCCGGGGCTGAGCTACGTCCTCGAGGAGAAACCGCGCCCGGGACGGTTCAGCCTCGACCGCGCGAAGGACCTCGGGATCCCGGAGGGGCCCCTCTACAGCCAGCTCCAGGGCGGGGATTCCGTATCGGTCCGGGGCAAGACGTTCCGCCCGGAGGACGTGATGGGTCCGCCCCGTCGGGGCCGGAAGATCGTGTACACGGGGGACTCCATGCCGAACGAGATCCTGATCGCCGCGGCCCGAGGGGCAGACGTCCTGATCCACGACGCGACGAGCGACGCGGCCCTGGAGGAGAAGGCGAACCGGTACGGGCATTCCTCGTCGAGGCAGGCGGCGCAGGTCGCGAAGGCCGCGGGCGTGGGAGTCCTCGTGCTCACGCACATGAGCCCACGCTACGAGGACGTCTCGACGATCCTCGCGGACGCGAAGGCCGTGTTCGAGAACGTCCGAGTCGCGGAAGACTTCGCGGAACTCGAGGTTCCCTACCCGGACTGAGGGCCGACCTCCACGCGACGCGACTCAGAGGAGCTTCATCAGGTCCGACTTCGTGACGATTCCCGTCACGTCCCCCTTGTTCGTCACGAGGACCGCGTTGTAGTGGCGGAGGAGGCCTGCGGCGAGTTCGACGGGCGCCTTGACGTCCACCTGGGGGAACGCGGGCTCCATGACCTCCTCCACACGGATGTGCGCGAACTCCTTCGGGTCCCGGCCCGACAGGACCAGCGTGTTGATCACCTTGTCCGAGATCGAGCCGACGGAATGCCCGTTGTGGAATACGGGCATCTGGGAGAACTTCCAGCGTCGCATCTCCGTCGTCGCGGCCTCTAGGTGCATCCTCGCGTCGACGGACTGAACCTTCTTCGACTGGATCTGATCCACGAGCGCCTTCTTCTCCTGCTTCCGCATCTCCGTCTGAAGGGAGTTCATGATCCGCCGGACGACCTCGTACGACGGATTCATCTGTTTCTTCTCGATCTTCACAATCGTCGATTGGCTCACGCTGGAGAGCCGCGCGAGGGCGGTCTGGGTGAGCCCGAGGGCCTTCCGAAGACGCGGGATTTCGTCGAGGTCAGGAAGCATCGTCGCGCCGGAAAGCGCGGGGGGTACATATTCCTGCCGGAATTTTCACCTCAGATGGATATTAGTATACACCGAGCCCCTCCCTGGAGAAGGGGCACAGCGACCCGGGAACCGGGGCGCCCGCTCGGCTCGCGAGAAAAGTCCAAATAGGCACCTCCGTTGTGGACGGCCCAATCGCGGGGACCCCGGGTGACGCGGAACATCGTGGTCGAAGAACTCCTCCACACGCCGATCGAGGAGCAGCACACGGAGATCGTCGAGCGGAAGGGGATCGGCCACCCGGACAGCGTGGCGGACGGGATCGCGGAGGCCGTCTCCCGCGCCCTTTCCAAGATGTACCTCGAGCGGTACGGACGGATCCTGCACCACAATACGGACCAGGCGGAGGTCGTCGGAGGGCAGAGCGCGCCGAAGTTCGGAGGCGGAACCGTCCTCGAGCCCGCGGAGGTCATCCTCGTTGGGCGGGCCGTCACCCAGGTGAACGGGGAGCGTCTTCCGTACCGCACAACGGCCGTGCAGGCGGCCCACGACCATCTCGAATCCCATTGCACGAACCTGAACGTGGACGCGGACGTGGTCATCGACTGCAAGATTGGCCAGGGCTCCGTGGACCTGAGGGGCCTGTACGACACGCAGAAACACCTCGCGAACGACACCTCCTTCGGCGTCGGCTTCGCGCCGTTCTCGGAGACGGAGAGGCTCGTCCTGACGACGGAGGAGCTCGTGAACGGGCCCCTGAAGAAGGATCTCAAGGAGGTCGGACAGGACATCAAGGTCATGGGCGTTCGGAAGGACGATTCGATTCGCCTGACGATTGCGGCGGCAATGGTGGACCGCTATATTCCCGACGGAGACCACTACGGGAACGTCGTGGCCGAGCTTCGTGAGCGGGTCCTCGACAACGCCGTGAAGCACACGGATCGGGAGGTGACGGTCGACATCAACACGGGGGACAGCTACGACGCGGGCATCTTCTACCTCACGGTGACGGGACTCTCCTGGGAGAACGGAGACGACGGGTCCGTGGGGCGCGGGAACCGGGTCAACGGCCTCATCACCCCCTACCGACCGATGTCGATGGAAGCCGCGGCCGGCAAGAACCCCGTCACCCATGTAGGCAAGCTGTACAACCTCCTCGCGTTCGAGCTCGCGGACCGGATCGCGACCGAGCACTCGGGCGCCGTGAAGGAGGTCTGGATCCGCATCGTGTCCCAGATCGGAAGACCGATCGAGGAGCCACAGGCGGCCTCGGTGCAGGTCATCCCGCAGACGGGCGTGCACCTCTCCCGATTCAAAGGGGACGTCGAATCGATCGTCGACGCAGGCCTCGCGGGGATTTCGAAGCTCACGGATCGGATCGTCGCCGGGAAGGTCCGCGTCTTCTGATCGCGTCCGAATCTATTTATCCCGACCGCTCGTTCCGGCGCCCGCGGGGGCCGAGCGTGGACGAGGACGTCGCGTTCATCTACGGGCAGGTGGACCGGCACCACGAGTGGTTCTCCAAGTGCCTGCCGATGATCGCGTCGGAGAACGTGATTAGTCCCCTCGCGCGCGAACTCCTCCTGAGCGACTTCGGGGACCGGTACGCGGAAGGCTGGCCTCGCGAGCGGTACTACCAGGGCCTCGTCCACGTGGACGAGGTCGAGGAACGCGTGATCCATCTCGCGAGGAAGCTCTTTCGGGTGCGTCACGCGGATCCGCGGCTCATCAGCGGGACGGTCGCGAACATGGCCGTGTACTTCGCCCTCCTCGAGCCCGGGGACATCATGACGTCCGTCGCCTTGACCCACGGGGCCCACATCAGCTCGGCCAAGTTCGGCGCCGCGGGGATGCGCGGCGTGAACAACGTGAACTACCCGTTCGACGTGGAGCGGATGAACATCGACGTCGACGGGACTGCGAAGCTCATCAAGCTCGTGAAGCCGAAGGTCGCGGCTTTCGGACAGAGCGTCTTCCTGTTCCCCACGCCGCTCCGGGACCTCCAGGAGGCGTTCCACGAAGCCGGGTGCCACGTCTGGTACGACGGGGCGCATGTCCTCGGCCTCATCGCCGGCGGCACGTTCCAGGATCCGCTCCACGAAGGGGCCGACGTGATGACGGGCTCGACGCACAAGACGCTCCCGGGCCCGCAGCACGGGATCCTCCTGTCCGACAAGGACGACGAGAAGTTCATCAAGAACCTCAAGCGGGCCGTCTTCCCGGGCGTCGTGTCGAACCATCACCTCCACGCGATGTCCGCCCTGGGCGTGACACTCGCCGAACACCTGGAGTTCGGTCGGGCGTACGCGGAGCAGACCGTCCGGAACTCGAAGGCCCTCGGGCAGGCGCTCCACGAACGCGGCGTGAAGGTGCTCGCGGAGAAGGAGGGGTTCACGGAGAGCCACACCCTCGCCCTCGACGTCGCCGCACAGGGAGGGGGCGCGAAGGTCGCGACGGACCTCGAGAAGGCGAACGTGATCACGAACAAGAACCTCCTCCCGTGGGACACGTCCCCCGTGAAACCGTCCGGCGTTCGCCTAGGGACGCAGGAGCTGACCCGCCTAGGGATGAAGGAGGCCCAGATGCGCGAAGTCGCGGACCTCCTCGCGCGGGTGGTGGTGAAGGGCGAGGCGCCGGAGCGCGTCGCGGCGGACGTTGCGTCCCTCCGGAAGGAGTTCAACCGGGTCCACTACTGCTTCACACCGGACGCGGAGGCGCACCGCCGCTGGCGGATCACGTAACGGGGCGCATCCTCGCGCGGAGGACGGACGACACCAGGTTCCGGAACGCATCCTCGACCCCCTCGCCGGTCTTCGCGCTCGTGTAGGACCACGGCCAGCCTCGGGACCCGCAGTGCCCATCGATCGACTCGTGCGTCTTCGCCCGCTCGCTTTCGAGGTCCGCCTTGTTAACGACTACGTACGACGGGATGGGACCCGCGACGGCCCGGATCGACTCGAACCATCCACTGAGTTCCGCGAGGGTCTCGCCCCTCGTCAGGTCCGCGACCCCGAGGATCGCGTGGGCGCCGTGGTAGTAGGCGTCCCTGAGCAGGTCCCGCAGGGTCCTCGTCCCCATCACGTCCCATAGGATCATTCGGACCTCGACGGACCGTGCGTCCGTGGGATCGGGCACATTGAGGACCATCTTCGACACCTTCGTGCCGAGGGTCGCGATGTACCGGTCGTCGTACTCGTCGAGGACGTACCGGCGGATCAGGGACGTCTTCCCGACCATCGCCTCGCCCGCCATGCACACCTTCAGCTTGACGACGTCTGCGGGCGCGGGGTCGAGGGGGATCATAGGGACTCCTCGGACGCGCGCCGTTCCGCCCGCGACGCCGCACGGTCGTCTCCCTGCATCCGGTGCAGCTTCGCCTTGAATATCCAGCCGCCCGGGTAGGCCGGATCGATCCGCAGGACTCGATCGAGGACGCTCACCCCTTCTATGAGCTGCCCCCGATTCGCATGGATCGCGGCGAGCACGAAGAGCGCGTCGACGTCGTTCGCGTTCGCTCGCAACCGCTCGCGGACGAGAGTATCCGTGTCCGGGCGCCTCGGCGTCACCGCAACCCTCCGGGCTTGCCCGCTCGGAGCGGGCCTCGGGGGATCCCTTCCCCGTCCCCATTGGCCTCCCGAGGATAAACGTTCTTTGACACGCGCCAACCGACGAAGGCCAGGTCACCGCCCCCTCGGACTGCGAGTCCTAGGCGGCGACCGTCCCGTCCCGAGGTGGATCGCGCGGTACCCGCCGGCCAGGAGGACGTCCAGGATCTCCGGCGCGCGGACGAGCCGGCCGATCCGACCGTCCCAATCCGCGAGGGCATCGCCATGGGCGACCTCAAGCGCGTCGGCGGCGGCGCGCAATTGGGGGATGAGGTAGCGTGGGTCCCCGCGGGAGAGGATCGCCGCGAGGACGACATGCTTCCCCCGCACGAACGCCGCGGACCGCTCCCCGAACGAGAAGTCGTCGAGGGCCGCTTCCGTGCGGAAGGAGTCCCGGACGAAGTCCTGGATCGCGACGAGCATGGAGGCGACGATATCATCGTCTTTCGTCAGGCTCGGCGTCCGCGAGCGGTGCTGGATCAGGATCCCGTTCCGATGCATCAGGAACACCTCGTCCATCGTGATCCGTCGCTGTCCGAGGATCGGGCGGACGACCACGGCCCCGGCGAGGGCCGTGACGAAGGCCAGGACCGCCACGAGCACGCTCGCCAGGGGAACGAAGTCGGGGGGCGCCACCTCGAACGCGACGGCCTCCTCTCGCGGGCCGATCGGACGGAGGTTGAAGTCGTCGTACCGCAGGATCGCTCGAATTCCGATCCGGGCCCCGATCGTCGCGTTCCCCGCAAGGATCGCGTCAATGCGCAGACCGCGCGAGCTGCCCGGGGACAACTGCGCGACGGAGAACGAGAGGTTCGAGTCCGGGTCGACGAGTAGCCAGGGATCCAGGGCCACCGTGAGGCGCACGTTGTACGCGGTCTCGTTCGGCGGGTCGTCGAGCCCCGGGTCGCTCACGACGTCCACCGCGATCCGCGCCCGCTCCCCCGGCCGTACGGACACCGGGTACTCCGTGAATCGGATCGACAACTTCGCGCCAAGGACGAGGACCGTCGCCGCCGCGCCGGGCACGTCCGCGTACGCGGTCCCCGAGAACGTCGTCGCGTTCGCCAC
>DATEUA010000172.1:0-14011 GCA_035283405.1 Thermoplasmata archaeon | reverse complement strand
GGGTTGCCGGTTCCGGACGCAGCATCACCGAAGGACCACGCGAACGAGTAAGGAGGCGTGCCTCCGGAGGCCGTCGCGGTGAACGTGATGTCGTCGCCGGCGACCGGGCTCGCCGGGTCGTACGTGAAGTCCGCCGCGAGGAACCCGGCCTTGACGACCCGCACATGGTCCAGCCGAAGTAACGATGTCGTTGCGTCGGTGCTCGATGTGTCGACGAATCGAACAGAGGGCGATCCCTGGTTGAATTCGACCGCCTCTAGGAAGTAGCCCTGGTCGGTGTCGGTCGTGGCCGCGATCGTCAGTCGGGTCGTCCAGACGTCAGGCGGTGTTAGGACTTGGACCGCCACGACCTCGTCGGTCACGTATCCTTCCACCCGCAGCTCGTAGGAGGCCCCGTCCTGGGGGATGCCCGACCAGCTGAACCGGACCTCGAGTTGCTTCAGGCCGAAGACCCTGCGAATGAACACTTGGTCCAGGAAGAAGGTGGACTGGCCTCCATCCGCAGATGTGTCACGATCGATGAACAGGATGTCGGGGAATCCGCCGTCGAGTTGATCTTCCGTCAGGGTTCCGCAATCATACAGCACATCGGTCGACGAGATGATAGAACACGTCGCGACGTCGGAGGGCACCTCGAACGAATCGAAAATCCGCACCTCGATCGTCTCAGGGTCCGAGGCCCCTTGCCGTCCATCAAGGAACAACCTCCACTCCGCGCCCGCGATGTCGATGTCCGCCCAACTGTACATCACCTCGACCCGAAAGGGCCCGCCTGGGCCGTCTTCGGTCTCCGAGTACAGGCATGAGGAGTTGTCGGACGCCTGCACGCAGGATGGGAACGATGAAATGGTCGGCGGAGGCGGTGGGAGGCTGAGTTTGATCTCGTGGTAGAACACCACGTCACCGGCGCGCTCTCCGGCGACGTGGATGCCGTCCAGGGAGTCTCGAGTTGCAGAAACGATGTCCTCGACATCCTGGGGATAACTGACCGTGGTTTCCGCACTCCATGAGATGGTGTCGACTGGGCTCGTCTTGTAAAAGAAATCCGTCGTGCTGCGTAGAGGCCCTGTCGAGGACTTGTCGTAGATCGCGTACAGAACGTTCGGCGTCCTGGACGAATCGATTGAGAGAGTAGAGCGCCCAGACTCATTCGCGACGTCGACCACCGAGCTGAGGCCTGCCCAGTCGTCGGTCCCGGGGGACGTGGCCTTTGCGGAGAAAAGGTCCGAGGTATCCTCGACAAGACAATGCGCAACTTGGTTCGCGTCCACGATACACGCGAGGCTGTCGCCGTGCTCGACAGTCTCCCGCAAGAGGGTGGGCCCGGTTCTTGTGAAAGTCGCCCCGTTCCACTCTGCATCGGCGGTGACGACCTTCGAGTGCACGGTGTCCGTGCTCTCGGGGACGGAGGCTGCGAACAGGAACCGATTCGGGTACGTCGGTCCGAACGACGCCACTGAGTAGTAGACTTCGTCCTTGTTCGCGTTGTTCACAGAAGAACTCGGATTGTCCCATAGAATGTCTCCCGCCCAGGCCGGCGCGGGACCGTCGTCAGTCGAGCCGATCAAATGAGTCGTCCGATACACCCTGCCGGCCACTGTGATATCCGTGGCATAGGCGACCACGAGACGACCGTTGTACGTTCGGGCGATGCTCACGGCCAGCGGGCGCTCCATCAGCGTCTGCGTGACCAGCCTAACGACGATCTCGGGCTCGAACGCGATGAAGCTTGACGAATCCGCGACAACGCCCATGCGATACTTGACCACACTCGATTCGACCACGGCGAAGTAGACTCTGAAATCCGAACCGGAGTCATGGACCGCAACTTCGAAATTGCTCGGCGTCGCCGAGCTGATGACCTGCTTGCCGCTCCACTGGCATCCAGACTCAGAGAACCGGTACACGAGGTCCCCGTTGAGCGTGTCCTTGTAGATGACGTAGCGCTGCTGTAGCCCACGCGGGTTACGGAAGACGACGCGCGTGTTGTCGTTGATCGTATCGCCGAGGGTGGCCGCCGACGCGAGCTCCGTGGGGCCCGCGCACTGCGTGTCGCTTGCCTCCCCCCCGGTCGCGCCCATGCCGATATAGAAATACCGATGGACAGAGGTCGACACCTTGGCCCAGTTCAGCACGAATCCGTCGCTGTGGGAGGCTTTGTACCTCCCATCGTTCTGAATGCCCAGACTGCCGAGATTGAGGTCCACGATGACCCTCGAACGGGACGTGTTCATGTTCGTGTTCGTTGGGTTCACCGAGTCATCCGAACCGAGCCACGTCCCGTCTTGCACGACCGAGCCGCCATCCTCGGACCCAGCCCCTATCGTGAACTCCGCACCGGCGTCCTCGACCCCGAAAGACTTTGAACTCGGAATTCCCCAGAAGAGAACGCCCGCTGGTTGGAACCCCACGCCCGAGACCACCTGATCTCCCGTCGACGTCGGCTTTGTGAGGAAGCCTGACTTGTAGTTCCCGCCCTTGATGACCATGGCCCAGAACAGGACGTTGCCCGTGAGAGTCTTCAGATGGTTCAGCGTGAATCCATCCCCGTCGCGGGACGAGAAGTCGATGATCTGGTCTGTCGTCGGTTCGGGCAAGGCTGGATTGTACGTGATGAGGGCTCTGCGATCATGAACGGCCTCTGTGTCCGCGGTCGTCGTGCCGTCGGGCAAGCCGATCGAAGCCGCTCCCCGATCCAATGCGCTCGTTGCTGCCCCGAAGCCCATCGTCGCGTGGGACGCTGAACCCAAGGCGGTCATCGTGTTTCCCATGAAGATGACCAGATCGCCCTGGAAACCAACGCCGGGATACGAGCGGAGGCCCGTGAAGCCCGCGACCGGTCCGACGAACTGACCCACGAAGGCGTCCGTCACGGACCCGCCGAGGACAATGAAATGAATCTGCGTCGCGTGCGCAGGACTCGGGTTCGTCGTCCACTCGATCGTCCAGCCGTCGGGCGTGAAGCCGATGAACACGGCCTCGCCGTCGACCGCGGGCGTGCCGCTCCCCAAGATCACAATGGCCGCGGCGGCCGCTCGCCGCCCCGAGTTAGACGGGCTCGCTGCATCGTTGTCGGCCCATGCGATCGCATATTGCTGCGTGGGCGTTGAAACGAGGCCAATCCCGGCCGAATGGCCCGCGATCGTGCCCGACGTGGTCTGTCGGGTCCACCACAGGATGAGGGCCCGGCCTTGGAACCCAATCCCCGTGACGGCTTGGAGGCCGACCCCATCGGACTTCCGTGTGAACGTCCCCTGCTTATACGAGGGGAGAAAACCTTCAACGCCCTTCACGATAGTCTCGGACGACGGTATGTAATCCTGTGTTACGATTCGGGCGTCTCCCTCCGCATAGGAGAGACGGGTGTCGTCCGAGCCCAGGATGTCATCCGGGAACGTTCCCGTTCCGGAGCCGATCGCGACGTCATTTGTGTCCGGGTAGAAATTCATCCCAACGGCCGCCGCCAGCATCGGAATGTAGACGACGTTGGCGGCGAGGATCGCGACGAAGATCGCGGCCGCACGGACGGCGTTCTGCGGCACTCTCTGGCTCGAGGCGATAGGAAGTCCCCCTCCTCAAGTGGACCGCCAGGAAGCTGCGAGCGGTCCCGGATGTCGTTCGTCCCATCCAGGACGCCGTCTCACCCCCCTTTTGGTCCAATGCTTATTCGCGAACTCCCTAATAATTCTGCTCCCGGGTCCGTCTGTGGAGCGACAAAAACCGTACCACTCCCGCTGCCCGGGATTTCCGCCGGGCATATCGGAAACGCTCGCCTGGCCGGGCCAATGGAAGACGCGACGAAGCGGATGCGCGGACGCCTCGGGCCTGTCTTCACGCGACGCCGTCTGGGCCGAGCTCCGAGCTTCCGCCGGATGCAGAAAGCGGCTGATGAGCCACCATTGAGGCGACCGAAATTCATCCGACAGAGCGCACGGCCTTCGGGCGCGACGAAGTATTGGGCGGGTTCGGCGGCAATGTTCTTATGGCCCGTTGTCGTCTGCCTTCCGAGCGCACGTGCGACTCCATTTCCAAGAACGGCCGTGGGACCTGTACGGCGCGGTCGGATACTCGATCGTGATCGCCCTCACGCTCCTGGCGGTCGGCGTGGGGAACCTCGCGGCCATCTTCCTCGTCCTGTTCACCCCCGGCTACGCCCTCGTCGCCGCGCTCTTCCCGTCCGGCAAGGAGATCGACTGGGTCGAGCGAGTCGCGCTGAGCGTCGGCCTGAGCATCGCGGTCGTCCCGCTCCTGGGCCTCGTCCTGAACTTCACCCCGTTCGGGATCCGCTTCCCATCGGTCGTCGCGACGGTCGTCGCGTTCACGTGCCTCCTCGGCCTCGTCGCATACTTCCGGCGGATGCGCCTCCCTCCCACGAGCCGCCTGAGCGCGACGTTCGAATTTCACGGGACCTCCTGGGCTCAGTCGACGACGGTCGACAAGGCGCTTTCGATCGCCCTCGCGGCGAGCATCGTTGCAGCGGCGGGCACCCTCGCGTACGTGCTCGTGACTCCCCGACCCGGCGAGAGCTTCACGGAACTGTTCATCCTCGGGTCCAACGGGACCGCGTCGGACTATCCAACGAACCTCACCGTATCGGAGATCGGGACGGTCGTCGTCGGCGTCACGAACCACGAGTTCGCCCGCGTGAACTACACCCTGCGCGTCGACTTGGTCGGCGTGGAGGTCGTGTTCAACTCGACGAGCGGCCAGAACATGAGCGTCGAGAGGAATCGAACCGCCCTGACATGGTTCAACTTCACGATCGACCACGGCGGGAACTGGACGCGCACTTATTCCTTTTCGATCAATTCGACGGGCCTCTGGAAGGTCCAGTTTCTCCTGTTCCGGGACGACGACTTCAGCACGACGTATCGGACCCTTCACATGTTCGTCCGCGTGACGCCCTGACGGTCCCGCCTCAGGCGGGTTGTGCTCGCTGCGCCGCGAACACGTGGTCCGTCCACGAGGGGGACGCGACGTACCTGCCGTCCTCGCGCGTCACGAGGCCCATCCCGACGAGCTGGTTGAGGTGGTACGACGCGAGCTGCCGGCTCACTCGCAGCTTGCGGCCGATGTCGACGGGCCGCGCCCGCGGGCTGTTCGCGACCGCGAACAGGATCCGCACGCGAAGGTCGCGGAAGTTCCAGTGGCGCATGAACAGGCGGTTGCGCTCCGCTTGGGATTCGTGTCCCTTCGGGTAGTACCGGCAACGGCCCGACGCACGGTCGCGGAGTACGAGGCCCTCGCGGACGAGGATCTCCAGGTGGTGGCTCGCGGTCCCGAGGGCGAGATGCAGGGATCGGACGATCGACCGGAAGTGATCCCCGGGCAGCTGGACGATGTGGAAGTAGATCCGCTGCCGCGTCGGGTGCGCGAGGGTGCTCCGGGAAACCGTGAAGGCCACTAGACGACCTCCGACCACTCAGGTCCCCTGGAGGGTCCCAAGATCCGGCTCATCGTGATACCCGCGCATCTGCGGAGCCGATGAGCATGGGCTCGGGTCCGTCGGGACGTGGCTCCGAAGCGCTTCCACGTCGCGAGCCGACCCGCAGCCCGCGAGATCGCACCCGCGTGATGAGCCGCCTCGCCTCCTGCCGCAAGGTCGACTCCCGGGCGTCCTTCTGGCCGATGATAACGAGGAGAGTCTGAGGTTCGACGGTTGTGAACAACATGCGGCACGCCTCGGTCTCGATGAGGACTTCTTCAGGGCTCTCGCCCCCGATCGCCTCCACAATCGTCTGGACGGACCCGAGTGCCGTGGCCGACATGACCGTGAGGACCTCGAGGGAGGCGGACGCCCGAACCCAAGAGGCGACGTGGACGCCCGTCCGCTTCAGGAGGAGGACCGCTTCGAGGCCGTCCGCCGGCCGGATCGACGAAAGGAACTCGGACGGTCGATCCACGGCGTTCGTGCTAGGCAGGAAACCCCCCCTCCCGAATGAAGGAAATAACGTTAGCACGAAACCTCCATATAAAGTCCACGACGGAACTCCTCGCGACGAGGAACGGTCGCGACGGACGGGCCGCGACGAACAAATCCGTGCAAATACGTCGACGTCTCACGACGGGTCCCGGTGCGGCGACGGGAGTCCAACGATCGCAGCCATGGTCCAGAGGAGGACGAGCCACCATCCGTACCCGAACGTGAGGATGAACGTCGCGTTGAGCCCGTAGTTCGTGGTCGCGAAACCTTCCGCACCCGGCAACATCGCGGCCGCGATCCCGGCGAGGACGAACGCGATGACGACGGGCGGTGCGACCGCGGTCCAGATCCGCCTCTGGGCCTCGGCGGTTTCCGCGCGGAGGCTCATCGGGTCCCGGGTTGCACGATCCCCGCCCGGTCCGGACCGTGGCTGATCCTCCGATCCCGCGGGACGACGGCGCGACGGCACGTCGATCTCGCTCCGATGGCCTGCGAGGGCCGCCCGCCCCGCCGCGATATAGACCGCTGAGATCGCCGCGGACGCGGGGGCCACGACTCCCGCCAGGTACACGAGCGTCGTGGACGCGGGCGAGAACCAGGGCTCTGTCGCGGTGACTGCGATGGCCCGTGCGACGATGACGGTGAGGCCGAACAGCGAGCCGAAGGAGAACGTCAGGACGGAAGGTGGGATGGGCCGCACGGGGACGTCATGCCTCCCCGTTCGCGCGCCGTCGATCGCCCCGACGGGTCATCCAGGCACCCCGAAATCCGTGAGCTCGGGAGGTGTCTTCCCGAGCGTGAGTGCGACGGCCGACCACCCGGCGAGGATCGGCCAGCCGAAGGCGAGGAACAGGAGGGCCGCCGCGTTGAGACGGGGATCCTCAAGGGGTCCTCCGGACGACGCCGGGAGCATCGCGCCCGCGAGGCCGACGAACAGGGTCGCGGCCGCGAGCGGACCCGCCACCAGGCGCCAGACGCGGTCCCGCACGGCCCTGATGCGGTCCCGGTTCCTCTTGAACCGAGCGACGACGTCCTGGCGGGGGGCCCCAGATCCGCGCAGCCCTCGGACGTCGTCCGCGAGGGCGTCGTGGCCGGCGCGCTCGCTTCCGACGACAGCGCCCATCCCGGAAGTCTCGAGGACTTCGAGGAGGTCGTCGAGCTCCCCATCCGAGACCGTCCGGACGTCAGCTGACTCCGGAAGATCGGCGGGCCCCGAGCTATCCGAGGGGCGATCGAGCGCCGCGATCCCCGCCCGGAGGAGCCGGAGGGCCTCCTCGAGCTCCAGGGCCCGGACGGAGGCGGCCGTGACGATCCCGCAGGCGAGGATGCTCCCAAGCGCGAACGTGATCGCGTAGGCCTGCGTGGACACTCCCTCGGAGAACGAAAGCCCTTCCGTGCGGACGCTCACGATCCACGCCGCGTTACCGACGGCCGCGAGGATGACCGTGAACAGTGCGGCGACGAGAAACGTGCGAGGCGCGGAGGTCTCCCCCAGGGCGGAAGGACGCAACGGCCACGGCGTATATAATCGTCCGCGCGCGAGCCTCCCGGGCGGCACGCCGCTACCGGACATGCAATCTGCGACAGGTGTACAAGAACCCTCATCAGGGCCGTGCCGCACCTATGGGTTCAGCCGGGGGGTCGCCTTCGTGAGTCATCGGGATTGGCTTGCACGCCACGGTCCGTTCGCACTTCTGGTCGTCTTCCTGTTCGTCCTGGCCGTCTACGTGGACCGGTATCTCGATGCGTTCACGTACATCCTCTTGAACAGCCGCCTCTTCTTCCAGCTGTTCGTCGGGATCACGGCGATCGCCGCGGTGCGCAACATCGCCGGGGTGAAGGCGTTCGGCGCATTCGGCCCCGCGATCATCGCGGTCGCGTTCCTCCAGGCGGGACTCCTGTTCGGCGCGCTCCTCCTCCTGAACATCCTCGCGATCGTGATCGCGACCCGCGAGCTGATCCGGCGCGAGCTCATCCAGCAGGACCATCGGATCGCGATCCTCGTCATCCTCGTCGGCCTGTCGATCGTCCTGCTCGAGATCCTCGCGGAATACTTCCACTACCCGAGCTTCGACTACAGCTTCCTGTTCCCCGTCCTCATCCTCGCATGGACCGCGGAGCGGTACGTGGAGGAGGTCGACCGCACGGGCTGGGAGCTCCCCTCCCGGAAACTCTTCTGGACCCTCGGCCTCGTCCTCCTCGCATTCGGGGTGATGGCCCAGGCCTGGCTCGTCGACGCGGTGATCCTGACGCCCCTCTCGTGGCCCCTCCTCGTCCTCGCGAACTGGTACCTCGGCACGCACGTCCGGTTCCGGATCAGCGAGCGGTTCCGGTTCCGTCCCACGACCGCGCGACCCGATGGGCCCGTGCCCCCCGATGACGTCCTCACGATGAACGTGCGGAACCGGGAGTACATCGCGAAGTACAACCCGCCCGAGCGGTTCGCATACCTGACGAAGGCGCGCGCGAAGGACCTCCTCGCGTCCCATGGCGTGCCCGTCCCGGAGACCCACATCCTGCTCGAGGGCCGGGAGGACCTCGGACGGCTCGAGGCGTTCCTCCGGGAGGCCCGGGCGTTCGTCGTGAAGCCCGCGCAGGGCCACGGGGGCGAAGGGATCCTCGTCGTCCGGAGCCGCCGGGCCGACGGGTTCGACACGAACCAGGGGCCGATGTCCGCGGAGGACATCGTGGAGCACGCCCAGTACGTCCTGACGGGCGCGTTCGGGGGGGACGGCGGGGACGTCGTCCTCGTGGAGGCGCTCGTCGAGCAGCACGCGTCCCTGCGCGAGCTCGTCCCCGAAGGCCTCGCGGACGTCCGCGTGATCGCGCTCCTCGGCTTCCCGGCGATGGCGATGGCCCGCCTCCCGACGCGGGAGTCGAAAGGACGTGCGAACCTCCACAGCGGCGCGGTCGGCTGCGGGATCGAACTGAGCACGGGCCGCATCGTGCACGCCACCTGGCGGGGCCGGCCCGTGACGAAGCACCCGGACACGGGCGCGCGGATCGTGGGCACGACGATCCCCTTCTGGTCCGAGATCCTCGACGTCGCGACGCAGGCCCAGGTCGTCTCGGGCCTCGGGTACGCGGGGATCGACGTGGTCCTCGACGCGGCCCGCGGGCCCCTCGTCCTCGAGGTGAACCGGAGGCCCGGCCTCGAGATCCAGAACGCGAATCGGGCGGGCCTCCTGCGCCGGCTGCGCGCGATCGAGCGCCTCCGGGGCCGGGGGGAGCTGGACGACCGAGTGGGGGCCGCGATGGACCTCGACGTGGGCGGATGGGAGGCGCCCGCATGAAGGCGCCCGCGGTCGTGGGGGTCCTCATCGCGACCCTGGTCATCGCGGGCCTGCCCGGGCTCGCGGGGCTCACCCCGCACCGGGCGAACGAACCGTGGGGCGTCACGACGTACGAGTTCGCGTACGCCGCGGATATCGGGAACTTCGGGACCGCGGCCGCGACGAACGTGACCGCCCAGGTCGCCCTCCTGCGGGACTTCGAGCCGTTCCAGGCCGTCGATGAGATGGCCATCCTCACCCCGGGCGCATCGATCGAGGAAGACCCGCTCGGCAACCGCTTCGCCGTGTACCGGATTGGGGAGCTCGGGCCCGGGGCGTCCCTCGCCCTCGCCTTCCGAGCCCGGGTCCAGATCTTCGGGATCGACTTCTCCGTGGACGCGGGGAGCTTCGCGCGGACGATCCCGCCGGAGGTCCAGTTCGTGTCCC
Organism: Thermoplasmata archaeon; assembly: GCA_035283405.1. Taxonomy (GTDB): domain Archaea; phylum Thermoplasmatota; class Thermoplasmata; order RBG-16-68-12; family RBG-16-68-12; genus RBG-16-68-12. Next base: position 4,369 of record DATEUA010000172.1, on the reverse strand, counting down.
CCGAGACGTTCGTGGAGTCCACGGACACGCGGATCCAGAACGTCTCCCGGTCGATCCGCGTGAACGCGAGCGGCCTCGCGAACTACGCGTACGCGGCGTACACGTGGACGACGCGCCACCTCACGTACGAGACGCAGCCCCAGGAACGCGGCGCCGTGTGGGCCCTCCGGACGGGTCGTGGGATGTGCTACGAGTATGCGGACCTGTACATGTCCCTCCTGCGGGCCGAGGGCGTCGCCTCGAAGCGCGTGAACGGATGGGGGGAGCGGTTCGTGGCCGGGGAGGTCCACCGAGCGGAGGAGATCGCCCACGCGTGGGTCCTCCTGGAGACGTCGGACCATGGGTGGCTCCCCGTGGATCCCACGTTCGGGGACGTGTCCCTGTACGAGAACTTCCTCAAGATCAACGACATGCACGTGATCCTCACGGAAGGCGTGAACCGCCATCTGTACCGCGCGACGTACGACCGGACGACCGGCGTGAACGTCCAGGTCGACTACACGGTCCAGGTCCTCTCCATGCAGGTCGAGAACCTGTCCCCCGCGCGGCTCCTCGTCCTCGCGGGCTTCGTGTCCGTGCCGGTCCTCCTGACCGCGGCCATCGTGTGGCAGGTCGTACGGGAGCGCCGCCGGCGGGTCTTCGAGGACTGACGCGGCCCCGACAACGTACAAATAGCCTCGCCCGCATCGACCCGGCCGTGCTGGACATCAAGCTCATCCGCGAGGAACCGGACCGGATCCGGCGGGACCTCGCGAAGCGCGGGGACCCGGCCCGCGGGAAGGTCCTCGACGACGTGATCCGCAAGGACCGCGAGTGGCGGGACGACCTGCAAGAGGTCGAGGCCCTCCGGAAGCGCCGGAACGAGATCACGCGCGACATCGCCGCGGCGAAGAAGGCGAAGAGAGACCCGAAGGCCCTCATGAAAGAGGCCGCGAGCCTCCCGGACCAGATCCGGCAGCTCGAGGGACGGATCGAGGCGCTCGAGCAGGGGACCCGCGCCGGCCTCTTGCGCCTCCCGAACCTCCTCGACGCATCCGTCCCCGTCGGGAAGGACGACACGGAGAACGTGGAGGTGTCCCAGTGGGGTACGCCCCGGACGCCCGCGTGGGAGCTGAAGGCTCACGGCGAGCTCCTCGAGGCCCTCGGGCTTGCGGACTTCGAGCGGGCCCGAAAGATCGCGGGGGCCGGCTTCGTGTTCCTCCTCGGAGACCTCGTGCGGCTCGACCAGGCCCTCCTCGCGTTCGCGCTCGGGCACATGGTCAAGGCGGGCTTCACGGCCGTCTTCCCGCCGTTCATGATGCGCCGCGCCGCGTACGAGGGCGTCACGGACCTCGGCGACTTCGAGACGGTCATGTACAAGGCGGAGGCGGAGGACCTGTTCCTCATCGCGACGAGCGAGCATCCGATCGGCGCGATGTTCATGGACGAGGTGATCGACGAGGGCACCCTGCCCCTGCGATTCGCGGGGTTGAGCACGAACTTCCGCCGCGAGATCGGCGGGCACGGCGTGGACACGAAGGGCCTCTTCCGGATGCACCAGTTCAACAAGGTCGAGCAGTTCGTGTTCTGCCGCCCCGAGGAGAGCCCGGCGTGGCACGAGCGCCTCCGAGAGAACGGGGAAGCGATCTACCGGGCTCTCGAGATCCCACATCGCGTCGTGAACGTGTGCACGGGAGACATCGGGACCGTCGCGGCGAAGAAGTACGACGTCGAGGCGTGGTTCCCCCGCCAGGCCGCGTACCGCGAGGTGATCTCGTGCAGCAACTGCACGGAGTACCAGGCCCGGCGGCTCAACATCCGGGCGGGCAAGGTCGGCGGGGACAAGTTCGTGCCCCACACGCTCAACGCGACGGCCATGGCGACCTCCCGCGGGCTCGTCGCGGTCCTCGAGAACTACCAGGAGCCGGACGGCAGCGTGACGGTCCCGAAGGCCCTCCGTCCCTACATGGGCGGGCAGGACGCGATCCGGGGCCCGGGAACCGCGCGGCCGTAGGACGAGGGCCGGGCCCCGGGCGGGCTCTGAGCGGTCCTCGGGACGGCACATCCGTGGAAAACCCACTTATAGACCCGAGTCGGATACGATCGCGCGGCTCCCCCCGAATCGACGCCCGCACGAGACCCGCATGCCCCGAGGCTCCACGCCGACCCCCGTCAGGGACCCGTCGAGACGGGTCACGGACCTGGACGCCGCGGACGCCCCCCTCAGCGAGGTGAACGTCCGGTACCGCCTCCTCTTCGAGAGCAACCCGATGCCCATGTGGGTGTACGACGTCCGGACCCTCCGCTTCATCGACGTGAACGACGCGGCCGTCCGGAAGTACGGGTACACGCGGGACGAGTTCCTCACGATGACGATCGAGGACATTCGCCCCCGCGAGGACCTCGAGGACCTCCGCCGGGACGTGGAGCGCGCCCGGCACGGAGGGCAACAGGTCGGCCTGTGGCGGCACCGGACGAAGGACGGACGCACGATCCACGTCGAGGTGAGCGCCCACGACCTCGTCCTCGGGGCGGGCCGCCACCGGCTCGTCCTCTCGCACGACGTGACGGAGCGGGTGCGGATCGAGCGGTACCGCGCCCTGGACTACGCGGTGTCCCGAGTGCTCCTCGAGGCCGCGTCCTTCCAGGACGGCCTGCCGCGCCTTCTCGAGTCGATCTGCCGCGCGGTGGGGTGGCAGTTCGGCGAGGCATGGCTCCTCGCTCCCGGGAAGGAGCGGCTCGCGTGGGCGGGCGCCTGGCACCCCTCGGACCGGGCCCTCCAGCGGTTCCGCGAAGAGAGCGAGAACGTCACGATCGAGCGGGGCGTCGGCCTCGCGGGCCGCGTCTGGGCGACGAGCAAGCCCGCCTGGGTCTCCGACGTCACGGAGAACTCGTTTACCCGGCGCGCCCTCGCGGCGGAGGTCGGCCTCCATGGGGCGTTCGCGTTCCCGATCGTGGGCCGGTCCGGACTCCTCGGCGTCCTGGCGACCTACACGACGGAGATCCAGGACCCCGACGACATGCTCCTCGAGCTCGCGGGGGACCTCGGCACGCGGATCGGCCTGTTCCTCGAGCGGGAGAGGGCCCGGGAGGCGGAGCACGCGATCTCGGACCGGTTCCGGACGATCTTCTCGGCGAGCCCCGTGCCGATCATCCTCACCCGTCTCGGGGACGGCATGATCTTCGATGTAAACGACGCGTTCCTCCGGCTCCTGGGCTACACGCGAGAGGACCTGATGGGCCGGACGAGCGTCGAGATGGGGATCATCGACCCCGCGGACCGCGCGGGTTTCACGGCCCGCCTCCGGGCGGACGGGCGGCTCCTCCACCAGGAGGCGGTCATCCGGACGAAGGCGGGGGCGCGGCGGCCCGTGCTCTTCTCCGCAGAGGTCGTACGGCTCGAAGGGGAGCCGTCCCTCCTCACGACGGTCGTGGACATGGCGGAGCGGAAGGCCGCGGAGGAGGAGCGGGCCCGGGCGGACCGCCGGTTCCGGGTGCTCTTCGAGTCCGCCGCGGACGCGATCGCCCTGATCGACCGAAGGGGGCAGATCCTGGACGTGAACCCCGCCGTGGAGGAGCTCCTCGGCCGCCCCCGGGGCGAGGTCGTCGGGAAGAACATGGCGGACCTCCTCCCGAAGGAGCACCTCGAGCGGGCGCGGGACTACCTGAGGGACATCCTGCGGGGAGGCCCGCACCCGGAGCCGTTCGAGGTCCCGATCGACACGGCCCGCGCGGGCCGTCGGACCCTGGAGACGCGGGCGCGGGTGATCCAGGAGCCGGGCCTCGAGCCGTACGTGCAGATCCTCGCCCGGGACGTGACGGATCGTCAGGAGCTGCAGCGCCGGCTCATGGACAGCGAGCGGCTCGCGACGATCGGACGGCTCGCCTCCTTCATGGCCCATGAGATCAACACGCCCCTCCAGAACATCGCCCTCCTGAGCGCCTCGGCCTCGAAGCTCACGACGGACGCGGCCGTCCGCGAGAAGATCCAGAAGGTGGAGGCCCAGCGCCGCCTCGCGACCCGGATCATGTCGGACCTCCTGGACCTCGCGTCCGCGGCCCGGAGCAATCCGACGGACACGGACCTCCGCGCGGTCGTCGAGGAGGCCCTCGAGGCCGTCGCGCCCCAACGGAAGGAAGGGGTCCAGCTCGTGTCGGACCTGGGGGCCGGGCCCGCGGCGGCGCGGGCGGACCCCCTCCGGATCCAGCAGGCCGTCACGAACCTCGTGAAGAACGCCCTCCAGGCCACGGAGCGCGGGACCGTCACGGTGCGGATCGAGGAGGAGCCCGGGGCGTTCCAGATCGTGGTGAGCGACACGGGCGTGGGCATGCCGCCGGACGTGCTCGAGCGAATCTTCCAGCCCTTCTTCACGACGAAAGCACGCGGGGA
>DATEUA010000171.1:0-3500 GCA_035283405.1 Thermoplasmata archaeon | reverse complement strand
GAATTCCGACAACCCGGTGCTCTCCAGGCCCACATACGTCGCCTGGCTCGCCGTCAGATTGTTCTCCCCCGCCGACGAGAACATCGCGTTAATGACGCTCATGACGTTGCTCGGGGTCTCATCGCTGCTCCTAGTGGCCTCGTTGGTGTGCTCCGAGAGGAACACGCACGAACCGTCCGCGATGTCGTAGGTGTAAATGCCCGCATAGGTTCCGCGGACACCCAGAGCGTGGTACCGCTGCGTAAAGCGGATCAGGCCTGGCTCGTACTCCGTCTTCCACGGAAGCGTGTAGGACTCGGCCGGCGACAGGTCCACCCCATCGGAGAGGCCGTCTCCGTCCGAATCCGTCGCGAGTGGATTCGTCGGCCGGCGGTTCCTGCCAGCAAGCTCGTCGCCGTCCGAGAGTCCGTCATCGTCCGTGTCCGGATCCGAGGGATCCGTTGGGAAGCCGCTCAGAGTGGCCCCGTTCCACTCCGCCTCATCCCGGAGGTCGTCCAGATCGGAGTCGACGGAGATCGGGGAAGTGACCACGGAGCGCAGCTCGCTGGTCCCGTTCACGGACAGCGCCATCTCATGATAGGCGACCTCGAACCCGTCGGAGAGAGAATCCCCATCCGTGTCCGAGAGGGTGGGGTCGGAGGCGTACGTCTTCCGCTCTTCGCCGTCCGGGAGTCCGTCCCCATCCGTGTCCGCCACGGTCGGGTCGGAAGGCAAGCCCCCGTCGGCGGGGACGAGCTCCGCCCAGTCCGATAGCCCGTCCCGGTCCCCGTCCGGGTCCGCAGGATCCGTGCGGAGGTCCCGCCACCCAGACCAGTCGTCAATCCGGAAGAAGACCGTCTGAGGTCCGAGTTCGCGGCCGTCGGAGAGACCGTCATCGTCGAGATCGGCCACGACCGGGAGCGTCTTCCCCATCGCCCGCTCCGCACCGTCGCTCACCCCGTCCGCATCCGTGTCGGCGGCCCCGGGAAGCGTGCGGAGCGCGAGCAAGACCGAGGCGCCGCGGATCACGCCCGAGCTCCCCGGTCCATGGGAATTCACGACGATCCTCCAGGCTCCGATCTGAGAGAGGCTGGACGGCTGGAGCCCAGAGGCCACCATTCCGGAGACCTCGGGCATCCCCGGATCGCGGAGGAGATCGAGGACCACGGACAATCCGGTCGACGTGAATGCCACGCCGGGTCGCCACGGGAGCCTCAGGGCCTCCGAGGCCCGGAGACGGTCTCCTGAGAGGAGCAGTGACTCCCTATCTTGGAAGGAGAGGAGAGCCGGCGGGAGGTCCCCGAGGCTCGTCCCCGAGGTGAGGTTGCACGCCGGGAGGCATGGCCCGGGCGGCACCGAGGCCCCGTTGTCGACGTACACCGCGAGGGAGCGTCGAGCGTCGTTCCCGGCACGATCGCGTACGCGGACCTCGAACGTATGGGGACCGTTCGGTAGATCGAGCGTGTCGTAGACGAAGGTCGTGTATTCCTCTTCCCGAAGGTCCGCGCGAACGCCGTCGATCCAAAGCTCGAGCACCGCGATTCCGTTCGCGTCGAACGCTTGGGGCTTCACGACGACGAGGCCGTTCACGGTGGCGCCATCCGTGGGTGCCGAGACGAGCAAATCCGGAGGCGTCCGGTCGACGAGGACGGAGACCTCCCCGGAAAGCGGGCCCGGAGCCGACGAGGACGGCCCGTCCGTCACCTTGACCGTGAGTCGGTGAGGACCCTCCGCCCACGAGTCCGTTGGCCAAGCGATGCGGAAGGTGTTGTCTTCGTAACGCAGGTCCGTTGCGGACCATTGACCGCCCACAAAGAGCTGCGCGAAGGAGCCGGGCTGCCCGGCCTCGACGGACCCCGTCACATCCACCGTTCCGCGGACCGACTGAAATTGGACCGGGGAGAGGATTGCGAGGGTTCGCGCATGGAACCCGGGGTCCCAAAGGAGATAGGACGACGGCTCGGCCGCGTTCGCAACTTCTAAGCGCACGGAGAGGTCCTGAGGCGAAAGCGCCCCGAGGTCCAGCGCCACGAGGCCTGCGCTCACGGTGCCGGAGAGACGGGGGCCGTCGATCTCGACCGTCGCGTCCCCGTCCCTGGGGACCGAGATGGGCACATCGCTCTCCTCCAGGGCAATCGCGTACAGCCGCGTCTCCTCCTCGAAATCGTCGATGCCGTCCTCGTCCGCGTCTCCGGCGGCCGTGTTCATGGCGAAGTCGTCGAAGTACAACGAATACGAAGCGCCGGTGAGGCCAGCCGCGCATAGGAAGCCGATGGAGACCTTGACGAACTCCGCGGAGAGCCAGGGGGCGGCGGGGAAGTCCGCGGACGGGTTCCGACCGAGGTCGTCCCACACGCCGAGGGCGACGCCTCGACCGAGAACCCAGTCCGCCGTCGTGGGAGCGCACCGCCCGGCGTTCTGGCTGGCCCGGTAGGCGGTTATGTAGCGAAACGTGCCCAGGCTACGGTAGGCAGAGTCGAGCAAGTCCAGGCTGACCCCCGCCGCGTAGGAGTCCCAAGGAGAGGCGCTCGTATCTGAGAGGCTTGCGTAGAGCAGGGAGAGCCGCATCTCAGAGATCGCCGATCCCTTCGTCGCGAAGAGGGCGTATCCGTAGGCCGAACCGAAGTCCCGAACCGTCCATCCGGAAATCCCCACATGATAGGACCGAGTCCCCGACCGGGGCAGGCCCGCGTCGTAGCGGGCGAGCGCTCGGTCCCCGAGATGGAAGTGGGTGAAGGGGAGCCAGAAATCGTCCTCGAAGTCGTCCACGAGGGCATCGGCCCCGGACGGGAGCCCGACGATCAGAAATGCGAGCATGACGATTGCCACAAATGCTTTGAGAAAGCGCAAGCCTTCCTCCCCCCGACCGGCACCGCGAATCCGGTCCCGGCGGCATCGAAGCAGCGCGTATATCAAAGTACTCCGCGGATGTAGCATTTCGCGGACGATCGCCGGGAAGACCGGGAGATGCCATGTCGAAGACTCAGGATCATGCGTTCCAGACACCGGTCGCTTGCCAATCGGAATAGCCTTATGCGCAAACAATATAACGCCGTATTATTTCTGGGAGACCCTCGAAGCGGTGACGGAACATGGCAACGTACGCACATCCGGAGGTGCTCGTGGACACGAGCTGGCTGAAGGCGAACCTGGGCAACCAGAACGTCCGAGTCATCGAGGTCGACTACGACCCGAACGCGAACTACAACCTGGGCCACATCCCCGGGTCCGTGCTCGTGGACTGGCGGAAGGACATCAACGATCCCCTCGCTCGGGACATCCTCTCCAAGGACGCCCTCGAGCAACTGCTCGCCCGCCTGGGCGTCTCGAACGACCACGAGATTGTCCTGTACGGGGACTTCAACAACTGGTTCGCCGCGTTCGCGTTCTGGGTCTTCAAGTACTACGGCGTCGAGAAGGTCGTCCTCCTGAACGGCGGGCGGAAGAAGTGGATCGAGGAGGACTTGCCCTTCACGAAGGACCTGCCCGCCCACGAGGCGGCGACGTTCAAGGCGAAGAAC
>DATEUA010000170.1:0-2711 GCA_035283405.1 Thermoplasmata archaeon | reverse complement strand
GTTCGCCTGACCCCGGCTCGGCGCGAGCGAGATGTAGAAGTCCGCGGCATCGGTGCCCGTGTCGAGGGGGACTCCCGTGAGCGGATCCTTGAAGCGGGACCAGGACTGCCCTCCCGCGACGGACGCGGAATACGTCGTCTGATCGATCGTGGCCCCGCTTTGGCGGAGGCGGACGCGAACGTTCCCGTTCGGCAGGGAGTTGCTCGGAAGGCTCACGGAAAGGTACTCCGTCCCGGACCCCCAAGCCCCGAGGATCTGGGTCGTGAACGCGAACAGGACCACGACGCGGTTCCCGTTAATCCGTACAAGGTCCCAGCCCGCCAGGCTCACCGCGGTTCCTGTCGGATTCGCGAGCTCAATCCATTCGGGGTTCGGGGCAGGGGAGATTTCGTTGATCACGACGCTCGTGGCCGCGTGAGCTCCGACGGGGAAGCTCGTGACGCTCGTCCGCGGGTCCGCTTCGTCGAAGTCGAGTCGCCAATCGGAGGCAAGGAAAATCATGCGATAGCCCGAGGACACGCCGAGTAGGCTCGCGTTCACCGCGAACTCAATCCGATGGGCGTCGAGGCCCGCATCCACCGCGGCGAGATACGTCCAAGGGTTCCCGCCGGGCACATACCCGAACAGTCCGCTGGAGCGGATGACCCCGTTCCGACCGAGGATCGCGAACGCATACTCGAACCCATACACGTTCCCGCTCACGATTGTCGAGAGACCCGTGTCCGATCGATTGTCAGCGTCCAGGTACGCGTACACGACATCGAGGCCCTCGACCACCTGAGGGGCAATCGGGCCGATGTACCGGGTCGTCGCCCTGCCGGCGTACGGGGTCGGGTACCAAAGAGGGATCGTGGTGTTGAGCCAGACGTCTGGACCCTCGGGATGGTCGACGAGGCCGTCCGCGTCGACGTCCCCCCCCGTCCGGTTGTCCGTGACGTTGTCATTGTTGAAATCGCGCATGAGGTCCGGATTCGGGAGGGAGATCTCGACGATGTCCGGAACCCCGTCCGCGTCGCTGTCGAGAGCGGGGTTGTCCGCGGTTCTTGCTCGGATGGTCGGGATGTCCTCCCCTCCGAGGATCCGCCCGTCGACCCGCACGAACGCGGTCACGTTCGAACCGATGTCAACCGCGGTCGCGAGGATGTCCACATTCGCGTTGTAGACCGCGCTCGAAGTCCGGTTCAACACATCCCCGAGCAGGTCTTGTCCGTACATCCGTCCCGTCCAGTCGCCAAACGCGCCGTCGACGCGAAGGAAGGAAGGTGCGGCGACCAAGTACGATAGACCGACCTCCGGGGGTCGGAGGCTCGCGGAGTCGGGTGTCCAGACGTCCGCCACGCGCAGGCCGAACGTCGAGGCGGGGGCCATCGTCGTCCACGAGGCCTCGACCCACAGAACAAGAGGACCCAACAGGGACCGGCCGATGCTCAGCGTGGCCCTCCGCGCCGCCACGGATGCGGAGGAAAGGAGGGTGTCCGGCGCGTCGAGCGCGCCGCTGCCGTCGTCTTCGTAGACCGTCAGGGACACAGGGTCCGTCGAGGTTCCCGCTTGGGTAAAGTTCAAAGCCGACACGAGCGGAACCCCGCCGATGGGGACCAGGGCCACCCGGAGGATCGGCGCACGCCCCGTCGAAAGGACCTCCGCGGCCACCGTCTCCTGGACGACGTAAAAAGCAGGCCGGTCCGGCTTCACGGCACCGTCCGCGGGATCCCGATGCCCGAGACCGTCCGCGGCGTATACCAGGACGCGCGCATCTTGCTTCCCGCGCTCTGAGGACATCTGGATTTCGATCTCCGTGCCGAGGGAATCGGCCATCGCACGACCCCGCGGTACGAAATGGTTCCAGTCGACGGATCCGATCGTGCCGTTGAATGCGTACCGGGTCGCGACCCGAATCCGCCCATCCCAGCCGTAGACTTCTGCGACGCCGTCCGCGCCAAGATCGCCGATGGGGTACCCGGTCGTCGGATCCCCGTCCTCATCCACAAAGACGTATACGATGTCCGGATCCGGCGCCGAGAAGGGGGAGCCTTGGAGCCGGGCGTACGCGAATATGTCGTCCTGCGTGACGACCATCTTCGTCTCAATCAAATTCGCTCCCGGGTTCTCGACCTTGTCCGTGGCGGAGTCGACGTAGGCCTGGATCCCGACCCAGTCCGCAAAGTCGTGGTCGATCCGAATCGCGTCTACGGGCCCCGGCACGGGCAGGATGAGGCTCGCGAGCAGTGGGACAAGGACCATGAGTGCGACGACCGCGGCGACGCCCGTCAAGGAACGTGCCCAGTGCTGCTGCGGCATGACCCTCGGGGGTCCGTACCGCCCACGCCGACCGTTGGTGAATCCGTCCCCGTTGACAAGCCCGTTCGTGGCGCCGGTCCAGGAACCGAGCCCGTTCACCCGGCCGTTCGTCAGCCCGTTCACCCGGCCGTTCGTGAAGCCGTTCACGCGTCCGTTCACGCGACCCGTTGGGCGGGTCATCGCTCGCGAGGCCCGACTCTGCGCCTGGATGCCTCCTAGGGCCGACCGGCGAAGCACGTCTTCGCGACCCTCGAGCATCGAGGCACGGGCCAGACTGTCCCGAGCCTCCTCGTCCCTGCCGAGCCGCCCAAGGATTTCGCCTTTCGTCCGCCACGCCATCGCAAGGGTCGGGTCGGCCCGAAGCAAGTCGTCGTAGTGCCTCAGAGTCTCGAGGAGACGATCCTGCCGAGCCG
>DATEUA010000169.1:0-17350 GCA_035283405.1 Thermoplasmata archaeon | reverse complement strand
CCCGCCTCTCGGAGAAAATCGCCGCTTGCCTCCACGCCCAGGGACACTTCGAGGAGGCGGAGAGCACGATCGAGGAAGGCCTGCGCCTCCTCGCGGGTCACCCGTCCGTCGAGGCGGCGTGGCTCTTGTTCCGCAGGGCGGACATGGCGTTGTCCAGGGACGACTACGATCGCGCATTCGAGATCGTCGAGCGGGTCATCGGATGGATGACCGGACTGCCGAAGGACAACGACCTTTGGGGCTCGCTCGCGAACCTCCGAGGTTCGATCCACCTGGACGACCCGAAGCGCGCGGACTACGCCCTGGCCTACGCCGACTTCCGGGAGGCACTCCGCGCCTGGGAGGTCGCCGACAATCGGGGCGGCGCCAGCCGGGCCTGCAACAACCTGGGGTTGGCGACGGTGTACCTCGGGCGACCGGACGAGGCGCTGACGTACTTCAATCGGAGCGCGGAAATCGCGGACGCGAGCGGCGATCTCCTCGCGCGGCTGAAGGCCCTCTTCGTAAAGGCCTGGTTCGTGTCCGAATGCCAAGGCGACTACGACGCGGCCGAGAAGCTCTATCAGGAGACCTACCGACTTGCGAAAGAGACGCATCAGAGGGAGCGGCTCGTTTACCACTACTACCACTTGGCCGAGGTGTACCGGCACCAGGGTCGGTATCAGGAGGCGAGGGAGTCCCTCGACTATTTCCTCGGGGCCGCTCGAGACATGATGAACAGCGACGAGAGAGCGGGGTACCTCTCGACGATGGTTCGCTTGTGCGTTCTGTCCGGAGACGCGTCCGCGGCGCAGCCGTACCTGGAGCAGGCGGAGGCGATCCAACGCGCCGTCCCTTCCGACTTGACGGCCCACCATGTCGATTGGGCCAAGGCGGCCATGAGCGTCGGACACGGGGACCTCGTCGGAGCCGCGGCGAATTACGGTCGGGCCTTCAATCACGTCGCGCAAAGCTTCGAGGGCGAGTTCCTGCTCGAATACGGCCGGTTCCTCGCGTCCGTCGGCCGGGCCGCCGAGGCGAGGGAAGTCCTTGTCCGGGCCCGCGAGGCCTTCGCCCGTCACGGCATGAAGCCAATGGCAGCGGAGACGGACGGGGTCCTGCGCACGATCGGCGCATCAGTTCGGCCGTAGGTTGAAGGCTCGAAGGACCTCCCCGAGTCGATCCGCCAGTTTTCTCGCGGTTGCCTCGTCATCCGGCAACCCGGCTTCCCCGAGAGACTTTTCCAGGATCGAGATCTGCAGCCTCTCATCGTACGGGCTGGCCCGAAGCTTCTTGTGCGTGCCCGGGCTGTGACGGCACGGCGCTCGGACACGGAGCTCCCCACATCCCAGGATGTGGCCGTACTTCGAGTCGCTCGTGTGCAACTCCGACCGGCAATGCTTGCACTGTCCCAATTCATCCACCTCCCCCCGGCTCGCGCGGGCTTTGGGTATTTTGCTCGAAGCGCCCCTCCTCGGCGACCAGACCGAATCGGCGCGAGGGTGGAAAAGGGTATCCCTCGTCGCGCGCCCCATGGTTCGCTCACGCGGCGAGGGACCGGCCTACCGACCGCGACGTCCGTTCAGAAGCGGACGGCCACCAGCTTCGCGACGTACTTCGCGAAGACTAGAGCGCCGAATACCAGGATCCAGCCGAACACCGTGTTCACCTCCGTTGCGTTGGGTACTTGTGCTGCGCCCGTCCTCGGCGTCCCCTTCGGCATCACCGCGCGAAATCCGGCCCGGCCGCCTCGTGCCCCGTCCCGACTCGGAAGAGGGCTCGCGTGGCGCGGGCCAGGGCCTTCAAGATCCGGCTCGGGGCCTCGCCCAGCGTCGTCGGCGGCCTCGGTGGGACCGCGCCGCACTCGAACAGGGTTCGGTACGTCACGCATGGGGTCCCGGTCGTCCGCTCACCTCGGAATGCCCCTTTATCTCGGGTCGCGCCACGAGGGCCTTGAGTGCCTTCGTGATCGCCCTGACGATCGACCGGGCGGTCCGGCGGGCCTTCGGCGGCCGCCGGGCCGTGATCCTCTCGAGCTCCGCGAGCAGGTAGCCGGCTCCCGTGTCCGGGCCGTACTCCCATCGCAGGTAGCGCTCGAGCTCCGGCGAGAGGCGTGGGCCGTTCCGTTGCTCGACGAGCAGGCGGACGTGCGTAGGCATCATGGTGCTTCCTCCTTGGTGATCGCTTGCGGGTTTTCCATGGAGGGTCGAGGGGCCGGGGGGATGATGGCGGTGCCGCAGTACCTCCATAGTATGTACGCACGGAACAGGCCGGCCGACGTTAGAACTGACCCTTGCCGATCCCCCGATACACGAACCCGGCCCGGACGACATCGGGTCCCGCGAACACATTGCGTCCGTCCACGAGGACGCGCCTCCGCATCCTCCGCCGGAGGCTCCGTACGTCGAGCTTGCGGTACGCGTCGTGGGCCGTCACGAGGGCCAGGGCGTCCGCACCCTTGGCGGCGGCCGTCAGGTCGCGCACGATGCGGTAGCCTCGTTCGGAGCGCGCGTACGGGTCATGGATGACGACCTCCGCCCCGCGCCTGCGCAGCTCTCGGATGAAGGGCTTCGCGGGCGTATTCCGAACGTCCTCCGTGTTCTCGCGATACGCGAACCCGAGCACCGCGACGCGGGCCCCCTTGATCCGCCGACCCGACGCCGCGAGGGCCTCTTCGACGAGGCGGGCGAGCCGGCGAGGCATGTAGTCGTTCACAGAGCGTGCGGCCGGGATGAGCTCGGGCTTCGCATGGAGGACCGGGGACACGAGCAGCCAGGGGTCTTTTGGGATGCAATGGCCTCCCACCCCGGCCCCGGGAAGGAGCATCGTCCGGAACGGACACGTGTTCACGAGCTCGCGGACGCGGTACGCGTCCACGCCGAGTTCCTCGGACAGGAGCGCGATCTCGTTCGCGAAAGCGATCTGGACGTCCCAGTACGTGTTCTCCGCCGTCTTCGCGACCTCCGCGGTCGTCCAGTCCGTCACGTGGACGTCGCCCTTCACGAACCGCTTGTAGAACGCAATCGCCTTGCGGGCCGCCCTCGCGTCCTCCGCGCCGAGGACCCGGTGGAGGTTCGTCAGGTTGTACAGGAGCTTCCCCGCGGTGACGCGCTCGGGGCAGTGGACCAGGTGGAAGTCCCGCCCGGCCTTCCCCTTCGACGAACGTTCGAGCGAGGGGCGGACGACGCGCGCCATCGTCCCGGGGGCGAGGGTCGACTCGACCGAGACGAGCGCGCCCTTCCGGAGGTGAGGGCCGACCGAGGCGAGGGCCGCTTTCAGGGCGCGGTGGTTCGGATCGTGCGTGCCCGGGTCGATCGGGGTCTCGACCGCGACGACGACCACGTTCGCCGAACGGATCTCGGACGCATCGAGCGTGGCCCGAAGCCTCTTCCGGGCGACCTGGGTCTTCAACAGCTCCGCGAGACCGGGCTCCCGTCCCCGGAGCGGGTTCCGGCCCCTGTTGATTGCATCGACTTTTGCGGGGTCCACGTCGAGCCCGACGACCCGCGCGCCCGTCGAGGCGGCGACCGCGGCGAGCGGGACCCCAACGTAGCCGAGCCCCACGACCGCGACGTTCACGGGCGCGCGATGCTGGGCCCTCCGGATAAAACTATCAATCCTTGTGTCGCAGCCGGTAAACGAAGGCAGGGCGGACCGCCGGCGGGGTCCCTCCCGCAGGAAGTCTTTAGTACGCGATGAGGGCCATTGTAGGGACGCCTAGATTCGAGGGCGGCGAATGCGTCCTCGACGGGGCGGGAGGAATCGACATCGTCGACATTGCGAAGCAGATTGTGCGCACGTCCTTGAACCTCACGGATCAGGACGTCCTGTTGATCCACGCCTGGCGGCACACGACCCCCCTCGCGGCGGAGATCGCACGGGAAGCGATCAAGACCGGCGCGGACACGAGTGTGAACTACTTCGACGACGACCTCTGGATCGCGGAGTTCGTCGAGAAGGACGTGAAGTACGCATCGAAGAAGTCCGCGAGCTACGCGAGCCTCGCAGAGACGATCACCGCGGAGGTCGAGCTCGGAGGGCCGGAGGACCCGAAGGTGTTCGATCGCACGAAGCCCGAGCGGATGTCCGCGATGAGCGCCGTGTTCAAGGAGATCGAGGACCGGAAGCGGGTGCGGAAGGTCAGGACTGTGTTCGTCGGGCTGGGACAGGTCACCCCACAGCGCGCGCGGAAGTACGGCGTGAGCCTGACGAAGTGGAAGCGTATCGTCGTCGCGGCCCTCGGGGCGGACCTGCGGAAGATGGCCGCGGCCGGTCAGCTCGTCGGCAAGGAGCTCGCGGGCGCCCGGGACGTCCGGGTCACGGCGGAGGGGACGGACCTCACCCTCGACCTGTCGGGTCGGGAGGCGTTCCCGAATGACGGGATCATCGACGCGAACGACATCGCCCGCGGCGCGCTCCACGAGTCCCTCCCCACGGGGACCGTGACGATCGCCCCGCAGGAGATGCGGGCGGACGGCCACGTCACGTTCCCGTCGACCCCGCTGTGGGGCCGGATGATCCGCGACCTTCGGTTCACGTTCGAGGCCGGGCGCCTCGTGGACTACGGGGCGGCGAAGAACCTCAAGGCGTTCGAGAACTATCTGAAGGCGGAAGGGGGCGACAAGGACCGGATCGGCGCACTGTCGATCGGGTTGAACCCGAAGGCCTCGTACCTCGGCGGGTTCGTGGACCACCTCGTCGCCGGTGCGGTGAGCCTCGGGATCGGAGCGAACGATGAGTTCGGGGGCGCGAACAAGGGGTCGTTCTTCTTCGCGTCGACGCTCTCGCGGGCGAGCGTCCGGTCGGACCGGACGTCGATCGTGGAGGGCGGGAAGCTCAGGGTCTGAACCGCGCGCTCCCCGGAAGGCGCGACATCGAAACGGAAGCGTTAATTAGCGGCCGCCTTCCTTCCGCGCGCCGTGAAGATCGCGAGCGTCGTCGGCGCGAGGCCTCAGTTCATCAAGGCCGCGCCGGTGAGCCGCGAGGTCCGTCGGCACAACGTGGAAATCCTCATCCACACGGGGCAGCACTACGATGAGACGATGTCCGACGTCTTCTTCGAGGTCCTCGAGATCCCGCGCCCGGACTACAACCTCGGCGTCGGGTCCGGGAGCCACGCGGTCCAGACCGCGGAGATGATGAGAGGCCTCGAGGGGGTCCTTGAGAAGGAGGCCCCGGATCTCGTCCTCGTCTACGGGGACACGAACTCGACCCTCGCGGGGGCCCTCGTCGCCGCGAAGCGACACGTGCCAGTAGGGCACGTCGAGGCGGGCCTGCGCTCCTTCAACCGGACGATGCCCGAGGAGATCAACCGGGTCATGTCGGACCACCTGTCCGAGCTCCTCTTCTGCCCGACCCAGACCGCGGTGGACAACCTTCGCCGGGAAGGAATCACGAAAGGGGTGCACCTCGTCGGGGACGTGATGTACGACGTCGCGCTGCACAGCGCGCAGGCCGCCCGCGGTCGGGATATCGTCGAGCGTCTCGGCCTGAGGCCCGGGGACTACGTCCTGGTGACGCTCCACCGTCCCGGGAACGTGGACGATCGGGAGACGCTCCGGGGGATCGTCGACGCCCTCGTGCGGTGCGGGCGTCCCGTCGTATTCCCCGTCCACCCCCGGACCCGGAAGAACCTGGAGGCCTTCGGGCTGTGGGAGGCCCTTCGGGGAAAGGTCACCGCGATCGACCCGGTCGACTACCTCGACTTCCTCGCCCTCCTGATGAAGGCGCAGAAGGTCGCGACGGATTCCGGTGGCGTCCAGAAGGAGGCGTACTTCTTCGGCGTGCCGTGCGTCACCCTCCGGGACGAGACGGAGTGGATCGAGACGGTCGAGGACGGCTGGAACGCCGTCGTCGGCACGGAGACGGAGGACATCCTGCACGCGATCGCGAACTTCAACCCGACGGGGACGAAGGCGAAATCGTTCGGGGACGGGCATGCGGCGGAGCGGATCGCGCGGATCCTCGAGACGGCCGGATGACGTCGTCGCAGGCCTTAAGCCGCGAGCGCCGCTCGTCGGCCCGTGGGTCCGCTCTCGATCGCTGCGATCGGGGCCATCGTCGTTGCATTCCTCTACGCGTTCGCGCGGAAGGCGCTGCTTTCCCTCACCCTGGCCGTCGCCGCGATCGTCGTGTACGCCCTCGGCGAGGTCTCGTTCGCCATCGCGTTCCAGACCCTCGATCCGTTCTACCCGACCGTCACGGCGGACCTCGCGCTCGTCTCAATCGCGGGGGCCCTCTCGCCCCCGTGGACCTGGATCACGTTCCAGTTCGTCCACGGAAACCTCGTGCACCTCCTCCTGAACCTGATGGGGTTCGTCTTCATCGCTCCGATCGTCGAGGAGCGGATCGGTTCGCGGCGCTGGGCAATCCTGTTCTTCGGCGGCGGCGCGTTCGGGGCCGCGGTTTTCGTGCTGCTTCACGTGGACGAGTTCGTCGCCCTCGTCGGTGCGTCCGCGGGCCTCCTCGCAATCTTCGGCGGGTACGGGCGGCTCTACCCCAGGGAACGCGTCCGGCTGTTCCTGCCGCTCCCCGGGCTTCCCGCGATACCCGCGATCTACTTCGTCGTCGGGTTCCTCCTGCTCGAGATCCTCCTGGGAATGCAGCCAGGGCGGGGCGTCGCCTGGGAGGCCCACGTCGGCGGGATCGTGTTCGGGTTCGTATCGGCACCCGCGCTGATGCGCCTACCGCTAGGCCGCGGCGGGGCGAAGCCCCGGCTCGCTCGGGTCGAAGGCCTGCGGGCCCTCGCGACGACGCCGGAGCTCCGAGCGATATTCGCGGAAGCGGAACGCGCGGACATCTCGGAGATTCGCGATGCGTGGGTCGACAAGTTCGTGGCCGCCGCTCGATGCCCGCGATGCGGAGGTCCGCTCCGTCGAGGGCTCGGTGGGCTCTCGAGCGAGTGCGGGTGGAAGGCCCCGACCGGATGAATCCGCGGTCCGCGGGATACAGACTCAATTTGGGCTAAGTTGTTAGCCAACCCCGCGCAAGGGTATCCCCTGGCCTAACTTGTCAGCCACGGGTCCCGCCGTTCGCGACGTAGGCGGTCGCAACCCTTTTGCCGGGCGGCCCCCATGGCTCGACGCGATGGCCGCACCCAGCGCGCTCGTCCTCCGATGCGAGACATGTGGCGAGGTGCCGCACCGCGTCCTGCGCGGGAAGGTCGGCGGCAAGGCGGATCTCGTCTTCGAAGGGGTCGTGAAGTGCTCGAAGTGCGGCGTCGTGCGATCCGTCGCCACGAGGGAGCCCCGCCCCATCTCGGTACCGGTGATCGTGAGCTGGCTCGAATCGTCCGAGCGGACGACGATCGAGTTCTCCCCGACGGAGGCCGTCGCGGTGGGGAATTCCCTCGACCTCGGAGAGAGCCGCGCGGAAATCACCGCAATCGAGTCGCGGGGCGCGAGGGTCCCGGCCGCGGAGGCGAAAGACATCGCGACGATCTGGGCGAAACGTGTGGACCGGGTCCGGGTCAAGTTTTCCGTGAACAAGAGGAACCGCACGGTGGCCCACGACGTGATCGCGGTGCCCGACGAGGAGTTCGCCGTCGGGGACATCGTCGACCTGGGGAAGGACCGCGCCATCGTCCACCACATCCGCACGCGGCACCGGACACTCCGCCAGGGGTCCGTCCGCGCGGAGGAGATCGTCCGGATGTACGGTCGCGTGGTGCGGGAGCGGAGGTCGCGCTGATCGCGCGTCGCCTTCAAGGCGCCGGCTTGGACGCGCGAACCGAGAACAGAAGCGGGATCCGGTCCGGGCCTTCGCGGAGCCGGTAGTAGCCGTCGTCGCCCTTCACCATGAACGGGAACATCTCCCACGCGCAAACGGGGAACTCGTGGAGGAACTCGATCCGGAGCCCTGCGCCCAGGATCGCGTCCAAGATTTCGCCCAACGTGTGTGCCCATTCGATCGTGACGGGGTGCTCGAAGTGGGCCGCCTTGTCCGCATACGTACCGTCCTCCTCGATGCGGAACGGCCCCGGGCGCCAGTACGGGAGCCAGAGCCTGAGGTCCGTCGCGTCGCTCTCGTCGTAGAACACGCCGGCGAAGGGGTGCGCATCGATCAGGTAGAAGAACCCGCCCGGGCGGACGTGTCGGGCGACGACGCGCGCCCACGCACCGAGATCCGGAAGCCAGTTGATCACGCCAATGGAACTGAAGACGATGTCGAATTCCTCCCTCAGGACGTTTGGCAGATCGTACACGTTCGAGAGCAGGAACCGCGCAGGGATGCGGAGCTCAGTGGCGAGGGCCTCTGCCGCCTCGATTCCCCTCTCGGAGAAATCGACCCCCGTCACATCGGCGCCGAGGCGCGCCCACGAGAGCGTGTCGAGTCCGAAGTGGCACTGGAGATGCAGGAGCTTCTTTCCGCGGACGTCGCCGACCTCGGTCCGCTCGACGGGGTGCAGGGAGGACCCGCCGCTCCGGAAGCCCTCGACGTCGTAGCCCGCGGGCCCCTGGGAGCGGACGTGGACGCCCACGGCCTCGTCCCACCACTTCCGGTTCACCCGGAACGGATCATCCATGGCCACTCCGACCCGTCGCGCACGAGTTGGGGCTACATAATCGTTCGTCCAGTCCCTTCGCCCCGGGTTGTCGCACACGGACCCCGGCAGGCAAAGCGTTATCGTCGGGAGCGGGATGGTCCGCGCCTCCGATGATCACCCTGCTCGGCGTCGGGCACGTGTTCGACCTCGCCGGTTCGATCCGGCGGGAGATCCTCGCGCGGCGGCCAAAGGTCGTCGCGCTCGAGCTCGACGCCGCGCGCTTCCAGGTCCTGACGGCACGCGGACCGACGACAACGCCTCCGTCCCTGTTCGGCCTCCTCGCGCGGTTCCAGGCACGGATCGCCGCTCAGTACGGGGTCCGGGTGGGGGACGAGATGCTCGCCGCCGCGCAGAGCGCGCGCGACCTCGGGAGCGAGATCGCTCTCATCGACGAGGATTCCCGGAACGCGATCCTGCGGACCTGGCGGCAGATGTCCTTCCGGGAAAGGGCGCGGTTCGTCTTCGCGATCCTGAGCAGCGCCTTCGTACGCAAGTCCCGGGTCGACGCGGAACTCCGACGATACCAGGAGGACGAACGCGCCGTGATCGAGGAGTTCGCGGCTCGCCTGCCGACCGCGAAGCGCGTCCTCATCGACGAGCGCGACGAGCGGATGGCCGCGGCGCTCCGGGACCTGCACCGGACGAAAGGGGACATCGTCGCCGTCGTCGGAGACGGGCACATCGAAGGCCTCGGGAGGCGCCTCGCCGGCGAGACGCTCGAGGTCGTCCGCTTGCGCGACTTGCGCGACCCGGCAGGCTCTGCGGGAACGAGCGCAACAATCTCCTACCGGCTGTAGCCTCGACGGCTTCTACGGTCGCGCCGGGGGTGGGCCGATGACCTCACGGCTGGAACGGCCAACCCATAGGCACGCCGATCCGCACCCAGAAGATGCTCCCGTTCCGCACCTGGAGAATCAAGAGTTCATTGACCTCCTCCGTGAACGTCACGCCTCCGGCCGTCACGCTGAGGGTGCCGACGCTCCGCAGGGACAAGGTCGCATCGATCGGGATCAGGAAGATCGGCGGCTCCAGCATGAACGTCCCGATGACCCGGACTTCGCTGATTTTCGCTTCGATGAGAATCGTCACGAGGCCGACGCCCGGGACGACGCCGCGGATCCCCTGAAGCCCATGGAAGAGGAATAGGCCCTCCACGCGGACGACGGACGGGTCCTGCGTCGCGAACAGCAAGGTCGTATTGTGGAACGTGCCATCCACGAGGATCTCAATCCCAGGCAGCACCTCGGTCCAGTCCATGTCGACGTGGACGGTCGACACCTCCTTCGCGAGGAGGGCCCCTTCCGGGGCCGGAGAAACAAGAAGCGACGCGAGCACGAGCGCACTGAACAAGTCCACGGAACCCCTCCGGCGGGCAAAGGGGGCGTCGTGAGAGATAAGCCTTTCCCACTCAGGGTCGCGGGGATCTGTCTCGCATCGGAGGGGATGCCACGATGCCTATCCTGTCGGTCGACGCGGCGGTCGCGGGATCCAACGAGGCACCCGTGCGCGGTACGCCCGGTACGCCTCCCCGAACCGCGACTCGAGCGTTTTCTCCTCGTGGAGGACCAGGGACCGCGCGGGCACGCCCAGGAGCACGGTCACGAGGATCGCCGAGGGCGATCCGAACAGGAGAGCCATCCCGACGAGGATGAGGAAGTGCGATCCGATGATCGGGTTGCGGGTCCACGCGAAGGGGCCCGTCGTCACGAGGGACCGAGGCGGGAAGGCCGGGTTCGGCGTGCCCCGACCGACGCGGACGAAGAGGGCGATGCTCCACAAAAGGCCCGTGGCCCCGAGGGCGACGACGGGCGCCCCGGAGCCGCGCACGACGTCGGGCAGGACCGGCACCCCGGCGAGCCGATCGATCAGGAGTCCGAAGGCCGGGATCCCGACGTAGAGGCCGACGAACAGGAGGACGATCCCGGCCCACGCGGCCCCGCGCCGGTCCATGCGCCGGCAGCCGCCTCGGGCCTATTTCTGCGTACCGACCGGATCCGCCTCGCTCCCGGGAACCCTTATCCCGGCCTCCCGCGTTCGCGCGCCGATGGCCGCGGCCGACGCGGAGAAAGAGGCGACCGCGCGGTTTCTTCGGGAGCACTTCCGCCGTCACTACGCCTCGACGAAGCTTGTCCTCCCGGACCGGTACGCCCGCCGGGAGTTCGGGTTCATGTTTTTCCAGGCAGGGATCGTCCAGCGGCACCTCGGGTTTTCGAAGGAGGACGACCTGCGCGAATTCCTCGTGGCCCGGACGCCCGCCCACGCATACTACTCGAGCGCGTACTACGAGACCCCGGGCGCTCCGACGATGGAGGAGAAGGGGTGGCTCGGGGCGGACCTGATCTTTGACCTGGACGCGGACCACCTCCCCGGCGCGAAGGCCATGACGTACGCCGAAATGCTCGAGGCCGTGAAGGCGGGGATCATCAAGCTGTGGGACCGGTTCCTCGTGCCGTACTTCGGGTTCGACGAGTCGAAGATGCGCCTCGTGTTCTCCGGCGGACGCGGGTACCACATCCACGTGTTCGACGAGCGCGTGTGGGCCCTCGGAACGCACGAGCGCCGGGAGATCGTGGACTTCCTCACCGCGAAGGGCCTCGACCCAACGTGGGTGTTCAGGGAGTCTCCCTACGACAAGAAGGAATTCCAGGGCCGCGTCCGGGTCAAGAAACGGGTGATCGCCCCGTCCGTCGACGCCCCGGGGTGGGCCGGGATCCTCGCACGCGGGGTGAACGAGGTCACGCGCCGGCTCGAGTCGCTCGGCCGGGACGCCGCCGTGGAGTTCGTGCAGAACGTCGGGCACGTCGACGCGACCCGCGCGGGATCCCTGTACGACAACCTCTTCGCCGTCCGCGCGACGAAGCCGCGCACGATCCGCGGGGTCGACCGCGTGCGGGAGGGACAGATCGAGGCCCTCCACGACAAGGACCGCGACGCGCTCATCCAGGTCGTCCTCGCGCTCGAGCAGATCCCCCTCACGGACCGGGACGACATCCCCGTGCAGGACGTGCGGATCCTCGACGCGATGCGGGGCCGCGGGGAGACGGACGAGCCCGTGACCTCGGACATCAAGCGGCTCATCCGCCTGCCGACCTCCCTCCACGGGAGGACGGGCCTGGCCGTCCTCGCCCTCACCCGGGACGAGCTCGACGCCTTCCGCCCGCTCCGGGACGCGATCCCGACGAGCTGGTCCGACGAGAGGACCCGCGTCCGCGCCGTGGGTAAAATCACCCTGGAGATGCACGACGAAACGTTTAACGTGGCTCCTGGGGTAAATGAGGTTCCGCAGTTCCTGGCCATCTTCCTCGCGGCCAGGGGACTCGCTACCGTCAGCCCAGAGGCCTAGGGAACCCATGTCGGGGTACGCGAAGAGGCTCCACGGGAAGGACCGCCTCCACCGGATCGTCCGCATCCGCACGCTCACCCTGGGGTCCCTTGGCGGGGTGACAGCCCTGTTCATCCTCGCGGGATTCGCTGCACAGGGCGCGAGCCTGAAGCCGCTCTTCCTGCCCCTCGCCGGGGCGATCGAGATCGGGCTCCTCATGGCCGTCGTCGCGACGGCCCTCGCCGCCTACTTCCGGCATCTGGAGATCACGCATGCGGCGGGGGACAGCCACCGGTTCCTCCTCGCCCGGGAGGGCATGGTCCGCGCGGGCTGGGCCGCCGGCGTCGCGTTCGGGATCGGGGTCCTGCTCTTCCTTCCGACCGGCGCGCAGGTCGCGGGGGACCTCCTCTCCGACGCCCCCCTCTCCGTCCCCGTGCCTGGCTTCGAGACCCGCTTCATGAACTTCACGAGCCCGGACACCCTCGGCCTGAGCTTCGTGCGCCAGATCGTCGTCACAGGCCAGCCGTCGAGCACGGGGAACGTCCTCGTGACGGTCACCCGAGACGGCCAGGGGGTCGCGTCGGGCTGGGTGAACGGGTCGGGGGACCGGTTCGTCGCCTCGCCGATTCCGGAGGCCGCCCCGCGCTTCGCGTCGTGGTCCATCGCGATGGAGAACACCCTCGGGGGCCGCGCGGAAGTCGCCGTGGGGCTGCAGAAGGGCGCGATGCCCGGCCTCTTCACCGTCGTCCCGTTCCTCCTGATCCTCCTCGGCGGGGTGAACGTGGCGTGGTGGTTTGTCGCCCGGCCGATCCGGGACCGGACGAAGGCGGCGGCCGTGTTCGCGGGCGGCGTCGAGACGAAAGCCTCGCAGGACGAGCGCTTCTACGTCGAGTACGCGACGACCGCCGCCCGGGCGCCGACCCAGGAAGAGGCGCGTCCCTCGCACCCCGCGAAGGCATCCGTCGTCCAGACCCCGGCGATCGTCGCGGCCCCCTCGCGGCCCCCGGAGCCGGCGCCGCGGCCGACGGAGGTCGCGAAGGTCCCCGCGAAGCCCGCGACCCCGAGGCCCAAGGTCGACACCCCGGACGCCCTCGTCGGGCGCGCGGAGGCCCTCGCCGGCGGCGGACAGCTCGAGGCCGCCCTCGCGTCGTACGACGAGGCCTTGCGGATGAAGCCGGCCCACGTGCCCGCGCTCCTCGGGAGGGCCGCGGGCCTCGAGCGCCTCGGGAAGAAGGCGGAATCGATCGACGCGTACCGTCGGGTCCTCGTCGCGGACCGGAGAAACGACAAGGCCCTCGCGGCTCTCGGGTCCCTCCTCATGGGCGAACGGCGCTGGCGGGAGGCCCTCGAGGCGGTCGACGAGACCCTGCGCCTCCGGGCCCACGACGGGACCGCCCTGGAACGAAAGGGGGACATCCTCACGAACCTCGGCCGCCGGACGGAGGCCCTGGGGGCGTACAACGAGGCCTACGACCTCGACCCGTCGGACGACGGGCTCGCGCAGAAGATCGAGGAGGCCCGCGTCGACGTGCCCGGCCTTCTGAGCCGCGCCCTGATCGCGAGCGCCTCCGGGAAGTACGCGCAGGCGTTGCGCCTGTTCGACGACATCCTCGAGATCGACCCCTCGAACGTGAACGCCCTGATCGGCAAGGCGGTCGCGTACCGGCGGAGCGGGCAATCGATGAGGGCGATCAACTGCCTCGACCTCGTGCTGAGCATCCAGCCGAACAACGTCGCGGCCCTCCTGAACCGGGGGCACATCCTCCAGGCGGAGGGGGACCTCGACGGGGCCCTCGAGGCGTTCGACACCCTCGTGTCCCTCTCGAGCCTCGACGACGAGGCCTGGGCCGCGCAGGGGGACGTCCTCGCGAAGATGGGCCGCGACGACGACGCGCTCCGTGCATACGCGGAGGCCCTCAAGCTGAACCCGGGGGACGAGCTGATCCACGCGAAGGTCCGAGAGCTCCAGGAGTCCCGCGCGATGACGGCGGACGTCCTCCAGGAGATCTCCAAGGTGAAGGGGATCGGCCCATCGAGGGCGAAGGCCCTCAGCGATGCGGGCTTCAAGACCGCGGAGCACTTCGAGTTCGCGACGGTCGAGGAGCTCACCCGGGTGAAGGGGATCACCCCGAAGATCGCGGAAGACCTCATCGACCACTTCCAGCGGATCGCGCCCGCGGTCCGGTGAAGGCAAGCCTTTAAGGGCCCAGGCCTTTCGCCGGGCGATTTCCATGAAGGCGTACCGCGTCCGGGGCCGGTTCCGCATGGGGCGCGACTGGCAGGGCTTCGCGAAGGAGGTCGCCGCGGCGGACGATGCGGCCGCCCGCGAGAGGATCCTGTCCGTGCTCGGGAGCCAGCACGGGGTCGCGCGGAAATACATCGAGATCGCCGGGGTCGACGAGGTCGCCCCGGCGGACGTCCGCGATCCCGCGGTCCGCCACACCCTCGAGGTGCGTCGATGAGCGCCTCGGACACGGACCTGCGTCGAGGGATCGCGGTCCTCGAGCAGTACCGCGCGCAGATCGAGGCCCTCGCCCAGCAGCAGGAGATCGTCCGGGTGTCCCTCGAGGAGTACCTCCGGGCCCGGGAGACCCTCTCCCGCTACAAGGACGCCGGGCCGGGAGCGGAGATCCTCCTACCTGTCGGCGCGCAGTCCTTCCTCGTCGGACAGGTGAAGGACTCGGAGAAGGCCTTCGTGGGGATCGGCTCGGACCTGATCGTGTTCGACGACATCCCGGCGCAGGTCGAACGCCTCGACGCCCGGATCAAGTCGATCACGGACGCGGCGAACGCGATCGGGCAGCGGATCGGAGAGATGCAGCGCCGGGCGGACATGCAAGGGGCGCTCGTCGAGGACGCCTACGCGAAGCTCCAGGAGCGGCAGGGCGAGCGGACGTAGATGTTCAAGACGCTCCGGGACCGGCTGAAGGGCTGGCGGGAGAAGGCGGAGACGGAGGTCGCGCCCGACGAGGTCGTCGGGGATCGCGGTCGCAAGATCGACCCGAAGAAGCTCGAGGAGGTCCTGTACGACCTCGAGATCGCCCTCCTCGAATCCGACGTTGCGTTCTCCGTCACGAAGGAGATCGTGGACCATCTCGCGGAGGACCTCCAGGGCCGCCGGCTCTCGAAGGACGTGACCTTCGAGGAAGGGATCGAGATCGCCCTCCGCAGCGCGATCGGGAAGGCGCTTACCGTGCCGCCCCTCGACCTGTTCGGGTTCGTCGCGTCGGCCCCGAAGCCCGTCGTGATCATGTTCGTAGGGGTGAATGGCACGGGCAAGACGACGACGATCGCGAAGCTCGCCTACCATCTGCAGAAGAAAGGGCTCACCGCGGTCGTCGCCGCGGCGGACACGTTCCGCGCAGGGGCGATCGAGCAGCTCGAGCGGCACGCGGAGTCCGTCGGCTTCAAGCTCATCAAGCACAAGGCGGGGGCCGATCCGGCGGCGGTCGCCTTCGATGCGGTCGAGCACGCGCGCGTCCGAGGCCGCGACGTCGTCCTCATCGACACGGCGGGCCGGATGCAGACGAACCAGAACCTGATGGACCAGATGCGCAAGATCAAGAGGGTCGCGGAGCCGCACCTCGTCCTCTACGTGGGGGACGCCCTTGCGGGGAACGACGCGGTCGAACAGGCGAAGCAGTTCCACGAGGCGGTCGGGTTGGACGGGGTCATCCTGACGAAGATCGACGCGGACGCGAAGGGAGGCGCCGCGTTGTCGATGGCCCACACGATCGGCAAGCCGGTCGTCTTCGTGACGGTCGGGCAGGGGTACGAGGACCTGCGCTCCGTCGACGTGCCGTGGATGGTCGAGCGGCTCTTCGAGGCGTCGTGAGACCCGCCTACGGGCGTCGCGCCCATCCGAACCGCTTCCGGACGAGCCACACGAGGTTGTCGGACGCGTCGCGCACGCTCCGAATCTTCTTTTCTCCCCGTCGGGGGCGGTAGTCGATCGGGACCTCGAGGAACCGGAACCCGCGCCGGATCACTTCGGTCTTCAGCTCCTCGGAGAAGCCCATCCCCTCATGGACGAGGTCCAGGCTCGAGACGAGGTCCCGCCGGAAGGCCCACATGCCTGACTGGGAGTCGCGGATCGGGTGGCGGAACAGGAGGCGGAACGTGCCGTTCAGGATCCCGTTCCCGATCCGATGCATGTCGGACATCGCCTCGTGGGACAGGCGGGTGAGGCGGTCCGCGGAGACGAAGTCCGCCCGGCCCTCCTCCAGCGGACGGAGGAGATCGGGCAGGCGGGACGCGGGGTACGTGAAGTCCGCGTCGAGCGTGACGATGTACGTCCCGCGGGCGGCCGCGAACCCGGTCTTGTACGCTCGCCCGTAGCCCCGGCGCGGTTCGCGCACGACGCGGGCCCCCTTCGCGGCGGCGATCTCGTTCGTCCGATCGCGGGAATCCGTATCCACGGTGAGGATCTCCAGGTCGCGAGCGCGGAGGGCGTCGAGGACCTCGTCGAGTACGTCCCCGATCGAGGCCTCCTCGTTCATCGTCGGGATGACGACGGAGACCTCGGGCATCGGCGCGCGATGCCGGGTGCCGACCATAAGCGTTTCGCGCGTCACGGGGGCCGCGCCCGGCCGAAGAGCTTGTAGCCTGCGTAGCCGAGGAGGGCGGTCGCGAGCCGAAGGAGGGACCAGAACGTCGTCCGCTGGCGCAGCATCGCGACCGGGCGATAGTTCCGCCACAGGGCCCCGTGCTTCAGGGTGAGCTGCTTGCGCCCGGCGCCGTTCCACAGGGCCTGCCGAAGGAAGTCGTACACGGAGCCACGAGTCCGGTGGTACACGATCGCGCCGCTTCGGTGCACGATGTCGTGTCCCGCAGTCACGGCGCGCAGGTTCAGGTCGATGTCCTCTGCGGTGAGGAACCATGCGTCGAACCCGCCGATCTCGCGGAGGACTCCCACGCGATATGCGAGGTTTGTCGACGGAAACGTCACGTCGGAGGAGCGAACGATGAGCGCGACGCGCTCAAGATCCTCGAACGGCCGGTACCCGATCTGGATCGTGTGTCCCGCCACAATCTCAGACGTCTGGAGAGCCGCTCGGAGCTCGCGAATCCAGAACGGACTCGCGATCGCATCCCCGTCAATTAACGCGACCGCCTCCCCCCGGGCCTTCGCGATACCGAAGTTGCGCCCCGTGGCCCGGGTGCCGCCCTGCAGATACAGATGGACGAATTCATATTTCTCCTCGTACCGTCGGACGATCTCGCGGGTCAAGTCGGAGCTCCAAGCGTCCACGACGACGACCTCGAGGGGCGGCTCCTGGATCACGAGACTGTCGAGCAAGGCGGCGATGTTCCTTGCCTCGTTCCGAACCGTCACCACGACGCTGATGAGCAACGGACCCGACGTAAGGGCCGACGTGTAATGATGGTTTCGGACTCGACCGCTTTCCGCGCGCATGGTTAATATCGAGGCGGTCGCATTGGCCGCGCGGCTCCTCGATGCGCATCCTGATGATCGTGTCGAACGACGTCGTGCACGATCCCCG
>DATEUA010000168.1:0-38935 GCA_035283405.1 Thermoplasmata archaeon | reverse complement strand
CGGACCCGATGCCCAACCTCCCCGAAGAGGATCTGCTTCTTCACGCCGTGCGCGAGCCGGACCGCCCGGCTGATCTCGGGCCACATCCCTCGATGTCCTTGCGGCAAGGCGTGGACCAGGTATTTCGCATGCTGCGCGTCCGGGTCCCCTTCGTACGCGCGGAAGTGTGAACCGTACTTGAATCCCGTCTTCGCGATGATTCCACGGGCTGTGAGGTCCTCGTAGGCACGGAGGCGGAGCTCGAAGTCGGGCTGGACCGCCTTCGCCTCCCGGACCAGCCGCGGGAGTCCGATCGGCCGGTCCGTGTCCGCGTTCCTGACCTCCACGAGGCCTTCTTTGAGGAGGTACGTGGTCTCGAGGAGGCTCAGCTGGAGCCTTCGACCGACGATCTTCCCGAAGAACGCGGACGCGTGGAGGGCCTTCGCCTGGTCCTCGTCGACGACCATCGCGCGGTCCCCGAGGAAATGGACGACGACGGGACCCGGGGCGTCGGCCTTCGTCGCGTGCCCCTTCGGCTCCGCCTCGCGGACCGCGTAGTACGTCAGGTCGCTCTCCTCGTCCACGACCGCGAGGAGGAGGCTCTTGCGGACCGCGCTCGCATCCCTCGCGCGGGCCAGGACCTCGGCGAGATCGAAGACCGCCCGCTCACTCCGGGCGACGATCCAGTACCGGCTCGGGGTTTTCTTCGGCGCGCCGCCCCGCGGATACACCTGAAAGTCGATGGGTCCTTCCCGCTCCTCGACCACGTACCCGCGCTGCCGCAGGTCCCGGTACACGAGGTATCGGATCTCGAACTGGTCCACCACGGCGCTCGCCCGGCGGAACAGGTCCCGCATTGTGGCACGCGCTCCATCCCTTCGCACCTCGAGCCGCCCTCCCTCCACAAGGTAGACGGCTTCGAGGAGGCTCAGTCCGAGACCGCCCCCGGGTCGGGGCTCCCCGAACCAGCCTCGATTGTGCAGCGCGCTCGCCTCTGCGGGGTCGTCGATGACGACCCGATCCGCGCGCAGGTCCCCCGTCACGCGCCCGGCGAAGGAAGCCTCTCCGATAAAGGGTTCTCCTGCCCGGGAGGCGCGCATCCGGGTAGAGGAACGCACTCCCCCCGATTTATATAGAAGCATAGGCCTACTTGAAGTCGTGAACCGGGACCGCCTCCTCGACGACGTCCGGGACGCCCTGGCCCGCACCGGATTCTACCTGTCGGAGCGGCACACGCAGCGGGGTCTCTGCTTCGACGTCGTCGCGCGTCGCGACCGGACCCTGCTCCTCGTGAAGGTCCTTCAGAACGTGGACGCGTTCTCGAAGGGCCACGCGGACGAACTCAAGCTGATCGCGCAGACCCTCGAGGGAGTGCCCCTCGTCGTCGGGGAGCACAGCGGCACGGGGGACCTCGAGGACGGCGTCCTGTACAGCCGCTTCGGCGTCGCGATCCTCTCCCGCCCGACCTTCCTCGATCTCCTTGAGGAGGGCGTCCCCCCGTTCGTGTTCTCGGCGCCGGGCGGTCTGTACGTGAACCTCGACACGCGCGCCCTCCGGAGGGCGCGCGACGAGCGGCGGATCTCCCTCGGGGCGCTCGCGGAGATCGCCGGCGTCTCCCGCCGGACGATCCAGATGTACCTCGAAGGGATGTCCGCTACGATGGAGGTCGCCACGCGTCTCGAGGAGTTCTTGGGGGAACCCATCGTCCTCCCCATCGACCCTCTCGCGTTCACCGCGGACGTCGAACGCGTCTTGGATTCGTTCGCGAAGCTCGAGTCCTTCGAGCGGGACCTGTTCGAGCGGCTCCGGGACCTTGGCTATGACGTCCTCCCGACCGTGCGCTCGCCGTTCGAGGCCTTCACGTCGAAGGACCGCGTCCTGCTCACCGGCGTCGGGGACCGTCAGGGCACCTTGGAGCGGAAGGCGGCCATCGTCTCAAACATCGGCCGCGTGGTCGAGAGGGAGGCGGTCCTGTTCGTCGAGCGGCGCTCCATGCGCAGGTCGATCGAGGGCATCCCTGTCATCGCCCGCGAAGAGGTCCGCAAGGCGAGGGACATCGAGGCGGTCGAGGACCTCATCGACGAGAGGAAAGGGTGATGGAGGAGGTCCGGCTCGGCCGAGCCTCCATCCTCGCGTTCCCCGTCGTCCGTGGCCTCCCGAGCGAGGGGATCGCGGCTGCCCGGGCCGTCGCATCGACCGCCCCGGATGTCGTGGCCTTGAGCATCTCGCCCGAGGAGCTCGATGGGCTCCGGCATCATGCGGGCGAGCCCGTCGCTCCGGAGAACGTCGAGGAGGAGGTGTACGTCGCAGGCCTTTCCGCCTGGGAGACCCCGGTGAAGCCTCCGCCCTGCTTCACGGAGGCGCTCCGCGCGGCGGAGGGGAGCGGTCTGCGGGTCGAGGCCCTCGACATGGACGAGGAGACGTACACGGACGCGTACACGAAGTGGGTCGGGGCCGTCGAGCTTCTGTTCCAGGGACGCGCGCATTCGAAGCTGGTGCGAAGGAAGTTCCGTGCGGAGACCCCGCGGGAATTCGTCCTCGAATGGGACGCGGAGGTGAACCGATCCGCCGGGTTCGCGCGGTTGCAACTCGAGCGAGAGCGGCACATGGCGTCCCGCCTCCATGAGATCGCGCTGCGGGCGCGCCGCATCCTCGCGGTGATCGAGGTCGAGCGTTCGAAGGGCGTCCTCGACGCCCTCCACCCCTAGCGGCCCAGGTACTGCGCCTTGCTCGCGTCGCCCAGGGCGAGGCTCCACACCTTCGCGCCGACGGTGTCGACCTTGACCACGGGGCTCCACGTGAGGCCGTTGTTCCGGTTGATCCAGAGCAGCAAATAGCCATTGACCGTCACGCCGGTGGAGGTCGTGCCTACGACGATGTCGTCCAATCCATCGCCGTTCACGTCGCCTACACCGAAGGCAGAGATATCCTCGCCTCCGTTGGGAGGGGCGATTTCGTTGGTCGAAAGGTCAGCCCCAATCGGGGAACCCGTGGATCCGAAGGCGGTATAGAGGCGCACGGTTCTCGCGAATGCCACGGTGACCTCGAGGCCGGCTTGCGTGCCTGAGATCGCGCCGAACTTCACGCCAAGGACGGCGGATCCCAAGGGCCCGGCGAATGCGCCGACCGGCGTCTGCAGGCCGCCCGCGCTACCGAGATACTTGAACAGCCGCCCGCCATTCGTGCCGACGATGAGGTCCGAGTAGCTATCCCCATTCTGATCGTCCGCGTCGATCGAGTTCACCGCGGTCGCATCCCCCGGGTTCGTCAGGCTCGAGCCGGTCGTCCCGGAGGGGGTGTCCGCCCTGATGTACATCCGGTCGACGAAGAGGCTGTCGAGGCTAATGTTCCCGACCGTGCGATCCATGTCGAGCGCGCGGATCCAGACGACCTTCCCCGCGACACTCGCGGGCAGGATGAAGGAGTACGCCTGGTCCGCCGTCGCGTTGACCCAGAGCATCGTCGTGTACGTGCCGGTGAGCGGGTTGTTCAGGACGACGTTCGTCGAGTACGCGAAGACGAAGTTGTCGCCCTCGCCGTTCGCGTTGTGGCGCGCCTCGAGGTTGAACGTGTACGTCGTGCCGGGCCGCGTTGGGAGCAGGGCAAGGCGCCAGTACTGCTCGAGCTCGCTCGCATCGCCGCCCGTCGAGGACCACGCGAGCGCGACGTTGTCGAAGCCGCCTGCCGTCGCGGTGCCGGAGCCCGCATTCTGCGTCCGCATCGCAACTTTCACGTAGTACGTCCCCGGTGCGGTGATCCGGGTGCTCACGTCGATGTTCACAACCGCGGTCCAGGCCGTGACCGCGGTCACGGCCCCGGAGGCCCACACCTGCGTCCCGAGGACCGGCGCGCCCGCCGCCGCGTCGACGAACGCATACATCTGCGTGCTGCCGCCCGTCGCGCCGAACGCGGAGATCCTCCAATCGAGGTTGAGGAGCGCCGCGAAGGGCGGGGAGCCGGACACGGTGAAGGCCTGGTACCAGTAGCCCGCGACGACCTGGCTCGCGTCGAAGTTAGTCGTGATCGAGGCGAACCCGCCCGGGTTGCCGCCTGCGCCGACCCACGCGCCGCTCGCGGCCGCGGCGTCGACCCAGTCCGAGTACGCCCAGGGCAACGCGTCCGCATCGAAGCCTGCGTTCAGGGTCGTGCCCGACTGGACAGGTTCCGTGATGATGCCCTCGCGCACGACTTCGTAGGAGTCGTCGGACACGAACGTGTTTAGGTAGCTCCCAGAGAGGATTGAACCTCGGATGGTCCGCTCGCCCTCGGCAAACCAGTCGTCCACGATACCGGTGTTCTGGAACTGGCCGAGGCCGTCGAGGTTCGGGTACCACGTGACCCGGCCCGAGGCGCCGCCGACCGCGATGTCGTTCGCGCCGTCGCCGTTGAAGTCGCCGATCGCGATACCGTTGATCGCCTGGAGCCGCGTCGTGTCGACCGTGATCGTGGTCGCGTCGCCGGCCGTGAAGCTGCCGTCGTTCTTGTAGTACCACACGTGGCCGTTCGACGCGCCGCACACGACTTCCGGGGCGCCGTCGCCCGTCAGGTCGCCCGTCTTGAGATCGTTGCAGAAGATGCCGTTGGGCGGGATGTCGAGACGGAAGCGCGTGAAGATCACGTTCCCTGTGAAGTCCAAGTCCCGCCGGTACAGATTGATCTCGGAGGACTGGGTGTCCCGCTTCCAGCTGCCCGTGCTGTCGAGGTCGCCATCTTGGTCGAAGTCGAGGAACGCCACGCTGAGCATCTGGAGGGCGCAGTTCGAGCCGCTGCAGAACTCGAGGCGGTCCTTGCGCCACCGGTCGACCCCGTTCACGTTCTCGTAGTAGTAACCGTAGTCGTGGGTGCCCCACGCGTTCGCCGTCGTGTCGCTGTTCCCGATCATGATGTCAAGCTTGTACAGGGGTGCGACGACCACGAGCTGGGTCGAGATGGACGCGTACAGTTCGTCCGTGTCGCGTACGCTCGAGAGAGTGAGGGCGTAGTTCTGCGGCCCCTCGACCCACGGGTCCTGGTCCGCGCGGCTCAGGTTGATCGCGAAGCGGTACACGCGGAGGATCGCGTTCGTTGTGATTGCGTCCCCGGACGCGCAGTTCCCGTTAACGTTGCAGATCGGGGAGTTCACGTTGTTCGAGGGGCTGCCGGCGGGCGCCTTCCACAGTTGCGTGGCGCCCGCGTAGTCCTTGATGATGACGTTCCCGAAGATCACGTTCGGGTCCACGACCGGGTCGACCGTGAACATGGACGCCTCGACGTACACGACGTCCGTCGACGCGAACGTCTGGGTCGCGAGCGAGAAGCCCGCGTCGGAGTAGGTCGACACCTGCGGGAAGTTGCGGTAGAACCCGTCCTCGTCCGTGATGTTCACGCTGTCCGTCGTGTTGAACCGGATCCCGCTGCTCGACTGGAGCAGGATGTCTAGGGAGTACCGCGCGAAGTAGTAGTTCGGCGGGTGGGTCGGCGTGCGGTAGAAGTTCGTCCCCACGGTCGCCGCGTCGTTCATATGGAACCGGTACGTGAAGATGTAATACCCGTTGATGAACTCGAGGAAAGTAAAGGCCTGGGTCGAGGACGGCTCCGACGTCTGGGTCACCGATTTCGCCGATCCGTAGACCACGGCCTGGGACGGATAGCCGCTGAACGGGTCCCAGGAGAGGAACTGGTTCAGGACGAACGTGTTCTCCAGGTCCAGGCTCCCGACGACGACCATGACCTCCTCGGAGGCCCGGAGCGTGCGGGTCTCCTTCGCCGCGTACTTGAACTTGTCCCACTGCGTCGCGTTGAAGACGTTGTATCCCTGGCGGCCGTTCCAGCGCAAGTTCTGCGGACGTCCGCTCCCTCCCGTCCCGTTCTGCCCCGTGCCCAGGTCGGGTCCGGGGACCACATCCAGCGTGATGCGGGAAGTCGTCCGGTGTCCCTGCCGGTCCGTCGCGTTGAACAGGACGAGGGTCCCGTCCCAGTCCAGGGTCGGTGACTTCATGCACGTCCGGCTCAGGGTGAAGATGCCGTCGGAGGGGACGAGGTCGCCTCGGGTCCCGTCGTCGTACATCCGCTGCGGCGTCGCGCAGTTGTCTGGCGTGCCGTAGAAGAAGGTGATCGTGCCGTAAACGGATGCAGCGTCGAGGTCCCCGTCCGGGTCGAAGACCCGCGCGAACAGCCAGAACTCCTGGCCGGTCTCGACGGGGTCGACGATCGCCGTGGTCGGGATGTTATCCGCCCACTTCTCGAGGAAGACCGGTGGCCGCGTCCCCGCGGGTGGCGTCAGCAGCTGGCTCCAGAGGAGGATGCTACGGGACGTGTCCACGATCTGAACCGTCACGGCGTCCATCGACGGCCGAATCGAATAGTTCGTGAGGCTCCAGCGCTCGCCGGTGTTCCAGCTCGCGTCCGCGCCGTCCATGAGTCCGTATCGCTCGCCCGCATTGATCGCCGGGGGCGGGACGATCCCACTCGTCTCGAGAGCCTCCGTCTCGAAGGTGCCTCCCCGCTCGACCGTGACATAGACGACCGTGACGGCCGAGGGAAGGCTCTCGCCGCCGACGTGCCGGAGGGTGATGTTGCCGGCGACCTCGATCCCGAACGGGTCGTAGAGCGGGACCATGTCCCCCTCGATGTCGAGGCGGGCGGTCGCGGCAGGCGTCGGAATGTTCGAGACCCAGATGATGATCGTCGCGAACAGGACGACCGTCATCGCGAGAATCAGGATCGTTCCGATGACTTCCGAGACGCCGGACTCGTCGTCGCGAAGAATGACTCTCATCGAGTGGCCCCCCCGGTGGGCAGGGAGAACGGTCGTTCACCCCTCCCGATGATATATAAACGCATCGTGGTGGTTACCGCGTGATGATACTCTCCGAGAATCTGGAGCCTACGATCAGGTAGGACTCGCCGCATCGAACGCTTGTGGAGCTCACCGCGGCGGAACGCGTTCTCCTCCACCTCCATTCGTTCTGGAACGCCTCGGCACCGAGCCGGGAGATGACCCAAACCGGCATCGCGGAAGGCGCTCGGGTCCTTCGGAGCCATCTCCCCCGGACGAGATCCGGCTTCCCCTCTATTCCGGACGACTCGCCGGCGTTACGACTTCGGCGATCTGACCGCCACGAGTGGGTGGGCCTCCCGGGCCCGTCGCCATGAGGGCGTACAGGATCTCGACGATCTCGCCTCCGTCGTCTCGGACGACGGCGGCCGCGACCCGGCATTCGACGAGACGACCGTCCTGGGCCCTCAGCTTGAGGGACTTCCGAACGGGGGATGGACCCGCGGCATCCTTCGTCCACGAGATGCCCGCCTCTGCCTCCGAGATGTCGAACACGTCGGCCATGCGCCGGCCTCGCGTCTCCGAGGTCGTCCATCCCAGGAGTCGCTCCGCTCCGGGATCGAGGGAGGCGATTCGCAGGTCCGGACCGACCGTGATGACGCCTTCGCACAGGGACCCCGCGAGGGCCGCGAACCGCCGGCGTTCGTTCGCGAGGGCCTCCGCGGTGCGGCTCGCGTCGAGGGTGATCGCCGCCTCCGTCGCAATCCCGGCGACGACGTTGATTTCCTTCGAGGTGAAGTAGTGCGGGCCCGCCGTGCTGTCGAGCCAAAGGGCTCCGATGAACCGTCCCCGGCATACGACCGGAGCGATGAGGACGGATCGAAGTCCGAGTCGTTGGGCCACGGCCGCGGGCACCAAGGGATCCTTCGACGCGTCCTTCATGACGATCGGGAGGCGCTGCTTGACGAGTCGCTGCGCGAGCCTCGGCATGTCTGCCTCCCGGAGGACAAGTCCCTCGTACGAGGGTGCGCTCGAAGGTCCGAAGGACTCGAGAGTGTGGAATTCCCGGGACGTCTCATCGTAGGTGAGCAGCGCACACCGGTCCACCTTCACGAGGCTGGGAGCGATTCGGACGATCGCGGCGAGGACTTCCTCCGCATCCGGGAGGCCGCCGACCATCTCCGCGATGCCGAGAAGGGCGGCAAGGATCTGGGTCTCGTCCGTCTCCTCTCCAGGGAGCATCCGAGGGTGCGAGCCGGCGCGCGCGATAAGAACGTTTCCGGGTCGTTATCACGGGTCGGACGGCGGCCCCGAACGCATTATTCGCAGGGGATGCGGCCGCGGCCCTTGTGGCCTCCGCGCGGTCCTTCCTCGCCGCCCTTGGGCTTGCGTCCGCCATGGCGGGTGTCGTCATCGCATCGAGGATGGACACGTACATCGGGCCGGGGGTCCTCGTCGTCGGCGCATTCCTTTTCATCCTGCCGTTCATGTCGAGTCGTTCCGACGATTGACACGTTTATTTAGGGGTCGGTCTCATCCTGCGTTCGTGTATCGGGTGTTCCGAGTGCCCCGCGGCGCTGCGACTCAGCTGGACCTCCTGAGTAAAGACGACCTCGTGAGCCGCCAGAGCATCGTCGTCCGGGAGGCGAGCGCCCTCGGCATCCCCGGCGACGGATCGATCGTGCTCGTGGAAGGGAGCGAGGCGGGCGTGGCCCGGGCGGAGGCCCTCCTGAAGGAGGCCTCCGTCATGCTCTCCGGCGCCGAGGCGGAGGCCGCCTATCGTTCGTTCCGATCCCAAGACGAGAATGCCGCTTCGGGGATGGGGCTGCTCTTCGGCTGACGTTCCGGGCGCAAACGTCCGTGATCGTCGCCTGCCAGCCGCTAGAGGGTCTTGATCCTCTCCGCAACGAACGCTCGAACCTCCGGGTCGTCCGGGATCGTGAGGGAACGTTTGAAGCGCTCCGTCTTGTCCGGCAGATAGTACCCTCTCGAAAGGGAGATGAACTCGTTGACGCCGTCGGCCGTCGTCGCGCGCTTGCGAGCGACCTCCAAGAAGTTGTTCCGTCCGAAGTTGATTTTCTCGGCCCGAATCGTCTCGAATTGAACGCCCGCGTCCCGCCTGCCCCGGTCCTCGTCCTCCATGAAAACGTCCTCCCCGCACGTGGGCGGAGGTCCGCCCATTCCCGATTCGGCGTGAAAACCGGAGGACGCCATATAAACGTTCGTCCGCGCCACGCAGCCGATGCGTTAAATAGAACGGTGCTTCGTAGCGTCCCCGATGCGGTGCCCTCGGTGCGGAACCCCGTACGAGGGGAACTTCTGTCCGTCCTGCGGCGCGGCGACCTCCGCGCCGGCGGCGAATCCTCCGCCGCGGCTCCCTTTGGCACCGCCCGCCCCCGCCGGCGTGTCGGGGTGGCCGTGCCCCCGCTGCGGCACCCTGTATCGCGGCAATTTCTGCCCGCGGTGTGGCCTCCCGGCGGCTCTCGCCTACGGAATTCCCCAACGTTCCACGGCGGGTCGAAGCGTCCTCTCCGTCTTCTGGACGATTGGGATCGTGCTCTTCCTGATCCTGGCTGTGATGGCCTACGCGGGGCTTCTCCTGGCCCCTGGGATCGTCATCCCGAACGTCTCGGGCATCCGGCAAGGGACCGGCACGAACCCGGACCTCGATGGCAGCTCGGCAGGCTGGGCCTTCGTGGCCGTGGGGGCCTCCGTAATCGGGACCTACGAGAACCCCTCGGGCGACGGGTATCTCCAGATATCCGCGAACACGCTTCCTGGGACGAACGTCCTCGGCTACTGGTGGCAGTCGTTCAACGTGACGGGGTCCAGACCGTTCTTCGCGACAATTCAGCTCGACGTGTCCCTCGCCCTCCCGACCTCCGCCTCGGGCACCCTGAGGGTCTTCGTCGAGAGTGCCCTCGTGCTCCCCGCCCCGAGCGAGGCGATCGGAACGGTCTCCTTCGCGGGCCCGAGCGGATGGACGACGACGCCGAGGTTCGTCGCACCGTCCCTGGTCGACGGGCCCGGGACGTACTACGCTCTTCTGGCGTTCTCCGTGTCCGCTTCCGGGGCGGGCAGCCCGACGATCGTTGACTTTGACGACATTCATGTCCGGTGGGCCACGGACGCGGGCGTCGTCCTCTACCTGGCCGTCCCGGAATTTCAGAGGTTCTTCGTCTCCCAGGACCCGGCCGTGTTCCTCGCCTACTTCTCGTTCCTCGTCGCTCTGATCGTCGCCGCATCCGCGTTCCACGCGGTCCGTGATCGGAAGGCCGTCCCTGCGGCGTTCACCGCTCCGATCGAAGCGGTCGGCGCCCGACTCCGATCGAAGAGTGCCTGGATCGCCATCGCCCAAGTGTTCCTCGCGGTGAATTTCTTTCAGTTCGTTGTGATCGTCATCCTCCTCGCGTTCGACTCGCTCCCGGCATCTCCGATCGACGTGACACAGGACAACCTCTGGGTGATTCTCTACGAACTCGCGAACGCGTCCGTGTACGAGGAGTTCGCGTTCCGAATCGTACTCCTCGGAGTCCCCTTGGCGGTCGGGTCGTTCGTCCTCCGGCTTCTCGAAATCCGGCGGAGCGCAGGAGCCTGGCGCGGACGGATGAGGCCCCCTCAGCACCTCGCCGGCTCCTTGCGCTACCTCGTCGGAGGGAACGTGAACGCGGCCGCGCCCAAAGAGACGCTCCTCGTCGCATCCGTGTTCCTCCTGTTCAGCGCGACGATCTTCGGGCTCGCGCACGAACCCGGTTGGGGGTGGTGGAAGGTGGCTCCGAGCCTCGTCGCCGGGCTCGGATTCGGGTATCTCTTCCTGCGCCATGGGGTGACGGCGGCGATTCTGGCGCACTTCGTGAATGATTACGCCTTCACCCTTGTCTCGATGGAGGTCGGGGGGATTGCCTTCGCCGCCTTCGTAGATCTCCTGTACCTCGGGCTCGCGGTCGCGGGTTCGGGGTTCCTCGTCTGGTACACGGTTTACGCATGGCGGCATCTCCGGACGCTGTGGCGACGCTTCTTCGGAGTTCCGGTGCGGCCGACGTTGCCGACCGTCCCGGCCGCTTCGGTGGGCGCGCCGATCGCGATGGCTCCGAATCCGGCCTGGCCGAGCGCACCCGGATATCCCCTGGCTCCGAGCGCCGCGACCGGTCGAGATTCGTCGCAGATTCCTTCCGCCTACGCCCCTACGTACCGGCCCCCTCCGTACGGCTATCCCCCGGTCCGCTTCCAGTGCCCTGCCTGTGGGTGGGTCGAAGCCCGGTACGACGCGGGACGTTTCACCTGCGTGCGTTGCGGGACGACGTCATAGTCTTGGGCCTGACCGTGCTCTCCGCGACAACGTCGATCGCCGCATCGAGGTCCTCGGCCTGGATCTCCACGAGGATGTCCCCAAGGGGGGAGGTCGCTCCGAAGCTCACTCGACCCATGTACGCCGCCTGCTTGTTCAGCTCGAAGCGCGTGCGGCCCGCGGTCCGTCCGCGCAGAAGAACGCTCCTCGCCGTGTCGCGGATTCTCTGGTTTCGGATGAGTTCCCCCAGGCGCTCCAAGCCGGTCGTCTCTCCCCGGAGTCCCTCCGGAGTGGTCTCCACATGCAGATCGGGGAACAGGTTCGACAGGGCGCGCTCCACCTTGGTCCGATCGTCCGTGGGTCGCACCGGGACAGACACGAGGACGCGGATCACGACGCCCGATTCTCGGCGCGGGCTATAATCTTCGTGAACTTGGCCGGTCGAAGCGCAGAACCCTTTTTATCGGCCAGGTCCTTTGACCCGGGCGGATGCGCGAGCGTCTTTTGTCGTACGTGAGTCAGAAGGGAACTCTCCTGGAGCCCGATGCGGTGTCGTACCTCCTCTCGAAGGACGACCCCGTGGCGCGCCTGGACCGGCTCCTCGCATCCCTGACGGGGACGCCTCTTGTCGTGACCCTTCGGGACGTCGTGGAGGCCGAGGAAATCGCGCGCCGGGCGGTGGCCTCCGCCCGGGCCGGGCCCGAGGCCCCCGCGTCCTTCGCGCGTGAATCGGGTCGAGCCGCGGACCATGCGCCCGACGTGCGGATCGTCCGGGACATCACGGGTCATTCGACCTGCGAGGGAACCGCGGAGGACTTCACACGGTACTTCCGCCACCGGTTTCATTCGCTCTCCGACCTCCTCCGCTCTCGGCGGGAGCTGTCCGGCGCGCAGGACATCGCGAAGGCGAAGCGCTCCACACGGGAGGTCCGATTGCTCGGCATGGTCGCCGACGTCCGTGCGACCAAGAACGGGCATCGCATCCTCGACCTCGAGGACGAGACCGACAGCGTGTCCGTGCTCCTCCCCGCGGACTCGGCCGTGGCATCGGAGCCCGTCGTCCGGGACCAGGTGATCGGTGTCGTGGGGTCCATGAACGAGCGCGGGCTCCTCATCGCTCAATCCGTCGTCCCCCCGGATCTCCCAACGTCGCGCCCGTGGCCGGCCGGCCGGGATCCCGTGCGGATCGCGTTCCTCTCGGACATCCACGTGGGAAGCAAGACTTTCCTGGAAGACAAGTGGTCCCGGATGAGGGAGTGGCTCCAGGACGGAGACGACCTCGCCCGCTCGATCCGCTACCTTGTCGTGAGCGGTGACGTCGTGGACGGGATCGGCGTCTACCCGAATCAGGACGATGAGCTTGCCGTGGACGACATTTACGGACAGTACGAGGCCCTCGCACGGCACCTCGCGGACCTTCCCGACCACATGTCCGTCGTGATGATTCCCGGGAATCACGACGCGGTTCGTCCTGCGGAGCCGCAGCCCGCGCTGCCGGTCTCGGTTCAGAAGCTGTTCGACTCCAACGTGATCTTCGCGGGAAATCCTTCCGCCCTCGAGATTGGCGGGGTGCGGGTCCTCGCGTACCACGGGCGGAGCATGGACGATCTTGTGTCGAACCTCCCCGGGACGAGCTATCAACGCCCGATGGACTTGATGAAGGCGATGCTCCGGATGCGTCACCTGGCCCCTATTTACGGGGGCAAGACCCCCATCGCACCGGAAGCAGAGGATCACCTGATCATCCAGGAGGTGCCAGACATCTTCGTCACGGGCCACGTCCATTCCGTCGGGGTCGACCGGTACCGGGGAGTGGTCCTCGTGAACGCATCCACGTGGCAGGCCCAGACGCCGTACCAGAAGATGCGGAACATCGAGCCGATGCCCGCGCGCCTCCCGATCGTGGACCTCGCGACGGGCCAGGCGATCGTCCGCTCCTTCTGAGAAAAGGGTTAACATCCGCAGAACCTTCCGTGCGAGGATGCGGGTCGCCGCGGTGGGGGACGTCCACGGGCGGGAACACCTGGAATCGTTTCGACGCGACCTCGAAGGACTCGGCCCCGTGGATCTCTTTCTGCTCGCGGGCGACACGACGGATCACAACGACAGCGACGCATTCGCCGCGGTGATCCGGGCGCTCCGGGAGCGCGTCGAGGCGCCCGTCTGGGCCGTGTTCGGGAACAACGAATACGCGGACGACCACGACACGTACCGGGAGCGGTTCGCCGGCCCCCACGGGCTTCGCTTTCTTGCGGATGAGGAGGCGGTCTTCGAATCGGACTCGGGCGATCGCCTGCGGATCGTCGGGAGCCTCGGGTCCTTGGACCGACCTACCTGGTGGCAACGGAGGAACGCGCCCCACCTTGCGGGTGAATACTCGAGACGGATCGCAACGATCGACCGCCTCCTCGCAGGCGACGATCGGCGTCTCCTCCTCACCCATTATCCCCCGACGTACGCGACGATGGGTGGCGAGAAGCCGGAGTGGCGCCCCGAACTCGGGTGCCGTGCGTTCGAGTCGGTGCTCGTCCGCCGGTCACCGACGTTGGTCGTCCACGGTCACATCCACAAGGGCATCCCGTATGCGGAGCTCAGCGCGCGGCAGGGGAACCTCGACGCGTTCCTCGAGGGCGCCCCCCGCGTTCCGGTTCACAACGTTGCCTATCCCGTGCGCCGCGCAATTTCCATCTTCAACATCTGAGTGCGTCCCAACGGCTTTATACCCGCCGTTCCACATAGGTACCGAGGCCGATGGCCGATGGGGATTCGGAAGAGGCGGAGAAGAAGGGCCGGGGCCGTCTCGGAATCCTGAAGGACATCGCGTTCGCTTTCCTCATTGTGGGCATCGTCTTCGGGGGCCTCTTTGCCTACACCCAGGTGTATCCGCCGCTCGTCGTCGTGGAGAGCGCCTCGATGCAGCACTCGGACGATGTGTCGTACGTGGGCGTGATCGACACGGGGGACCTCGTGCTCGTCCAGTCCGCGCCCACCCGCCCGACCGTCGTCACGTGGATTGAAGGACGGGTCACGGGCCATGCGACGTACGGGGACTACGGGGACGTGATCGTCTTCCGCAAACCGAATTCCCCCTCGGACCCGACCCCGGTGATTCACCGGGCCCTCATGTACATCGTCCCGAACGGGTCGGACGCCTATGACATCCCGGACCTCGCTGGCTGGCCGCTCTCCCTCCGATGGGAGGGCGTCGCTCGGGGAGGCGCGCCGACGCAGTCGCCCTACGGGCTGCAGTCCGTCACGATTCACGGGATGGGATGGCAGGGCAACCTGAACATCACGTTCGACCTACTCGATTTCGCACAGGATCCCGTGAACCGGAATGTCACGGGCTACATCACGATGGGCGACAACAACGCCTACGACGTGTGCGCGCCGTCCCGGCCCTGCGGCACCGGAGTCCTCAAGCCGTACGACGTCCAGTGGGTTGTGCCCCAGGGGAACATCCTGGGGAGGGCCCGGGGCGAGATTCCGTGGTTCGGCCTCCTCAAGCTGACCCTGGATCCTGCGAGATCCGGGACGAAGTGCTGCGATGGGTGGGGCGATCCGTTGGCCCCGAGGAACAGCTGGGACAGCCTGACGATTGCACTCCCTCTCGTCTTCGGGGCACCTTTCATCGTGGAGGGCGGCCTCTGGGCCTGGGGCAAGTTCATCACGCCCCGCCTCCGCAAGCGACGGGGCGCCAAGACCGACCAGGTCGCTGCGGCCGACCCCGTGGAACCTAGATGATCGTCGTCTGGGCCTTCACCCGGTAGCCATGGACTTCCGCGAGGATCTCGTCTCTCTCGAGGATGCGCTTCACCTCAAACTGGGGAACGCTCCCCTGGATTTCTTTCGTCCGGCCGCCCCGGCCGAACGACTTGACTCGGGCGTGGACCAGGCCGAGCATGTCGAGCTCCGAAATGAGGTCGGTGATCCGCCTCTGGGTCAGGGGCGTGACCCCGGTCCTGCGGCACAGGTCCCGATAGGTCGTGTACACCTCGCCGGTCGTGAGCTTTGTGTTCCCGACCTCTTCGTTCAGCACGATGCCCAGGAGGATGAGTTTGGATTGGGTCGGGAGTGATTTCACGGCCTCGATCACGGTGTCGAGCTCGACCTTGTTTTTCGCCCGTTGGACGTGTTCCTCTGTGATCGTATCGTCGCCCTGCCGCTCCGCGAGCTCCGCGGCCACCCGGAGAAGATCGAGCGCCCGTCGGGCGTCCCCGTGCTCTTGGGCCGCGAGGGCCGAGATGAGGGAGAGGACCCCGTCGGGCGCGGTCCCGTTGTCGAACGCGAGTCGCGACCGCTGGGCCAGGATATCGAATAGCTCCTCCGCGTTGTAGGGTGGGAACACCATCTTCTCGTCGCTGAGCCGCGATCGGACGCGGGGATCGAGGTATTCCGTGAATTTCAGGTCGTTGCTGATCCCGATCAGGGAGACCCGGGCCCGCGATAGATCATCGTTGATCTTGAGAAGCTGGTACAGCACGTCATCCCCGTTCTTCGTGACGGTCTTGTCGATTTCATCGAGCACCAGGATGACGATCCGCCGTTCCTCGTCAAGCTTCTCAACGAGCATCCCGTACACCCGATCCGTCGAGAGGCCCGTGAACGGGATCCGCTGATTCAGGTTCTCAACGAATCGGTTCGCGACGCTTTGAAGGATTCCGTACGGGGTGTCGACGATCTCGCAGTTCAGGTAGAGGTAATGGACGAGCCGCTGGAGGTCCGCTTTCTTCAATTCGTTTTCGATGTACCTCACGACGGCGGTCTTCCCAGTCCCCGTCTTGCCGAACATGAGGACGTTGCTCGGCCGTTCCCCCTTCAGGGCGGGCACGAGGATCTGCGCAAGCTGTTCGATCTGCGTCTCCCGGTGGGGGAGCCGGACCGGGATGTACGAGGGTCTCAGGATCTCCCGATCCATCCGGAAAATGGACTTCGTTCCGATATACGACTGGAAGATGCTGTCCTCCAAGGTTCTCTCCCCCATCTCGAAGCGCGGAGCCATCCCCGCCGTGCGCGAGCGCAGCGCGGAGGGCAACGCGAGGCCGCCGTATCAAGCGGTCCGCACAAAAAGGTTCGCACGGCCGGGGCGCGACAAGTCTCGGCCGGCCCCGCACCGATTTTTATTCCATCGAATGGATGATAGTCGCGGTCGCTTCGACGTTGAAAGTTTGCGCTAGACTCGACACGACATGCCGTTACACCCCGGACAAGATTCTGAGGAGAGCCACGACTCCGAGTCCGAGTACGATCGAGACCGTTACGAGCAGCGATCGCGCGCGGTGCTGGAGCTCCGGAATCAGATCGGCCGCGGAGACGAACAGGAACGTGCCCGCCGAGAATCCGAGGCCCACCGCGGCCCAAGGAGCGCCCACTCCGAGGAAGACGATGCCGATTAGAATCCCGACGGGCGTGTCGATGGCCGTCGCGAGGACGAATGCGGCCGCGCGCCGCCGACTCGAGGTCGAGGCGACGCCGATCGCGAGAGCGGCGAAACTGTCCGGGATCTGATGGAGGGCCACCGCGACGACGATCACGGTTCCGACGGTCGTGCCGAGCTCGAAGCCGAGCGGGATCACGAACCCGTCCACAAGGCCGTGGATCGTCAGGGCGCTCAGAGCCAGGGTCCCGAACGGATGGATGGCCCGTCCGCCCTCCACATGGAGGTAGCCGGCCTGGGGGCTCGCACCCTCGGTTCGGCCTCGGGCATGGCCCTGTCGGAAAAACTGCCTCTCGATCGTCATGAGGAGCAGAAAGCCACCGGCCATCCCTAGCGGCACCGCGAGGTCAGACAGTCCGGAACCCTCCGCCGCCTCGAAACTCTCCGGGATCAGATTGAGGAA
The DNA here is from genome assembly GCA_035283405.1 of Thermoplasmata archaeon. Classification (GTDB taxonomy): domain Archaea; phylum Thermoplasmatota; class Thermoplasmata; order RBG-16-68-12; family RBG-16-68-12; genus RBG-16-68-12. The sequence goes on along the minus strand of DATEUA010000168.1, from coordinate 22,071 downwards.
CGAAAGCCCGAGGAGAATCCCCGCGGACAGACCGAGCATCAAATGCGTCGTCCGGTCCGGGACATGCGTTCGGAGGTATGGGACGGCCGCGAGCGCGAGGGGGGTCCCGCCCGTGACCGCCGCCCAGAGGACGAGCGAGCCGAGCTCGACCATCGCGCGGGCCACCCGGCCGCCGTTATTTAAGAGTTGGTTCATTCTTAATAAGACTCAAGTATCCTGCCTTCCTGTCTTACTAAGCGATGCCGATTGTCAGTGTGAGTCTGGATGGCGCACTTCTCCGCAGCGTCGACGAAATCGCAAGACGCCGAAACTACCGGAGTCGGAGCGAGGCCGTGCGGGAAGCGCTTCGGGAGTTCGTCCACGCGACCGAGTGGGACCGCAATGCGGCCAGAGCGTCGATCATCCTCGCGGTTCTGTACGAGAAGGGGAATCCGAAGGCAGACCTGGCGATCCTACAGCATCGGTTCGACGAGATTCGCACGATGCTTCACACCCATCTCGACGACCGGAATTGCCTGCAGATCTTCGTCGTCGAAGGTTCGACCTCCCGTCTCAAGGAGCTGATCGCCCACATCCGGCGGGTGAAGGGGGTCAAGGCGATCAAGTTCATCGAGGCTGCCGGTGGGCCCTGAGGGACAGGCTTATCCGAGGCGATTCGACTGCGGGCGCGGATGGAGCGGCGGTTGGCATTCGCCCACGGCAGAGCCCTCGCATACGGGCGCATCGTCGCCTTCCTCGCAATCGGGGTCCTCGTCACGGTCGTCATTGCGTTCTCGACGTCCGCGACCCTGGAAGTCGTCCTCTTCGCCGCGGTCGTCCTGGGCACGGTATTCGTCGTCTTCTGCGCCTCGCCGCTGGTCTCGCAGCACTGGCTCCTTCGGTCCCGCGTCATCGTGCGGCAGGGATGGTACTTCCGGGCGGTCCTCCCCTTCGCAGAGGTCCGTTCCGTCGCTCCGGCGGAGGACCTCGCGCCACATCGAGTCCCGCTGGGAGTGCACCGTCTCCTAGGCCGTCCCACGCTGTTCGTGACCGCGGGCCGTACGGGCCTGGTGCGGATCCACCTCACCCGCCCGCGCCGCTTCCTCCAGGCGTTCGGCCTGCGCGCTTCGGAGATCGTCCTCGACGTGTCCGATCCGAGCGCCTTCGTCGCGGCCTTCGAGGAACGGGTCGCCCTATTCGCGCCAGTCCAGCCCGATCGTGCGGATGCCGACTTTCGGGATTAGGGGGAGCTTGCGCTTGTGGACGCTCGCGGCGACGAGGGACTCGACTCGGCTCACTCGCTCCAGGGGGACGGCCGCCTTCTCGGCGATGGCTTCGGGGTCCATCTGGAGTTCGATGCCGAGGAGGATCCGATCGAGTTCGTCGTACGAAATCCCTAGCTCGCCCTCGTCTGTCTGGCCCTTCCACAGGCCTGCGCTGGGCGTCTTGTCCAGGATAGCCTTCGGGAGGCCCAGGTGGCGGGCGATCTCCCAGACCTGCGTCTTGTACAGGTCCCCGATCGGGAGGAAATCGCTGGCCCCGTCGCCGAACAGGCTGAAGTACCCGCACAGCAGCTCGCTCTTGTTCCCCGTCCCGATCACGAGACGGTCTTCCGTGTTCGCGACGTAGTACAGGACGATCATCCGGGACCGAGCTCGGAGGTTTCCCCGCGCGACCCGGCCGCTCCGGCTCGCCCTGAGTTGCTTCTCGAACGCGGCCACGATGGGCCGTATGTTCACGAGCCGGAAGCGGATTCCCAGCCGTTTCGCCCAAGCTCGAGCGTCCCGCATGTCGGCGTCTGCCGGGCCGTCCGGAAGCCCGAGGCCCAGCACCCGGCCCGGTCCGAGGGCGTCCGCGCACAGCTTGGCCACCAGGGTCGAATCGACGCCGCCGCTCAGGCCGAGGACGACGCCCTTGCGTCCGCTATCCTTGAGGACGTGGGCGAGGAAACTCCGGATGATCCCGACGTGGGCGTCGCGCGAACGCGGAACGAGTTCGGGCACGGGTCTTCGATAGAACGATTCCGGCATAATCCTTCCGGGAGGCAACCGTTAAGACGTCGTCGACCGTACGCGCCGCTCCCCGTGAACGCGAACGAGGCGATCCTGTACTGGGCGGACGAGTACAGCCGCATGGCGGAGACGTACGACCGCCTCGTCGTGCCACGGTTCGAGCCGATCGCACAGCTCGTCGCCAACCTGGCGGCGCCGAAGTCCGGCGAATTCTTCCTCGATCTCGGGACGGGGACGGGGCTCCTGGCGCGCGTGCTGTCGCCCCTCGTCGCGCCCCAGACCGTCGTCGCGATCGACCTCGCGGACGGAGCGATCTCCGTGGGGAGCTACCGAGCGGGGGACGCGGGCATCCGGAACATCCGGTTCGAGATGATGGACTCCCGCAACATTGTCTATCGTGGCGGGCTGTTCGACGCGGTGGTCAGCAACATGGGGATCCCGAGCCTTGGGTACGACCGGGCGTTCGCGGAGGTCCGACGGGTGCTCAAGCCCGACGGTCGGCTCGTCTTCAGCGAGTGGGCGGCGGGCCTCCCCGAGGGATCTGCGGCTCTCCAGGACCTCATCGCGAAGTATCGGACGACCGCGCCGTCGCGGACCCTCGCCGCGCTTCGAGAGGCGGATCGCCTCGCGAGCGAGTCGGACGAGGGCCGGGCGATCTCGGACCCCGTCCGGGTCGCGGAAGCTCTCCGGGCCGCGGGGTTCGCGCAAATCGACACCGTATCCAGATCCTTCTCCGTCCGATTCCCGACCGCGCGCGACCTCGTCGCCTTCGAGGGGTCGTGGGGTCCGACGGACCGAGAGCTATCCGAGATGCCCGCCGCCTCGCGAGCCTCCCTCGATGTGGACCTTGCCGCGATGGTGGCATCCCGGACCGCCGCGGACGGGTTCGAGGAGCCTTGGAAGATCCACGTCTATCGCGCCCGCCCGGGCTAGGTCCGAGGCACCGAAGAAACCCTAAATAGGGAGGGGTCTATCGAAACGGCGGACGATGACCGACCTGCCAATGGTCCGCGCGGTGAAGGCGCACAAGGTCTACCATTCCGGTCCCGTCCAGGTGCACGCCCTCCGCGGGGTCGACCTGGAAATCGCCCGCGGCGAGATGGTCGCGATCATGGGACCGTCCGGGTGTGGCAAGACGACGCTCCTGAACTGCTTCTCCGGGCTCGACGATCTGACCTCGGGCGACGTCCTCGTCGAGGGAGACTCCCTCGCGTCGATGGACGACGACGCGAAGAGCCGGTATCGCTCGAGGCGGATGGGTTTCGTGTTTCAATCGTACAACCTGCTCCCTGTTTTCACGGCGGCGGAGAACGTCGAGCTGCCCCTCCTCGTATCGCGCGTCCCGTCCCGGGAGGCACGTCGACGCGCCCTCGACATGCTCGAGGCCGTCGACCTCCGCGACTGGGCCCGGCACAAGCCCGCCCAGCTCAGCGCCGGGCAGCAGCAGCGGGTCGCGATCGCACGGGCCCTCGTGAACGACCCCGCGATCGTGTGGGCCGACGAACCGACCGGGAACCTCGACTCGGATACGTCCGCGCAAATCGTCGACCTCCTCGTTCGGCTCAATCGAGAGGAGGGGGAGACCCTCGTCCTCGTGACACACGACGAATCCGTAGGCTCCCGCGCGCATCGGATCCTGAGGATGCGGAACGGGCAAGTCGTAGAGCAGATTCGGACCGGGTAGCATGGCGGACCTGACCGGATGGGCGCTCGGCGTGATCGTGGCAGGCCTCGTCCTCGGCGGGGCCGTCGTCGCCTCGAGGCCCTTCCTCGCGAGACTCGCGGGTCGAAACATCGGCCGTCGGAAGCTCCGCGTGGGAATCGTCGTCGCGGGCCTCCTCGTCGGTACGGCGATCATCTCCTCGAGCCTCGTCGTCGGAGATACCCTGGCGTTCATCTTCGTCGAGGACGTCTACGCGCGACTCGACGCGATCGATGAGATTGTCGTGAACGAATTCAACGGGAACTTCTTCTCATTCCCCGAAACGTATTACGCCGAAATCGCGGGGAGCCTCGCGGCGGAAGGCTCCCCGGTGGACGGCGTCGCGCCGGTCCTGCTCAAGGTGATGCCCGTGCGGAACGTCGCGGGCAACGCGGGAAGCCAGTCCGTCACGGTCTTGGGACTCAACGCCTCCCTCGAGGGCGGCTTTGGGATGCTCACGAGCCGGTCCGGCGCGTCGACCGATACGGACGCGCTCGCCCCGGCGGAAGTCTTCCTGAACGACCGCGCTGCCGCGGAGTTGAACGCGACCGCGGGCCACGTCCTCACCCTGTTCTTCGGGACGACAAATCAGACGATCGTGTACGCGAGCGTGAAGGATGTCGTCCGGGACGAAGGCAAGGCGAGCTACGAACGACGTCCCCTCATCCTGATGGACCTTCGGCACGCGCAGGCCGCCTTCAACGAGACCGGTGCGATCAACATGGTGAAGGTGTCGAACCGCGGCGGCGCAACGGAAGGCGTCGGACACTCCACCGAGGTCGCGTACGACCTCCGGCTCGCCACGCGAGGCCACCTCGAGTTGGAGGTTCAGGAAGTCAAGGCGGACGGGGTCGCGCAGGCGGAACGATTCGGTCGGGAGGCCGCCGAGCTCTTCCTCGTGATGGGCGCGTTCGCGATCCTCGCGGGGATACTCCTCATCGTGAACATCTTCGTCATGCTGGCCGAGGAGCGGAAGCCGGAGATGGGGGTGTCCCGTGCGGTCGGCTTCCTCCGCCGAGACCTCCTGATGGCGTTCACCCTCGAGGGCACCGTGTTCGTCGCCATGGCGGCGGCCCTCGGGGCCCTCGCCGGGCTCGGGCTCGGGTACGTCATGGTGTACTTCTTCGACCGAATCGTCCCCCACGGGGACGTCCGGGTCACGTTCCACTTCGATCCCTCAAGCGTGCTTCTGGCGTTCGTCGCAGGCGCGGTCCTCACCTGGCTGAGCGTCTTCATTGCATCGTGGCGCGTGAGTCGGCTGAACATCGTCCGTGCGATTCGGGACCTCCCGGAGGCTCCACCGGGTCGAGGCTCGAGATGGCTCCTCGGCGGCGCGGGGGCGTTCCTCGCGGGCGGGGCAGCCCTGACGGGCTATGGTCTTGCGTTGAGCACCGGCCACGGCCTGATCCCGGGGCCTCCGGTCCTCGCGATCGGCGTCGCGCTCCTCGCGTCCGCGTTCGGCCGTGCGCGCGCCGGCTTCACGGGCGCGGCGGTCTTCGCCCTGGCATGGATCCTCGCCCCGTTCAAGCTCCTCAACGAAGCGACGGACAACCCATCCCTGGCGTTCGTCGTGACGGGTGTCATCCTCGTCGCGTCGGCGATCCTGATGGCCGTGTTCAACGTGGGCGAGCTGTTGCGCGCGATCCTCCGGCGAACAAGTCGGGGCGCCGGCCGCCCAGTCCTGCAGACGGCCGTGGCATACCCGATGGAGAAGCGCTTCCGGACCGCGATGACGATCGCGATGTTCGCGCTCATCCTCTTCATGGTGACGCTCATCTCGATGGTACAGGCGCTCCAGGGATCGAGCATCGAGGAGTTCGTCGCGGACCAGAGTGGCGGTTATGACGTGATCGCGTACACGACCACGTACGGGGAGATCCCCCGCTTCCGGGAGACCCTTTGGGCGAACTTCGATCCGGCCCTCTTCGCGGGCGGGATCCAGGGCGTCGCGAGCGCGAGCGTGATGCCCGCGAAGGTCCAACGGGAAGACGGGAACCGGACGTTCGACTACACCCTCTGGGGCGTCGACAACTTCCTCGTCCGGAGCAACGAGTACGCCTTCTACGCCCACCTCCCCTACGTCCTGGACGAGAACGGGACCCGGGTCGACCTGGAGACCCGCGAGGAGGTGTGGCTCTCCCTGTCCCAAAACCGGTCCCTCGCGATCGTGGACCGAAGCGCATCGGGTCCGAACCAGTTCGTGCCCGACGAGGATCGGTTGCGGGTCTCCCCGGGGGACCGCATCCGAACGTTCGACGCCGCGGGTCGATCGGTGAGCCTGATGATCGTGGGCGTGCTGGAGCAGGCCCTCCAGTTCACGTCCGGTGTGTTCGCGGACGAATCCGTCGTTCGGGACACCTTCCCCGCGGAGGAGCGCTACACCGCCTACTTCTTCCAGGTCGCCTCCGGGGTGGACGTGCGGACGTTGCGGGCGGACCTCGAACGGGTGTTCTTCCAGTGGGGCCTCCAGACGATCGACATCCGAGAGGAAATCGGGGAGGCGTTCGACGCATCCCAGCAGGTCCTGACCCTGATGCAGGCCTACCTGGGGATGGGCCTCCTTGTGGGGATGGCCGGCCTCGGGGTTGTGACCCTGCGAGCCGTCGTCGAGCGTCGGCAGCAGATCGGAGCGATGCGCGCGATCGGCTTCACCCGGCGGATGGTCCTCTCCGTTTTCCTGTTCGAGATTGCCCTCATCGCGATCTTGGGGGTCTCGATTGGCGTGGCCCTCGGAATCGTGTTCGCCTGGAAAGTCTACCTCGTGTACTTCGCGGACATCGTGACGTTCACCGTGCCGTGGTCGAACCTCGCCTGGATCGTCGGGGTGACGTCCGCGGCCGCGATCCTGAGCACGGCGCATCCTGCGATCCGCGCCTCGAGGATTCCTCCTGCCGAAGCCCTCCGATTCGTCGAATGAGGCGGCCTGCGCACAAGCTTTTATGGCCACCGACTCTGTCTCTGCACCGGCCCACCATGGGAGAGCCGCGCATCACGGAGAAGACCTGGAATCCAGGCCTTGAGGAAGCGGTCTTGGAGACCTGGCGGTCCGAGCCGGACCTCTACCGGTTCGCCCCGGAGCCGGGCCAGCCCGTCTACACGATTGACACGCCGCCCCCGTACCCGAGCGGCTCGTGGCACATCGGGGCCGTCATGGCGTACGCGATGATCGACATGCTCGCCCGCGCCCAGCGGATGGCCGGCCAGGCGGTCCTGTTTCCATTCGGCCTCGACCGGAACGGCATCAACATCGAGCGCACCGTGGAGAAGAAGACCGGGAAGCCCCTCCACGAGTGGGACCGCGAGGCGTTCATCCTCGAATGTCGAAAGGAGATCGAGGCAATCGGACAAGGGCTCCTCGACCTCGCGGCGCGTACGGGCCTGTCCGCGAACCTGGGGGACCTGTACCTCACGGATTCCGACGAATACCGTGCGTTCAGCCAGGCCATCTTCCTTGAACTGTGGCCCCGCGGGCTGTTTTACCGTGGGGAACGTCCGAACTTCTGGTGCCCCACGTGCGAGACGCCCCTCGCGGAGGCGGACATCGAGTATCAGGAACGAACGTCGAAGCTTGCGTGGATGCGGTTCCCGCGCATGGGCGGCGGCCATCTCCCGATCGCGTCCACGAGGCCCGAACTGCTGGCCGCCTGTCGCGCGGTCATCGTCCACCCGGACGACGATCGGTTCCGTCCGTATCATGGGGCGACGGCGCAGGTGCCCCTGTATGGCCGCGAGGTCCCCGTCCTGGCTCACCCGGCGGCGAAACCCGATTTCGGGAGCGGCGCGGCGATGATCTGCTCCTACGGGGACATGGTCGACATCCAGCTGTTTCGGGAACTGCGCCTCGAGCCCGTGAAGGCCATCGACGAGCGAGGGCGGATGACGTCCGCCGCGGGCCCGTACCGAGGGCTTCCCGTGGAGGAAGCGCGTGCCCGGGTCCTCGAAGACTTGGAGGCGGCAGGGCTTCTCGAGAAGATTGTCCCACTCTCGCATCGCGCACCCTTCTGCCACCGCTCCGGCACCCCGATCGAGTTCATCTCCTCGGAGGCGTGGTACCTCCGCCAGCTCGACTTCCGGTCGGACCTGAAGGCCATCGCGGATCGGATGGATTTCCGTCCCGCACGGCATCGCCAGCTCCTCCACGACTGGATCGACGGCCTCACGATCGACTGGCCGATCTCCCGACGGCGGTACTACCATACGGAGATCCCCCTTTGGTATTGCAAGAAGTGCGGGGAGACACTCGCCCCGCCTCCGGGAAGGTACTACCGTCCGTGGAAGGACCCCGCGCCCTTTGACCGCTGCCCCAAGTGCGGGGGCCTCGAGTTCATCGGGGAAGACCGCGTCTTCGACACGTGGATGGATTCGAGCGTTTCGAACCTGTTCGTGACCGGGTACCGCCGCGACCCGATCTTCTTCGAGGCGAACTTCCCGGCAAGCTTACGGCCTCAGGGGCACGACATCGTGCGCACGTGGCTCTACTATACGACCCTCAAGTCGTGGCTCGCACGCGGCGCGCCTCCGTTCCGCCGCGTTTTCATCCATGGGCTAGGTCTCGACGCCCGCGGCCGCGCCATGCACCGCACCCTCGGAAATATCATCGAGCCTTGGCCGCTCCTGAAGAAGTACGGGGCGGACGCCATCCGGTTCTTCGTCGCAAGCGAGTCGAACACGGGGGACGACTTTCGGATCTCGGAGGCGAAGATCGGGGGAGCGGGAAAGTTCCTCACGAAACTCTGGAACGTGTCCCGATTCATCTCGTCCTTCGAGGAGCCTTCCGCGGGACCGCTCCGGCCCACGGATGAATGGATCCTCGCGGAACTCAACCGCACCCTCGACGCGTGCCGCGGCGCCTACGACGAAGACAACCTGTTTCTTCCTGCGAATCGGTGCCGAGACTTCCTCTGGAACCTCTTCGCGCCGCACTACGTCGAAATGGTGAAGGGTCGCGCGTACTCGGGCGACCCGGGCGCCACGTGGACGCTACACGCGTGTCTCCGGGACCTTCTGCGGCTCCTGGCCCCCGTCGTCCCGTTCTGCACGGACCGGATCTGGCGGTCCGTGTACGGAGGGAGCATCCACCGCGAGCGCTTTCCGAGCCCGCGGGATGGGATCCCCGCCTCGTGGCTCGAAGCCACGGAACCCCTCGTCGCATTCAGCTCCGACGTCTGGAAGCGGAAGCGGGACGGCGGCCTGAGCCTCAACGTCGAGCTCCCCGGCGTCCCTGTCCCCGAGGCCCTCAAACCCTTCGAAGAGGACCTGCGCCGGATGCACCGCCTGGCTTGACAGGGAGGGGCGCCCGGCCGTCCCGATACCGACCGACGTACCACGCGATCGTTTCGCGGAGACGCTCCTCGAACGGCTTCGGGCTCCACCCGAGTTCCTTCCGTGCCTTTGAGGCGTCGACCGCGAGGTCGATCGCGGCAAGGTCGAGGGCCGCGAGGGGAAGACGAGGGGATCGCCCCAGAAGCCTCCCTTTCGCCTCGGAGAGCCGCGCGACGAATCGTGCGGTCCACATGGGTACGCGTCGACGAGGAGGCGGAACCCCGGCGAGCCTCGCCGCCCGCTCGAGGAATTCGTAGAAGCTCAGCACCCGGTCTCCGAGAACGTACATCGCGCCCGGCTTCCCCACGGTCGCTGCGAGGATCTCGGCCTCTGCGACATCGGCCGCGTGGGTCCAGGTGTTCACTCCGAATCCCTTCGGCAGGGTCCCGAGCCGACCTCGCACGAGCCGGGCGAGCGTTCGTCCGAGGTCGTTCGTGTCCCGAGGCCCGTACACCGCGCCGGGCAGGATCGCGGTGACGGGGAGGCCCGCGCGCATCTCCCCTGCGACGAGGCTGTGGGCCTGGACCTTCGTCACGACGTAGGGATCATCGATCACGGGGGCTGCCCGGGACTCCTCCGTCGCGGGGCGATCCACCGGAGCCGGTGCGAAGACACCCGCCGTGTCCGTGTAGACGATCCTCGGCACGCCCTCCTTTCGCGCGATGGAGAGGAGGTTCGCGGTCCCCGTGACGTTCACATCGAGCATCCTCCGTCCGTCTCGGACCCCCAGTTCGATCCAGCCTGCCGCGTGAAACACCACGTCCGTGCGGGCGAGTTCCGCGTGAAAGTTCGGTCGGGTCAAATCCCCCTCCACGACCCACGCCCGATCGTCGAAGAGAGCCCGAGCCCTCTCGGCGCTCCGGGTGAGGACCGCGACCTGCCAGCCGTGCGCAATCAGCCCCTCGACGAGGTGACTCCCCACGAGGCCTGTGCCGCCCGTCACGAAGGCGCGCATCGGCCGACGCACACGGTCCGTCTACATGACCCTTTAGCGCCCGCCGACGGGCTAGCCCTTCCGCAGCACGACCGTCAGGACATCCGCGTCCGTGAGGCCGTGGTCGAGGCCGACCCGCTGCCCGGGGAACATCGCGCTCGAGCCCCAGACGTTCGCGTACCGGAACCGTCGGCGCCACTCCCGATGAATCGCGTCGATCACCATGCCGACGGTCGACGCGTCCTTCACGATGAGCGGATCCGCCATGTCCGCCTCCTTCCCCTGCGGCTTGAGGTACACCCGCATGAACCGCAGGGCCTCGTAGATCTCGTCCTTGAGCCGGTCGAGGCCGATTCCCCGGATCGCAGAGATCGGGAGGACGGGCCATGCGGAAAGTCTCTCCCGCACGGCCACGAGGTAGTCCTGACCGACGAGGTCGATCTTGTTCACGATCACGCGCGCGGGGATGTACGCACGATTCCCCGCGAGGACGTCTATGAGTTCGTCCTCCGTGATATCGTCGCGCACGACGACGGTCCCGTTCAGGTAGCCCCACTCGCGGCAGATGTCTTTGACGGTCTCCGCGTCAAGTTTCGTGAGGGGCACCGTTGCGTTCACGGTTAGGCCGCCGCGGGTCGTCTTCGCGAGGACGATGTCGGCGGGTCTCTCGTTGAGACGGATGCCGCCCAACCGCAGTTCCTCGGCGAGCACGCCCACGTTCGTCTCGAAGACGTCGACCATGAGGAGTACGAGGTCGCACCCCCGCGCGACGGAGAGGACCTCGCGTCCCCGGCCTCGCCCCTTCGACGCACCGCGGATCAGCCCGGGCATGTCGAGGATCTGGATTTTCGCGCCGCGGTGCTCGAGAGCCCCGGGGATCACGTCGAGCGTCGTGAAGTCGTATTCCCCGACCTCGCTCTGCGCCTCGGTGATCGCGTTGAGAAGGGTCGACTTCCCCACGCTCGGGAAGCCGATAAGGCCGACGGTCGCGTTCCCACTCTTCCGGACTGCGTACGTCCGTCCCGCGCCGCCGGACTTTGACCGTCGCGCGTCGAGTTCCTCCTTGAGCCGAGCGACCTTCGCCTTCAATTTTCCGATGTGATGCTGGGTCGCCTTGTTGTAAGGCGTCCGCTGGATCTCGTCCTCGATGGACCGAATCTGATCCTCCAGGGGCGGCATCTTCCCGAGTCGACAACGGCCGCCGTGGAAAAAGCTTCTCGCGCGTCGCCCCGGCTACCACATCGTCCGGATGCTCTCCGGCGAGACTCCTTTCACCGCGTACAGGAGCATTCGGCGGCTCCTCGGAGTGTAGGGCGAGAGGTCGAACCCCCCGAGAACCCGATGGAGATACAGACCGTGCGCATCGAGCATCCCTTTGAGTTCCGCGAGGGTGTACGCCCGCACGGAGGCCGCATACTCCCGCGTGCCCTTTCGATCGATGACCAGCTGGCGGGTCTCGTACCGGTCCCGGAGCGCATCGAAGGCATCCTCCTGAAGGACGATGGTCCCGTCGCCGCGGACGCGCCACCCCTGCTGGGGAAGGTCGGCAGCGAGGCGGTCCCGGTTGAACCGCTCCATGAGGAACTTCCCCCGGGGCTTCAGGGCGCGCGCGATCCCGTCGAGGACGCGGGCATCCTCCTTAGGGCTCTCGAAGTACCCGAACGATGTGAACATGCTGATCGCCGCATCGAACGTCTCATCGTATCGCAGACGCCGCATGTCCGCGCGGACGAACGTCGGTCTCCGAGCCAAGCCGGTCGCGGCCTTCCTTGCCTGCCGCAGCATGGACTCGGAGAGGTCCACCCCCGTGACCGAGTACCCGCGCCTCGCGAGTTCGACCGAATGGCGTCCTGCCCCACAGGCCAGGTCGAGGATCCTGGCTCCTTTGCGCACCCGCAAGATCCGCTCGACCGCATCGACTTCGGCGGGCGTCTCCTCGTGGACGTACAGACTGAGGTAGTCCGGTCCGAAGAATTTCTCGTACCACTGCTTCGTCGCCTTCGCCACGGCCCCCCCGTGGACGCGATGGGTCCGCGCCGTCAAGAACCTTCCGAGGTCAGCGCACGATGCCCGTACCCGCCTTCCCGCCGATTGCCTTCGTCAGGTGATCGATGTCACACACCACGACGCGCTCTCCGCCGGATCCGAGGAACTCGATGGCCGCTTCGATTTTGGGACCCATGCTCCCGGGCGGGAACTGGCCTGCCGCAAGGTGGGCCGCAGCTTCCTTCCGCGTCATTCGGTCGAGGAATCGCTGGGTCGGCTTCCCGAAGTCCAGTGCGACCTGCGGGACGTCGGTGACGATGACGAGGTCCTTCGACCCGATCTCCCGCGCGAGGACAGCGGACGCGAGGTCCTTGTCCACGACGGCCTCGACGCCGACGAGTCGGCCGTCCGCCCGGACGACGGGAATCCCGCCGCCCCCCGCCGCGATGACGACCGTGCCGTCCTCCCGGGCGAGCAGTCCCTTGATCGAGTCCGTCTCGACGATCTCCAACGGACGCGGAGACGGGACGACCCGGCGGTAGCCGCCCCGAACATCGTAGGCGAAGCGCCAGCCCTTCGCGCGCTTCACGATGAGCTCGTCCTCGCGCGTATAGTACGGCCCGATGGGTTTCGTCGGGTGGTCAAAGGCGGGATCTTCTTGATCCACGACGACCCGCGTGATCACGCACACGGCACTCTTCGCCAGGCCGCGGGCTTCGAAGGCATTATTCAGGGCCTGGACGAACATGTACCCAATTTGCGCTTGGCTTTGCGCGACGCAGACGTCGAGAGGCATTGCGGGAGCCAGACCTCGCGCTTCCTCGTTTTGGAGCAGGATGTTGCCTACCTGCGGCCCGTTCCCGTGCGTCAGGACGAGATCGTGCCCGAGGGAAATGAGCTCCGCGAGCTTCGCGCAGGTCGCCTCGATGCGTCGATGCTGGCTCGATGCCTCTGCGGATTCTCCGGCGGGGAGGATCGCATTGCCTCCAATCGCAAGGACGATTCGTTTCACGCGGACACCGGGGCGAAGAGCCGCGCTATTCCGACCTCTCTATAAGAAAGTTGGGCCTGGGTGTGGTCGTCGTGCGCGGCCCGCGGCATAACTATTTAGGAAGTCCCCGCATCGCGCGAATGTGGTTTCCCGCGATCAGATCAAGGCGTTCACGAAGACGCCTTGGTTCCGCGTCGTGTATCTGGCGCTCGTCGGGATTTTCGTCAGCTGGATGTACGCGGTCTTCCTCTTCAGCAGCGCGGTGTGCCTTGCGTTCCTCGTCATGTCCCTCACGGTCTTTGTCGTTCCCTTTTGGTTCGGGGAGCGGAATGCGCGGCGATTCCTCCTCAACGGCCTCGTGATCTTCGCGATCGCCGTGGTCCTCGCGGCGGCGTTCCGGGCGCAGATTGTCCTGGCCGCCGAGCCGTTTGAGATCGAGAGCTTCCCGGGGCTCGACCCTGCGTTGACCCTCCAGAATGGGACCGTGGTCCCCTTCCACTCGGGTCCCGGCGCATACAACTTCTCCGTCGACCTCATCACTCCGACCAACTCGTCCCCGGCCAATTTCAGCGTGTGGCTGAACCTGACGATCATCGAGAATCTCGTGCAGCGGGAAGAGTCGTACCCGATGTCCCCGGCGCTCGATCCGGACAACGACACGATCAGCGGAGCTCGGTTCACGTACGAGGTTGATCTCGTCGACGCCGTCTACGGCATGTGGTTCTACGCCGAGAGCCTGGGGGGAAACTGGACCGCGACCACGCTGCTCCTCGGACCCGTGGTCGCCTCTGCGTCGACGTGGTATGTGTTCTTCCTCGTGTTCGGTTCCCCTGCCCTGATCCTTCCCCTGGTGTTCTACTTCTTCATCCTCTTCATGTGGTGGTACTCCGGGCGGATGCGCCGGACGCGTGAGCGGATGCTCGAGCGCGGACGGCGGCGCGAGGAGCCCGCCGCACACGTCGACCCGGAGAAAGCCGGAAAGGCGGCCGCGTTCACGTGCACGAACTGCGGTGCGGACGTGACGGGAGATGCCGCCTCCTGTCCGAAGTGTGGCGCCTCGTTCGAAGACTGAACGGCTCGATACTTTCGGCCATCTCTCCCCGAATCCTTGAAGGTCCGAGCCGGACAAGGACTCGATGTGTTCCGGCCCGGCAGTCTTATATCGGGAGGCCGGGTATGCGGGCCCCCGGGATGGGCCCGTTTCCCGTGATGTGATGACCTCTATTGCAATAGCCGAAGAGCTCGCGAAGAAGCAACGCGAGATCAGCGTCTCCGAGTTCTTCGAGAGGAACAAGCAGATCCTCGGATACGATTCTCCGACGAAAGCCCTCCTCACCGTCGTCAAGGAGGCCCTCGAGAATTCCGCGGATGCGTGCGAGGAGGCCGAGATCCTACCGGACATCCTCGTGGAGGTGGCGAAGGTCGAGAAAGACGAGTTCCTCGTCATCGTCGAGGACAACGGTCCGGGAATCGTGAAAAAGCAGGTGCCGAACGTGTTCGGACGCCTCCTCTACGGCTCTCGCTTCTTCGCGCGACGTCAGTCACGTGGCCAGATGGGGCTCGGGATTTCCGGTGCCGTGATGTACGGCCAGCTCACAACGGGGAAGCCGACCAAGATCAAGTCGAAGACGGCGGCGGATGACGTCGCCTACCAAGTCGACCTGATCCTCGACACGAAGAGGAACCGTCCGAACGTCATCGAGGAGGATTTCGTCATCTGGGAGAAGGCCCACGGGACCCGCGTAGCGATTCCCGTGAAAGGTCGGTACGTCGGAGGGAAGCAATCGATCCCGGAATACCTGAAGGCCTCCGCAATCGTGAATCCCCATGCGCGAATCACGTACACGGCGCCGGACGGAGCCGTGACCGCGTACGAGCGGGCGACGGAGGATCTGCCCCCGAAGACGAAGGAGATCCCGCCACATCCCCACGGGATCGAGCTCGGCACCTTGATGCAGATGATGAAGGAGACGAAATCGTACAGGCTGTCCGGTTTTCTCGAGGAGGAATTCACTCGCGTGTCGTCGCGAGCGGCGAAGGAAATCTGCGATGCCGCGGCTCTCGACCCCGAGATGCGGCCGAAGAATCTGAACCTCGAACAGTCGAAGGCGCTCCTTGAGGCCATGCAATCGGTCAAATTGATGGCGCCTCCCACCGACTGCCTCAGCCCGATCGGGGAGAGACTGATCAAGAGGGGGCTCAAGAACGTCCTGGGTAGCCTCCGGCCCGAGTTCTACGCGCCTCCGCTGACGCGGGATCCTTCCGTCCATGCCGGGAATCCGTTCCAGGTCGAGGTGGGAATCGTGTTCGGAGGCGAGCTGCCGCCGGATCAGCCGGTCGAGGTCCTCCGGTTCGCGAACCGCGTCCCGCTCCTCTACCAGGCGGGAGGTTGTGCCCTGACCCAGGCGGTCGCGAGCGTGGACTGGCGGCGGTACGGTCTCGAACAGCGCGGGGGCCAAGGCCTCCCGTACGGTCCCGCGATCGTCCTCGTCCACTTGTGTTCGACGAAGGTCCCGTTCTCGTCCGAAGCCAAGGAAGCCGTGGCACCGCTCGAGGACATCCTGGTCGAGCTCGACCTCGCCCTCAAGGAATGCGGCCGGCGGCTGAAGACGCATCTCACAAAGAAGGCGCGCCGTGCGAAGACCCGAGAGAAGTTCGAGATTGTTCAGCTCATCCTTCCCCGAATCGCAGAGAAATCCGCGAAGATCGTCGGCAAGAAGGTTCCGAATATCGATTCGACGACCACGAAGATCATGGGCGTCGTCTGGATCGACGAGCAGATCACGTACGACAAAGAGCAGAGACGCCACACGGTCACGATCACCGCGCACAACTTCACCTCGGCGGGGAAGAAGCTCAACCTCCACGTCCTCCTTCCCCGGGGGATTCAGGCGAAATCCATCGAGCCGAAGCCCACGGAGGTCCGCGACGACGGCAAGGTGACCTGGGAGCTCAAACGCATCGACAGCGTCAAGACGGCGGCGGCCACGTTCCAGATCGAGGGACTCGATGAGGCGGAGTACGACGAATCGGAGGTGTATGTGAGCGGGATCAATCCGGCGCTCGTGATCGGGGCAGAACCGCTCCCTGGGGATTGGGAGCTGGACTACACGGAGTTCGAGGACGAGGAGGCCGTCCCCGAGGCGGGCGAGACGGACGAGGAAGGGGAGATCGACTACGACGAGGCGGAGGAGGCTCTCGAGGATGACTAGGAAGAAGAAGGGTGGCGAGACCGCAGACTCGAGCAAGGCGGTCCAAGCCCTCTATGCGATCGCCGAGGAAATCTACGAAGAGCTCGACAACGGCCAGATCCCGCACATGAAGATTCCTTTGCGCACGAAGGCGAACATCCGGTTCGACGCGAAGCACGCCGTGTGGAAATACGGCAAGCTCCTCGGCGTCCGGAGCGCGAAGAAGCTCAAAGGCGCGCTGATGCTCCTCCGGACGATGTACGTGCTCGACCTGATCCGGGACATGATCAACGAGAGCAAGTCGTCGACCCTTCGAGAGATGTACTACATTTCCGAGGGATGGGATATTGCGAAGTTCCACTCCCAGGATGAGTCCAACCTGCTCGCGGAGGATCTCGAAGTCATCACGCAGTTGATTCGGGAGGATTTCAAGCTCCGGCCGGAGGAGAGCGGCGCGAGCGTGATCGGGAACCTGACGATCGAGGAGGTTACGAGGAACGGGGAGCGCCGGAGGATCAACTGCCGAGACGACATCGGCGACGCGGGATACACGATTCCGTACAACGTTGAAAAAGAGAAGATCAAATTCCTCGAGACGGACGCGAAGTTCGTCCTGGCGATCGAAACGGGGGGCATGTTCGATCGGCTCGTGGAGAACGGGTTCGATGAAGAGGCGAACTGCGTCCTCGTACACCTGAAAGGGCAGCCGTCGCGGGCCACGCGTCGGTTCGTCCGGCGGCTCAACGAGGAGATGAAGCTCCCTTGCGCGGTGTTCGTCGACGGAGATCCGTGGTCGTTCCGGATCCACGCCTCCATTGCCTTCGGCGCGATCAAGACGGCCCACATCAGCGAATACCTTGCGACGCCGACGGCCGAGTTCGTCGGGATCACCGCGAGCGATATCCTGAACTACGAGCTTCCGACGGACGCGCTCACGCCGCGCGACATCGGCGCGCTCCACGCGGAGTTGACGGACCCACGGTTCGCGGACGAGTTCTGGCGACACGAGATCCAAACGATGCTCGAGATCAACAAGAAAGCGGAGCAGCAGGCCTTGGCGAAGTACGGACTCGATTATGTGACGGACCGGTACCTCCCGGAGAAGCTCGGCGAAATCGGGCTGATGCGCGGGTGAGGAAAGGACGCCCCCGTGGGGATTTGAACCCCAGTCTGGAGGTCCGCAGCCTCCTAGCCTATCCAAACTAGCCGACGAGGGCTTCCCGTCCCGATTGCGACCTTCTATAAAGAAGCCACGCCTGCGATGCGCGTCAAAGGCGGAGACCCTCGAGGATTCGTTGGAAGATCTCGTCGATCAGGCCGCTCGCGTAGACATCCACGAGAAGCCCCCGATCCCGATAGTACTTGATCAGCGGGGCGGTCTGTCTCTCGTGCGTCTCGATCCGCGCTCGGACGACCTCCCCGCGATCGTCGGGTCGGACCGTGAGGGCCGAGCCGCACCGGTCGCAGTGGCCCTGCTTCCGAGGCGGATTCATCAGGACGTGATACACGGCCTCGCACTTCGGGCACACGCGTCGGCCCGTGTTTCGCTTGATGAGTTCCTCGGGCTCCAGGAACAGGTTCACGACCGCGTCGAGAGGGGTCAGCTTCGCCAACGCCTCCGCCTGGGCGACCGTCCGCGGGAACCCGTCTAGGATGAACCCTTGCTTCGCGTCCGCCTGACGGAGACGGCGTTCCGTCATCGCGATGACGAGCTCGTCTGGCACGAGCTGACCTTTGTCCATGTGACCTTGGGCCGCCTTGCCGAGGTCCGTCGCCTCGCCGACGTTCCGCCTCAGGATATCGCCCGTCGATACGTGGGGCACCCCGAGCTTGTGGGAGAGCTTCACCGCCTGGGTCCCTTTCCCCGCGCCCGGCGGACCGAACAGGACGAGTCGCATGCTTGCCTGGGAACGGTGCGGCCATCCTAAAGACTTTGCCCGTCTCAGAAGAGATGCTCCTCCGTCGTGCGGGCGGGACCGCCGACGTGGCACGGAATCGTCTCGATTCCGAGCGACTCGATCCGCCTCTGCACATCGTCCGTGAGGTCGGGAAGGGTGTTCACGTACACCGTCGCGCCTGTGTCGATTGAGAAGAACGCGGGTCGTCCCTCTTCTCGAAGACGCCGCACCGCCATGATCACGCGGAGGGTCTCGGGCCTCCAGAGAAGCATCTCGCCCGTGCCCGTCATCGTGATCCCATGGAGCATGAGAGTATCTTTCTCCGCGAGGGCGCAGATCTTCCCGACGTCCCTCGAGCGGATCGCGAGTTCCATCTCGGCGATCATGCGCGGCATCTCCGCGATCCGCGCGTGGAAGAAGGGGGACGTGGTCGCCTCGCGGTGGGCGTCTTCCGTTTGCTTGAACGCAGGGACGAGCGCGACGATCATCCCGATACGGAGATTCTCTCCCGCGAGCTGTGTTGCGTACGAATCCTCGTCGGAGACGCCCTTCTTCCACTTGCTGAACCCACCCGTCACCGCCCTCGTCGCGGACCCGGCGCCCCGGCGCGCGATTCGGGACACCTCCTCGAGGCTCAGGTCGAGGGCCATGCCTCGACACGCGGCGAGGGCGAGGGCGGCGAAACCGGATGCGCTCGCCCCGAGTCCCACGTTCGACGGGAAGTCGTTCACGCTCGCCATGCGGAACCGCGATCGGCTCGAGGCCCGGGAGCGCACCGCGTCCACGACCGCGAGGATGCGCTCCATGTCATGGCCTGTCGCGGGACGGCCGTCCACGACCGCCGTGTCGCGCGCGAAGTCCCCGAACTCGATCGTGGTTCGAGACGTGAGCGGCGCGGTGCAGACGCTGATCGAGTCATGGTACGGGAGTCGAAGAATTGGATCCGCGAGTCCATGGTACTTGATCAGTCCTTGGATCGGGTGCGCGATGGCCGTCACCTTCATGGCTTCCACCTCTCGAGCACCTCGAACAGGTCCGCGTGGTCATGGATTTCCGCATCCGCATCCACCGGGCGCCCCTGAGGCCAGAACCCTGCATCGAACCAGATCGCCCGCATCCCCGCGCCCTTTGCCCCCTCGATGTCTGCCACGGCGTCGTCGCCCACGTGAACGACGCGCTCCGGCGGAAGCCGGAGGTCTCGGAGAGCCGCATCAAAGATAACGCGCAGTGGTTTCCTCGCGCCGACCTCGTCGGAGAACACGCGTACGTCGAAATGCCTCCCGATTCCCAGCTCGTCCTGGAGCGGACGAAGAAACCTTCCCCACGTCCGGCCCGTATTCGACACGAGTCCGACCTTGTATCCTTCCCGTTTCAGGCGGGCCAGGGTCGCGGACACGTGAGGGAACAGGATTGGGGGCCGTGCAAGGATCGCGGACCCGAAGGCCTCTCGAAGCCTCGCCCCGACCCCTTCGGAGTCGGCGCGGATGTCAGCGAACCGGAGGAACGCGTCGACCTGGTTCTCCGCGGCGAGATCCCCATGCGTCTTCCATCGTTCGATGAGGTGTTCCGTGAGCCGGTCGTATGCCGCGTACAGGTCGCTCTCGTCGACGAGCACCCCTCCCGAGGCGAGGGCGTCGCGGGCCGCGTCGACGCGCAGGCGGCGCATCCGCACGTCGTAGTCCGGCCAGGGAGTCTCGGCGATCGTGTGCCACCAATCGAACGTCACGCCTCGAATCATGGGACCGCCTAGATGTCGAAGATGACCTCGGCGACGCCCGCTGTCGGGTCGAGACGGATCCGGTGGTAGGTGACCGCCTTGACGTTCAGCTTGAGCTCGTGGCGCCCTTTCTCGATCGTCTCCCCCCGCACCCGAGCCTCGAGGGTCGTCCCCTGGACGTGCACGTCGAACTCCTTGAGCAGGACTCTCTGGGTCTCGTGCAGGAAGAGGAGTTCGGACAGCCAACGGACCAGGAGCCCTTCCGGATCGTCGGCGGAGACCCGCAGCTCGATCTCCCCAACGGGCTTGACACGGCGGAGGTCCGTGATGAGGCTGAACATCCCCGCCGCGGCCGCGGCGAACAGTTCGTCCAGGGTGCCCCCGTACGCCCGGATCCCCACGTCTGCCGTGTGGTCTATTTCCTCGTAGCGCACGGGCAGAGCAAAAGGCGCGCGATAGATGAAGTCTTCTCGCCCGCCGGAGGAAGACATTTAGCGCCTGGGACCCCTGCCGCGCCCCGCCCGAGGTGAGGCGGCGGAGGCACGTGCGCTGGGATTCCGAGGGACACGGAAAGAGACGGTTGGCCTGGTCGGCCCCCTCCTGTGGGTCCTCGCCTGGATCTGGGACATGTTCCGCGTCGGGATGGTATCGGACCTTCTCCGCCTGACGGCCCTGATCCTCATCGGCCCCTTCCTCGTTGGCCTCATTGCGTGAAGGTCAGACTCCCCGTTCCTTCCCGGGCCAGATGTACTTGTGCACCTGCAGCTGGAGGCGAACGTCGAGGCGCTCGTCGAGGATCCAGCCCGCGAGGATCGCGGGGTCGAGGCCTTGGGGGGCCTGGTGCGCCAGAGTCGCGGGCGAAAAGAGGATCGTGTCGACCGGCAGGCGGCTCGTCCCCACAACTCCTTTCGCGAAGTCGAAGTCTCGACGGTCGAGGACGACGAACTTCACCTCATCGTGGGGTCGGAGGAGACGCAGATTGTCGAACGCCTTCTTCGCCTTCATGCCGGATCCGGGGCACTTGATGTCCATGATGTAGCGGACGCGGCCCAGGGCCCGCTCCGCCGCGAGCGCCTCGTCGAACGGAGCCAGATCGACCTCGCCGTCCGTCTCGATCGTGTGGACGAAACGGGAGGGCAGTTCCTGGATCGCTCGGGCTACGGACCTCCACTGGAGGAGCGGTTCGCCACCCGTCCAGCAGACGTGGGAGATCCCGCGGCGCTCTCCGCCCGAGGGCCCGACCAGGCGGCCAATCTCGGCGACGAGGTCCGTCACACGGGCCTCGCGGTACTCTCCCCCCTCGACCGCGTGCATCGAATCGCACCAGATGCAACGGAGGTTGCAGGCGTACAGCCGAACAAAGATCGTCGGCGTGCCGACCAGACTCGATTCGCCCTGGACGCTCACGTAGATCTCGTTCACGAGGAAGGCGTCACCGGGTGCGACCTTCGCCACGCCGTCGGACATCGGACGCTCTCGAATGTCGCGGGCCGACTTAAGAGGATAGGGACTTGTGTTCGCGCCGGCTGGCATAGGGGATCGGATCCTTCACCCCGGCCTCACGGAACCCCTTCAGGCGAAGCTGGCACGAGTCGCAGACGCCACACGCCTTCTCACGTCCCTGGTAGCAGGACCACGTCAGCTTCCACGGGACGCCGAACGCCTCGCCCTTCCGGACGATGTCCGCCTTCGTCATTTCGATCAGGGGCGTGCGGATCGCGATCACGTCGCCCTCCACGCCGCGCTTCGTGCCGAGCCGGGCGACCTCCCGAAACGCCGTGTAATACTCGGGGCGGCAATCGGGGTATCCGCTACTGTCCTGGTAGTTTGCGGCGATGTAGATCGCCCGGGCCCCCGTTGCCTCCGCGAGGCTCAGCGCGCACGCGAGGAAGATCGTGTTCCGGGCGGGCACGTACGTCGGTGGGATGCCCTGGCCGATGTCCTCGAGGCTCCGTTGCTCGGGCACGCGGATGCGTCGGTCCGTGAGTGCGGAGCCGCCCACGGAGGCGAGGTCGAGCTTCACGACCCGGTGGTCCCGTACGCGGAAGTGCTTTGCGACGGCCTTCGCGGCCTCGACCTCCTTGCGGTGTCGCTGCCCGTAGTCGATCGTGAGCGTAATCACATCGCCCGTCTCGGCCTTCGCGATCGCGAGGGCTGTCGCCGAGTCCATGCCTCCGGAGAGGAGGACCACCGCGCGGTCGCCCATCGGAGCGGGTATCGCGCCTCGCGGAATAAGGCCACGCGCTCTCGATTCGCCCATCCGCGTGTTATAGTTAAATAACTATAACAGGATGAGGGTCCGTGCAGATCGGCTGCGGCGTCTACGTCCATCGGGTCCG
>DATEUA010000167.1:0-8518 GCA_035283405.1 Thermoplasmata archaeon | reverse complement strand
CTCCGGAGGCCACGTCCCGAGGGACCCCGCTGACCCTATACCATGATTGCGTGACGCCCGCGCATGTCCGCTTCCGTCTGGCCGAGATTCACCATGACCTGGGCGACAACCCCGTCGAGGAGGAGCATCGTCGCGTCCTCGAAGAGCGTCGCGAGCGGCGCGAGGCGGCTCCGATTCGCGTCGTGGTCCTCCTGGACGCACAAGACCACATTGCTCGCATGGGCTAGCTTCGACGACTTCTGGCCCGTCACGCTGACGACCTTCGCCCCGACGCGCCGGGCGATGTTCGCGACTTGAATCGCGCTCATTGTCGATCCCGTGTTCGACACGATCAGGACCGCGTCTCCGGGGCTCACGACGGGCGTGATCGTCTCGCCGATGAAGAAACACTCGAGCCCGAGCTGGACCATCCGCATGGCGAACGCGCGCGCGGCGAGACCGCTCCGGCCCACGCCGTACACGAACAGCTTCTTCGCGGACGTGACGACCTCGACCGTGTCCCCGATCTCCTTCGATCGATCCTCCGACAGGATTCGTCCGAGGGCCTCGAGGAGGTACGTCGTCGACTCCGCCGCGATCATTGGCCGGCCGGCGGCGGTCACCTTCTCCGATCCTCCCTCTCCGGTTTCTCGGGCGTCTCCGGCTTCGAGGGGCGGATGAGCCGCTTCGCCAGTACCCGTTCGAGGATTACTTTCATGTACATCGCGTCGTGCTCGAGGAGTGGGGACGACGACACGAGGGTGAGGTCGTAGTCCGTGTCCAGGATGCACTCCGCGAGAGGTTCGAACCGGAGGTCCCCTTTCTTGATGGGGGTATAGCGGAGCTCGTTCCCGTCCGCGTGCTCGACCCCGGAGAAATGCGCATGGATCCGGCCCGGGACGAACTTCCGGACCTTCGCGAGGACCTCCTGGAAGTCTCCGGGCTGCCGCAGGGAGCCGAACCCGCGTGCGTGGACGTGCGCGAAGTTCAGGACGGGCACGATTCCTGCGACCTGCTTCGCGAGGGCGAGGATCTCGTCGAGGCTCCCCACGACTTCCTGCCGACCGCTCGCCTCGATCCCGATCTTCGGACGGATCTTCGCCTTCTTGAATGCGTCCCGCAAGGAGCGCAGGCTTTTCGCGATCCGCGCGAGAGCCTCCTTCGACTCAAGCTCTCCGAACATCCCGAGGTGTGTCACGACGACGGACGCGTCCATCGCGTCCGCGAGCATCCCGCCCCACCGGACGCTGTCCATGCTCTTCTGCGCGAGTCCGTCGGAGTCCGCGAGGTCCATGTAGTAGGGAGTGTGGAGGGACATCTCGATGTCGAGCTCCTTCGCGAGGTCGCCGAGGGCCGTCAGCTCGAGGTAGTCGTCGCAGATCCCCGCCGCCAGGCTGTGCAGGACGTCGCCCTTCTCCACCCTCTCGTTGAGGCCGGAGAGGAGCACCTCCTTCCGATCCTCCTTCCGCCCGATCTGGACGACGAGCTCGCCGGGGATCTCTCGGATCGTCCGACCGATGTCCTCGTCCGTCGCGTACCGCTCGTTCAGGTTCACCCGCACGAGCTGGACCTCCATGGCGGAGAGCCCGAGATTGTGAACGTCCTCGATGCCGTCCCGGAGCGTCCGGCCCTTGCAGGATAGGGGAATCCCTGATGGACCAAAACGGATCATGGGGTCACGCGCCCGGGACGTCGGAGGCCAATATTATTCTGTAGGCCCTGATATTAAAGCTTTGTGCGCCACGGGACAGAGCGGGATGCCCGGACACTGCCGTGTCGACGAACGAAGGCACTCGCGGTCCGAGCGGTCCTCCCCGGTCCCTTCCAGGGAACCCAGCGGTCCCGGGCCCGCAATCGGAAATGACCTGACGTTGCTAACCCTGCAAATGTTTATAGCAGGCACCCGGTTGAGCCCCCTTCCGAGGTTCTTCTCCATGCCCACGCCCTTCAAGACGAACCCTCGGCTCCGCCGGGTCGTCCAGGAGTTGAGGGACCTCTCCCGGGAGAACCAGGTCGCGGTGTGGCGGGACGTCGCTGACCGGCTCGAGCGTTCCCGGCGGAACTGGTCTGAGGTGAACCTCTCCCGCCTCGCACGGTACGCGTCGAAGGGAGAGCAGGTCGTCGTACCGGGCGTCCTCCTCGCGAGCGGCGAGATTCGGGTGCCGGTGACCGTGGCCGCGTTCCGAGCGTCCGAGGCGGCCCGGAAGAAGGTCGCGGCGGCGGGAGGGAAGGCCCTCAGCCTGCTGGAACTCGCCGTGCAGAACCCGACGGGGCGCGGCGTCCGGATCATGGGATGAGGATGACGGTCATCGACGCGACGGGCCACGTGGTCGGGCGCTTCGCGAGCGTCGTGGCGAAGCGGCTCCTGAACGGGGAGGATATCGTCGTCGTCCACGCGGAGAAGGCGATCCTCACGGGCCGACGGAGCACGATCCTCACGGAATACACGGCGAAACGTCGGCGCGGCTCCGTCACGAGCCGGATGCGAGGGATCGGCCCCTTCTATCCGCGTCGTCCGGACCTGATCCTGCGGCGGACGATCTCCCGTATGCTCCCCTACCAGAAGCCGCGCGGCCGGGAGGCTCTGAAGCGGCTCCGAGTGTACATGGACCTCCCCGAGGCGTACAAGGGCCAGGTCCTCGAGATCATCGAGGTCGCGAAGCGGCTTCCGCAGGGCCCGACGCTGAGCCTCGGCGAAGTGTCCCGGAACCTCGGGTCGAAGTTCTAGATGATCCCATGAAGGTCTTCGTGGCGAGTGGAAAACGCAAGACAGCCGTGGCGAGGGCTACGGTCCGGAAGGGCCGGGGTGCGATCCGGATCAACAGCGTCCCGGTGGAGATATATCCGTTCGAACTCGCCCGGATGAAGATCCTCGAACCTCTCAAACTCGCGGGGAAGAAGGCGGAGACCGTCGACATCGAGGTCAACGTGCGGGGCGGTGGAATCATGGGGCAGGCAGACGCGACGCGCACCGCGATCGCCCGCGGCCTCGTGGGTTACCTGAACGACGAGGAACTCGAGTCCCTCTTCCGCGAGTACGACCGCACCCTCATCGTGCCCGACACGCGAAGGAAGCTGCCGAAGAACCCGCTTGGTCGAGGCGCCCGGAAGAAACGTCAGAAGTCGTATCGGTGATCTGATGATCATCCCCGTCCGATGCTTCACCTGCGGAAAGGTCGTCGCGAGCTCGTTGGAGACGTTCGTGAACCGGACCCGGGCCGGAGAGCCCCCGTCCGCGGTGCTGGACGACGTCGGACTGACCCGGTACTGCTGCCGTCGGATGATCCTCGCGAACGTGGAGCTGATCGACGAGGTCCTGCCGTTCCGCTGAGCGCGTCGCACCGCGAACGTTTTTAGCCTCCCCGCCGTTCGACCGGTCCGCGGGTCCGTGGGGTAGCTTGGTTTGGATGCCGGGGGCCCTCCGTGGCCATCCCATCCACAAGAAATCCTACCAGCTTGGGGTGCTGGCGACTCCGGTTCAAATCCGGACGGACCCATCCATTCTCGCAACCCTCCGGCCATGCGAAGAAACCGTTATGCTCCTGCTTGCGATGGGGCGGCTCACCCCGTGAACGCGCGGGTTCACCGCCCGGGAGTGGGATCGTGGGAGATCATATCGTTGACGAAGAGGGACCCTGGGTGCCCGCCAGTCCGCCTCCCGCGAGGAACGCCAATTGGTTGCGCTATGTCGCGGCCGGGATTCTCCTCGTCGCGATCTATGTCACCGTGAGTATCGTCCCGCTCCCGCTGTCAAATCCTCCGGGGAACGAAGAGACCCTCGAGGACCTTCCACCCTTGGCCCTCCACTCGCACGTCAACCTGACGATTACGGTCCGCGGGGAGAGCCGCCTCGTGCCCGCTCGGATCGGCATCGCTGTCGACCTGTGGAATGACCACAGCCTTGATTCGTATGGTATCCCTGGGATCGCTCCCCTTCATACGCATACGGCTTCGGGACGAATCCACATTGAGTCGAGTATCGTACGCGACTACATGCTGCGCGAGTTCTTTGCGATTTGGGGCCAACCTCTCGGGCCGGACCGTCTGTTGGACGCGACGGCGGGTCCCGGGGAGGGGATCATCATGGTCGTGGATGGAACGGAGCGCACCCTGGATCCCGGACTCGGGCTCCAGGACGAGATGATCGTCCGCATCATCCTCCGGTAGCCCGAATAACGGACCCTGCTGATGCGAAGGGGAGATACGGACCCGGGGGGCTGCGCGGCCTACTGGCTTGCCGTGATGTCCTCCAGCTTCACCTGGGGGATGCGAGACCGCATGTTCCGGAAGGTCGGCATCTCGACCTCGTGCTCCGCCATCGCCCGGACATCCTCGTCCGTCCGCATCCATTGCGGATACGGCGTGAGAACGGTTCGGTCCTTCATTTCGCGGATGCGGCGCCTCGCCGGGATCGCACCATCGACCAGGAGGATCTGAATCGCCGTCTGCGCGGCCCGGCGAATCAGGGCAGCCTTCGTGCTGCGCGCGTCGAGGATGCCGATCCGGCGCATCGACCCGATCCGACGCCGCATCACATCGAGGCCCTGAGCGCCTCCGTCCCGGCTCTTCGAATGCGCGGCCCTAATCCGCGCAAGGAGGTCGAGGGCGTCCGCCCCAATCCCCTCCCCGAGGGCCCGAGGGATGTCTTCGAGGGCGTCCGCGAATGCAGCGACCGCGAGCTGCTCCCTTCCCTCCACGTTCGGCGCGTGGCGGCGAAGCCGGCGGGCCAGTGACGTCTCCGTCGCTCCGCCGCCTGGAACGGCTCCGGCATCGAGGGCCGCCTTCAAAGTCCAGAGGGCATTGTGGACCGCGCGGTCGAGGACTGGGAGGCTGGACGGAAGATGGCGGCCCAAGAGGAGGGTCACGACCGTCGAATCCCGGCAATCCGCGAAGCGAGTGCCCTTGCCGCGACCGATCCGACATTCCTCTACGAGTCCCGCGTGGCCGAGGTCCTCGCGCGTAGCACCGACACACTGGCTCACGACCCGTCCGCCAGTCGCCTTCGCGAGACGACGGAGAGTCGGCCGGTCCACCTTCGGGAGGAGCACAATGTCCCGCCTTGCCAAGAGAGAACCGAGCTCCACGGGCGCCCAGCCATCGCACGCAATCACGTTGACGTCGATGTCGCACAGATCCTCAGCCAGGCCCTCGAGCTGTCCGGCTCGACGGTCCAGGACGGCCTGGAGCTGTGCGGGAGACGTCAGGACGAGCTCCGCCTTGATCCTCGGCCTCGGCACGTCCAAGAGGCCCTGGAGGAGCATGACCCGGGCCCGCTCGACGCGGGGTGGCATGTCACGATGGGCGCGGATCGATCGGACGAGGATGCCGGACAAGACTTGGACCGGATCGAGGCTCGGATCAGGCTGGACATCGAGGAGGATGTCTGCGGGACTGAAGGATAGCTTACCATCATCCCGGCGGGCGACCTGGCGTGCGGCAGAGAGAATCGCCTCCACAAACGGCGTTACCCAGGCGGATGGCACCTTGCCGGCCATCGCCGTGCGGATGACGCCCTTCACTTCGCCGCGCTCGAAGGAAAGGGGCTTGCTCACCACCCGGATCCATCGGTCAACGAGATCCGAGGCGATCCGATATCCGTCCGCGACGGAGGTCGCGGAGACCCCTCGGGAAACGAGCTCCTCCGCCCGCCGGAGGAGCGCCCCGACGAGGAGTACGGAGGCGGCGACGCCGTCCCCGCATTCCGAGGCTTGGGCATCTCCGAGTCCCGCGACTATTTTCGCCGCGGCGTGCCGAATGTTCGCGGCCCGCAGGATGAGCGCGCCGTCGTCCGTGACGATCGCCCTCCGGGTCCGCTTCGACACGATCATCTTTTCCATGCCGAGAGGACCCAGAGTCGATCGGAGGGTCTTGGACAGGTCCGCGGCGGCTCGGACGTTCCCGCGGAGGACGGACGATCCCGTGGCAACCTTGACGACGGAGCCGGGAGAGGAAGGGCGCTGACGGGGTCGGACCATCCGCGCCAGCTCCTCCGCGATCTACGTGATGTTCGAGGCCGCGGCTACCCCGCTCTGGCTTGCGCCGTTCGCGTCTCCCTCGCCGTTCAGGTAGTCGCCCGCGAAGAAGATCCGTTCCCCGACGGGCTCCCACAGCTTCGGCGCGATGTTTTGGATGTAGCCGGGGTTCATGAACGGATAGTGCATGTCTAGGTGGCGCAGCACAAAGGACGATTTGATCTGCCAGGGAAGGCTCCGCACGGTGGGCCAAAACTGATTCATGACGTCCAGGCCGTCCTGCAGGACCTGCGCGTCGGTCTTCAGGCCTTCCTGGTCCGCCTTCTCCGCCCCGATGTAACACAGGAGGAAACCCTCCCGTTTCATGGACTGCTGGGACTCTTGGTTGTGCCACTGGCAGATGATGTAGTTCAGCAGCGTGTCCGTGTTCACGGACCATGTCGAGAGGTTCTGCTTCGTGTGGTGGTACGCCTCCGGGAATTCGTACGCCGGGAAGAGGTAGTTCGAGTACGGCACCTGGTTCAGGGCGCTCGTCTTCGCCGTGGACATCTCCGGCACCATGTGCTGGCCAGGCGTCTTCCCCGTCACGCAGAAGGCCGGCGCCGTGATGATCGCGGCATCCGCTTGGATCGTCTTGGTGGGGCCTTTCGTGTGGGTGTTGAGGCAATCGTGCTCCTCCCCCGTCGCCTCACCGGTGAACGAGTCGTGGTACGTGACCCGCACCTTGCCGCCGGCCACGTGCTTGACCTCCTCCACGTGGGCGTTCGTGATGATCGACCCCGCCGGGAGCTGGGCCGCCAGGGTGTTGATCAGGTCGATGTTCCCGTCGTGGGCGAAGAACCACGAGTCGTTGTAGTACATGTCGTACATCGACAGGCCTTCGAATACGTTGGTCTCGAAGTTGTGGGCGTTCGTCTCCGTGAAGATGTTCATGTCCATGAAGGCCCGGGCCCCTGGCTTCCCCGCCTCGGGGCCATATGGCCGCGTCGCGATCCACGTGTCGAAGTCTGGCGTGTCGAACTGGGCGTAGATCGGATTCGTGATCGGCGGGTCGAGGTTGTTGTTCGCCTTTGCGGTGTTCGTAATCTCTGTGGCGACCGCATAGTAGAACGCCTGCTCATCGGGCGTCAGCAGCTCGGCGACCATCTGCGTGAAGCCGCCCGCTCCCGACGCGTGGTCCGAATACTTGCCGCGGAAGAAGTACGCATCCTTCGCCGCGAGCTGGTCGGTCGGGATGTGCAGCGACTTGATGAAGTCCCAGAGGAACGTGTCGCTGCCGTTGTACTCCTCCATCCCGTCTTCCGAGTGCTTGCCGTTGGGCCAGAACCGGGTCTCGATCCGGCCTCCGATCCGATCGTCGAACTCCAAGACCGTGACTTGCTTCCCTTTCTTCTTGAGTTCCCACGCGGCCCGCATCCCCGCGATCCCGCCTCCAATGACGACGACGCTATTCGCGCTCACCGCGCGGGCGCTCATCCACGGCGAGATCCCGAATCGGGACAGCGCGGCAGCAGTACCGACCGCGGCGGCGGCGGACAGCACGCCCTTCATGAAAGTCCGCCGGGAGAAGTTCTGGTCTGCTCGAGTCAAATTGAGGTATCCGTCGTTCGTGGCCGACATCCGTTCTATCATCCCCGCTCCTCCTGAATCATGTTCTGCCTCCGCCGCCGAAAACTACCTGAAGCCGGAAGGTCCCGGCGCGTCGAGGCCGCGAGGTCGTTAGCTCGGCGAACGTACAAATTCGCTTTGGCCCAATTCGACTCCATTCTGCTCAACCCCCCCGTCATTCCATCGTGGGGGACTAGCGGTTCGCCAGAGTCTCCACAATCCCTTCCTTACAACTTTCTCCAAACCGGCGCAAATTACAACAGAACTACCACTGGTTCGTGTCGCACCGGA
The DNA here is from genome assembly GCA_035283405.1 of Thermoplasmata archaeon. Taxonomy (GTDB): domain Archaea; phylum Thermoplasmatota; class Thermoplasmata; order RBG-16-68-12; family RBG-16-68-12; genus RBG-16-68-12. The sequence goes on along the minus strand of DATEUA010000167.1, from coordinate 668 downwards.
GGCTCCGGGCGTTGTTCGATAGCGCGCGGTCGCGTGACGAACACCGAGGAAGCCAGGGGAAAATTCCCCTAGGCGCCTACGAAGCGAGGACGCGTTCCGATTTCGAGAAGGGCAGATTCCGGCCGCGCCATTCCGACAACACCAAATCCGGATCCAGCGCCTCGGGTGGATACACACCAGGACCCGGAACCGCGTGCTTGCCGAGAAGGATCACCCCGATCGAGGCAGCGGCTCCCGTGAGGTAATATACCGCGGTCGTACGCGCGCGCCGGGTCACCTCCTCGTGATCCATTGCAATGTGAGCGTGCTGCACGACACGCGCGCCTCCTTTCGTGCCTTCCACGTCAACGCTCACGCATTTCGTCCCCTCGAGGCGGCGATAAAGCCGTTTCAATTCGAGCGGATCCGGGAGCGCCGCTCCCAAGGCTTCCCGGAACGGGACTCTTCGATTGCCCAGCCGGACCGTACGGTTGGCCTGGAGGAAGCCCATCTTCTCGAGGGATCGGAGGGCAAGGGCCAGATGGGGGTTCACAGCATACTTGAAGTCGACCCGTAGCACGGGCTTGCCGAGAAACTTGGGCAGCGTGAGCACCTCCTCGTGGGACACGAGGAAACTTCGCTGTACACCTATCGGCGGCGGGAACAGGAAATCCTCCTCGTCGCTCAGA
>DATEUA010000166.1:0-21158 GCA_035283405.1 Thermoplasmata archaeon | reverse complement strand
CGAGGACTGGCTCCGGGAGGAAGAGGAGATGCGGAAGATGGGCTCGAAGCCGTGTCCCGTCTGCGGCACCCTCAACTCCGTCACCGCGACGGTCTGCCACAAGTGCGGATCCCTGATGAAGGACGCCCGCCCGCCCATGTCCGGCGGAGGTGGCGGCGCGCCCGGCGCGACGCCTGCCTCCCGGAAGCCCGCCACCCCGTCGGGTCAGCAGCCCCCGTCGAGCGAGCCCTCCCGGGGCCAGGCAACGGGACAGACCCCGCCCGGCGGGACGGACTCGACGCCGAAGCGCGTGATCCGGAAACCCTTGACGGGAGTCTCCTCAATGGTCCAGAAGAAGATCATTCGGCGCCCGTCGGACCAGCCCGGTCAGGCGTCCGAGTCGACGGACGGCAAGACGAACGAGACCAAGGACGAGGAGGTGTAGCTCCTGTCCTCCCCTCCCGCTCGATCGGGTGGAGACCCATCGGCCCGTCAGATCCATAATTTCGCACAAGGATAACGGAGCGAGAACCGTTACATACCCGCGTGGCGGCTTTCCGGGATGGCGAAGGACAGATGAGGCTCGGCTGGCGGAAGTCGAAAGGGGGCAGCCACGGCACCGGCCCGAAGGACGGGGACACCCTCCACCTCCTCTCGGGCTACGTCCTCCATATGTCGATCACGTCCCTCGGGGAGGGAGACATCACGCCTCTCTACGAGGACTACATGAACGATCCCCGCCTCGGGGAGTTCGAGCGGCGGGAACTCACCCAGGCCTTCCGGGCTCTCCGCGCGAAAGGGTCCCGGGTGCGCGCGACGGCGAACGGCTGAATCCGCCCATTCGGCGGAATCCGAACGATTCCGGAAGGGGTATGGCTCCCGCCCCGCATCCTCGTTCGATGGTTGTTCGCGGCCTCTGGGACCTCGTCCGCTTTCTCGTGATCACCCTCGTCCTCTCGTCTCCGGCCGCGCGGGCCCTGCTTCTCGCGTGACGTGACGGAATCCGCTTATCCGCGCGGCGCGTTCCCGCGCCGAGTGCTCGCAGAGGAGCGTCGCATCGTCTCCCTCACGGCCCTTCTCCACGGCGTCGTCCACGCGAACATCCTGTCCGTCCCCGTGTTCCTGGAACGGGCCTGGCGGACCGAGTTCGGTGCGGACGACGTGACCCTCGGCCTCCTCGCGTCGACCGCGTACGTCGCCTTCGGGGTCGGCAGCGTCCCGTTCGGGTTCCTTGCGGACCGCTACCCGGCTCCTCGCCTCCTCGCCCTGTGCGTATCCGGGATCCTCGGAGGGCTCGCGGCCCTCTCCCTGAGCCCCGGGCTCGCGTCCGTCGCGGGGTCCCTCGCGGTCCTCGGCCTGTTCTCCGGGATCTACCATCCGACCGGCCTTTCCCTGATTTCACGGGGCGTCCGGAAGCAGGGTCGCGGGATGGGCTGGCACGGGGTCGGTGGGAGCCTGGGGATCGCCCTCGGGCCTGCGGCCGTCGGGGGGCTTCTGGGGCTCGGGTGGCCGTGGCGGTCCGCCGCCGCCGTCCTCATGGTCCCCGCCGCCGCCGGTCTGGCCGTGCTCGTCCTGAGCGGGCTTCGCGACCCGATCCCGGCTCGGACTCGGGAGCCGCTCCTCCGGTCCTTGCGGGCCGTCCTGGCCGGATCCCTTCCCCTCGTGCTGCTGGTCTACGTGTGCGCGGGGATCGCCTACTGGGGAAGTCTCACGTTCCTCCCGCGGTTCGTAGGCATGGAGTCCTATGTGGTCTTGCTCGCCCTCGGGGCCGTCGGGCAACTCGCATCGGGGCACCTCGCAGATCGGGCGCGCCCGGAGCGGGTCCTTCTCATCCTGAGCCTCCTCGCAGCGTCCCTCCTGCTCACCCTTGCCTTCCCGGTCTTCGTTGGATTCCCCTCTGTCGCTTGGGGCTTCGGACTCCTCATCTTCTCGCTCGAGCCTCTCCAGAACACGCTGGTCGCGTCCGCCGTGCCTCCCGGCCGCCGGGGCCTCGCGTTCGGCCTGACGTTCCTGAGCGTCTTCGGCCTCGGGTCCGTGGGGGCGGCGCTCGCCGGCATCCTGCTTCAGAGTTCCCAGGCCGGACTCCTGTTCACAATCCTGGCCGGATCCCTTGCGATGTCGGGGGCCTTCGGGCTCCTCGCGGGGCGAGCGTCCAGAAAGAACGACTAAGGCGGATTACGTCCCGACAACGATCCCCTGCGCCTGGAGGGTCTCGCGGACAATCTTGATCATCCGCTCGGGGTCCTTGTAGTACGAGGAGACGATCTTCGCCACCTCACGGTAGTTCTGGGTCCCCGTTCGCTTCATGTACTCGAACAGGTCGAGGCGACGCTTGACCTCTTGCTCCATCCGCCTCTGGTTCCAGTTTCGCGCGAGGGAGATCTTCTCGTACACGTACGAATGCCCGGAGTAGTTGAACGTGTCGTCCGCCGGGTTCCATGTGTACGCGGAGTTCGTGATCAGTTCGTTCGACTCCGGGTCCGTTCCGACGATCTCGATGAGCGCCTTGACCCGACGGGTCATGTCCGTGCCCACCTTAACCTGCGCCTGGAGGAGGACGATGTCGAGCGCTGCGACGAGCGCGCGGGGCAGGTTGATCGGATCGTTCTCGAGGCGGTGGACCATCGACTGGACGTCGTCCGCGTGGAAGGTCGTGTACGCGGACTTGCCGGTCGCCATCGCCTGGAAGACGACGAAGGCCTCGGGCCCTCGGACCTCACCGACCATCATGTACTGTGGGCGCTGCCTCAGGGCCGCGATGAGCAGGTCGAACATGTCGATCTCCCCGGCGGCCTTGCCCGTGACGGCGGACTTCCCGCCGAAGCCCCCGCGGGTGAGGAGGGGCACCCAGTTCTCGTGGGGAAGGTTCAGCTCGCGCGTGTCCTCGATAGACACGATCTTCATCTGGGGCGGGATGAACAGGAGGATCGCGTTCAGGGTCGTCGTCTTCCCGGACGCTGTGCCGCCGCAGATGAGCATCGACTGCCCATTCTCGATCGCAAGCCACAGGTACGTCATCATCTCGGGGGACATCGTCTTGAAGCGGGTCAGGTCCAGGGGCGTGAAGGGGTTCTCCCGGAACCGCCGGATCGTGAACGAGGACCCTCGCTTCGTCACGTGCATCCCGAGGGTCGCCTGGAGCCGCGAGCCGTCCGGGATCGTCGCGTCGAGCATGGGCTGGGCTACGGAGAGATGCTTGCCGCACTTCTGCGCGAGCCAGACGACGAAGGTGTCGAGCTCCTCCGCGGTGTCGAACTTGAGGTTCGACGGGATCGAGCCGTATTTCCGGTGGTAGATGTAGAAGGGCACCCGGACCCCGTCGCACGAGATGTCCTCGACCTGGGTGTCGATCATGACCGCGTCGATTGGTCCGTACCGGTTGAAGTCCCGATAGATGTAGTAGAGGATCCGCTCCTTCGAGACGGGGTGGAGCTCCACGCCGAGCTCCCGTATCAGGCCGTCCACGATCCGCCGGAGGTAGTTCTCCCGCGATTGGTTCCCTTCCTCCTCGAGGAGCTCGAGGTTTTCCACGAGGATCTCTTTGAGGACTCCGAGGAGTTCCTCCTCTTCCTCGAGGAGCTTCGGCTCGATCGTCTCGTAGAAGTACTCGTTCGCGAGGGTGTCGTAGAGGATCCGGACGTACGAGTAGTTCCGCAGGACCGGCTGGATCTCGATCTCGTTCATGTTCTTCTGGACGATCTTGGGGATCGTCGTGATCTTTCCGAGGGTGGACTCCTCCACGGAGGTCAGCCGAGGGGCTTTCACCTTGACGCCCTTCCCTCCGAGGAGGCGGCGGAAGTACCGGCGCTTGATCGAGTCGAGGGCCGCGAAGATCGCGCGCTTCTTCTTCTCCTCGAGCCGGTCGAGCATTTGCTTCGCCTGCGCGCGCTCCCGGTCGAGCTTCGCGACGCGGGCGGAGACCTCCGCCTGCTGGCGGTCGATCTCCTCGAGGTCCTCGGGAATCTTTCGGTCGATCGATTGGGCCACGGAGTTCACCTCAGATGACCTGGAAGCTGAACAGGGCGACGATCAGCATGATGAAGCTGTGCCGAAGGCCCGTCGGGATCTTGCCGTTGTCGAGCACGCCCGCCAGGATGCCGTCCCCGAGGGCGTGGACGATCGTCGCGATGAAGAACGCGATTCGGATGTTGTACACGACCTCCGGCAGGTTCTCCGCGAGGGGGCTCGAGACAGCGCCCTCCGCACCCGAGAGGGCGCCGCTCGCCTCGAGCATCTTCGGGAGGAACGTCACGTTCAGGATCCAGATCGTAACGAGGAACACGAAGAACGAGATGTAGATGACCGCGATGTACGTCGACATCGCGATTTGGCGCTCGTCCTCCGTGAGCTGGCCCTCCTTCGTGTCGTGGGAAACCATCGTCAGGACGTCGGCGACGTCTCCGCCCGCGTCGGAGGATTTCACGATGATCGCGACGACCCGCTGGACCTTCGGCGTCTTGACCCGTTGCGCGAAGAGGCGCAGGGCCTCCGTCGCGGGGACCCCCCAGCTGATCTGGGCCGCCATCTTCTTGATTTCTGGGGTCAGCTTGCCGTAGCGTCCGCTTGCTGAGACGACAATCGCATCCGCGAGGGTCATCCCGAACCGCCCGGCCTCCGCGACGTCGCGCAGGAAGTCCGGCAGCCGCCGCTCGATCTGTTTGACCTCCCGGTTCTTCTTTGCCAGGTAGAACCCGTACGGTCCGATGAACGCCAGGATCGCGAGCACGAGCCAGTTCAGGAACAGGTCCAGGGGACGCTGGTCCGCGCGGAACCCCAGGGAGATGGACCCGATCAGGTTGAGGATCGCGATGAACATGAGTCCCGCGAACAGGATCGAGCTCACGGCCAGGAGGGACTGCCGCCGGTCCGACTTCTCGTAGAGCCGCACGCGGGCTTTCTCGAGCTCCTCTCGGACCATCTCAGCCCTCCTGTTCCATGTTCCAGATCACGAAGATGAAGCCGAACTGGCTGAGCGGGATCATGAGCGCCACGACGACGTACAAGAGGGTCAGCACGAAGGACGAGCCCGTCTTGCTGATGAGGGCCATGATCGCCATGATCACGACAAGGAACAGGGGAAACGCGACGACGACCGTCACGAAGGATTCCGCGAGCAGCCCGAGCGTCTCCATCTTCTTCCGCATCTCGAGCCGGTCCTCCTTCTCGAACTGCTCCGCTTTCAGCAGGAAGTATGGCTTGAGCTGGCCGCCGCTCGTGGACGTCGTCACGACGCCCTGGAGGAAGTCCTGGAGCTTCGAGGAAGGGGATCGCTGCGCTGCCCGGCGGAGCGCCGTCAGGATGTCCACACCGAGAAGCTCTGTGTCCCGGGTGATCCATAGGGCTTCCTTCGCGACCTCCCCGTACACGGTCTGCTTCGAAAGCTCCTTGAAGATCACGTCCACGGGCACGTCCGCGGACGCCATCGCGGAGACGAACGACATCGCGCCGGAGATGCGCTTGTTGATTGCTCTCCCGCGCTTCTTCGCGAGGCTGGCGGGCTTCCCCTTGAAGCCGACCGGCAGTCCGAAGAAGACCATGTATGAGAAGAAGATCGGCAGGGCCGCGACGAGGCCGAAGATCGTGACCAGGGTCAGGATCGGCATGCTGAGGATCGCGAGGAACAGGGTGAGGGCCAGGGCCCCGATCACGGACCCGATCGCCGCGACCGTCGTGTTCATCCAGGCGACCGCGAGGTACTCCTCCGGGCGTAGCCGGATGTGCGCCTTGAGCAGGTTCTCCTCGAGTTCCTGGTCCTCGTGACGACGCGCCTGGACGAAGGCGCCGAACGTGCGCCACGCGAGTTGCTCCTTCGGAGACAGGCCGACGTTGACGGGCCTCGCGCCCTTCGGGAGCTTCACGAGGTGGTGACCCTTCTCCTTCTCCTCCCCGGGACGGAACCGTTTCGTCCGAGTGAGCGTGCCGCGGGTCTCGAGTTTCTCGAAGGCAGAGCTACCCAACCTGGGCACCTCCCGCCTCGACGGGTTTCGCCTCCACACGTTCCGCCCATCCCATCTCCTCACGGACGCGCTTTCCCGTCTCCTCGGGGTACTGGTAGTACGACACGACGATCTTCGAGATCTCTCGGTGGTCGACCATTCCCTTTTCCGCCATGTAGTTCATGATGTCGACCCGGCACTGGAACTCCCGCTCCATCTCCTCGTGGGTCATGTTCTTCATTTCCATGATCTCGTCGAAGAGGAAGGAGTGTCCCTTGAACACGAACGTGTCCGTGGCCGGGTCCCACTCGTACACGGTGTTCGTGATCAGCTCGTTCGTTTCCGGCTCGAAGCCTACGAGTTCAACGATCTGCTTGATGCGCCTCACGATCGAATCCCCGATTCGCGCGTGCGTCTGGATGACCACGAAATTGAGGGCCGTCAGGAGGATCCTCGGCGTGTTGATCGGCGGGTTCTCCAACCGGTTCACCATGCTCTTCACGGAGTCCGCGTGCATGGTGGACATCGTCGGGTGCCCCGTCGCCATGGCCTGGAACATCGTGTACGTCTCCTTGCCTCGGACCTCTCCGACGAGGATGTAGTTCGGGCGCTGGCGAAGCGCCGCGCGCACGAGGTCGTACATGTCGATCTCGCCGCCCGCCTTCCCGTCGGGGCCCCGTTCCCCTACGCCGGACCGGATCGTCCCCGGGATCCAGTTTTCGTGGGGCAGGTTGATCTCTCGGGTGTCTTCGATGGAGACGATCTTCGCGCCGGGGCGGATGAACAAGGCCGCGCTGTTCAGCGTCGCGGTCTTGCCGGACGCGGTCCCGCCGCACACCATCATCGACTTCCCGTTCTCGACCGCGATCCAGATGTAGGCGACCATCTCGGAGCTCGCCGTCTTGAACTTCACGAGCTCAACAGGCGTGAAAGGCTTCTCCTTGTATCGACGGATTGTGAAGGACGAGCCGCGGGTCGTCACCTCATGGCTGTACGTCGCCTGGACGCGGTGGCCTTCCACGGAGGTGCCGTCCAGGATCGGATTCGCCACGGAGATCTGCTTTCCGCAGCGCTGCCCGAGCATGACGACGAACGAGTTCAGGATGTCGTCGTCCGCGAAGATGACGCTCGTCTTGATTGATTCGTACTTCTGGTGGAAGATGAACAAGGGGATCGCCGTGCCGTCGCACGAGACGTCCTCCATCCGGGGGTCCGCCATGAGGACGTCCACGGGGCCGTACCCCACGAAGTCCCGGATGATGTAGTAGACGACCTTGTCGCGAGAGGCGGGCTCGAGCCTGAGGCCGCGCGACTTGATGAACGATTCCACGGCCTCATCGAGGTACTCCTTCTTGTCCTTCTCCTTCATCTTGTCCCATTCGTACTCGAGGGTGCGGGACAGGGAGTCCTTCAGCATGTCCAGGAGCTTCTGCTCCCGCTCGTCGAGTTGCGGCTCCCAGACCTCGTACAGGTACTCGGACCGGTCGTGGTCGTAGATGATTCGACAATATGTGAACGGCTCTCGGATCGGGACGACCTCGATCTCCTCGAGGCTCTCCTTCGCGAGGTCCTCGATCCGCGTGAGGTATGACCCTCGAGACCCGGACCATTCCGCCTTCTGCTGGAGAGCTCCCTTCGGCATCATCACCTTCTTGCGCTTTGTCATCGAGGCCCTCCCTACAGTTCCTCCGTCGACTCGCCGATGCCTGCCTGGACGTGGGCGTGCTGGAGCCGGAAGATCCCGAAGGGCAGGAAGCCCGTCTCGAACAATTCCAGCGTCGTCCGATAGATGTGCGCCACGCCATCCCAGGCGACCCGGACGCGGTAGACGTTCTCGAGGCCCGCGCGGGCCGTGAACTCCAGGAGGAGCACCTGGTTCGGGTCTTCGATCGAGACGAACGACCCGGTCGTCAAGCCGAGGGATTGGGAGAGGGTGCGGTTGAAGAAGTGGTACCAGGCAACTCCGTACGCCGTCGTGTGGTTGATCCAGATCGTAGACCGGAGGTCCGTGTAGTCCTGTCGGTCGAGGCCGAACAGCTTCGCGTTCACGACCTCCGTCGTGGTCCCGGAGACGGAATCGCGTCCGTAGAGGGTGATGAGCTGGAAACTCAGGTCGAGGGTGTTGTTCAGCCGGACCGGCTCGAAGACGGGCGGGGCGCGGATCACCTGTCCGTCCGTCTGCCAGCGGATCACGGCGCCGTTTTCATAGACGACGCGTTGCGGGATGTAGTAACGGTTCTGGACCGCAAGAGACACGGCCCCGCTCGACGCCTCCGCGACGAACGTCTCCACCCCCCGGATGTCATAGTAGAATTCGACGGTCCATGCCCCCGCGTCCGGATTGAGGGCCATTTCCCCGAGGGTCGGCGCGGAGAAGATCGGCACGCCGTCGATGCCTAGGGTGACCGGACTCGAGGCAGTCACGGGGATGTAATGGCTCCCCGCGTCCTGCGCGATCTGGGCCGCAAGGACCTGGAGGTCGAGGGACCCCTTCAACCCGCCGAATTGCCCGAGCGCGCCGCTCATGTGGGCGGATTCGGAGTCCTTCATCCACACGGGCACGTACTGGTTCACGATCAGGCTGAGGAATGTCAGGAACACGAGGAGCGCCATGATTGTGCCGACGGTCGACGCGACGCCCGCTTCGTCCTTTCGGAGAGAGCGCTTCAGGCGACGCATGGAGTCATCTCCAAAAGCCACCCGGTGGGCACGGGCCGAGCCAACCCGGACGACGATATTTATACGTGTCGAGGTGAAAGTCGCCGAGTGAGAATGAGTCGACTTTCTCCATACAAAAGGCGCGAGAGTCCGAGCCCGTTTTCGGTGCGTTTTGCGAATCGTTTCGCGAACTGAGAACGTGCCAATCCGGTGCGGAGAACCTCAGCGCGGGCGGCGACGGACGTGTTCCGCGGCGCGATACACGAGGCTCGCCTGGCCGTGCATGAACCGTTCCATCCCGTCGATCGTCGCGTACTCGTTCGGGGCGTGCGCATGGGCCCCATGCCCGAGCCCTGTGTAGAGCCAGGGGACCCCGAGGTATTCGCTGAAGACGAACGCGGGCATCGTGCCGCCGCTGGACGGCCAGATTTCCGGCTCCTTCCCGTGGTCCCGGAGCGCCTGAAGGGCCGTGTCCACGATCCACGAGTCCGGGTCCGTGCGAGCGGGCCCGTACGGACCGTGGACCTCGATCCGAAGGTCCCCGAACCCTCGGCGTTTGAGATGGGCCTTCAGTTTTCGGAGGGTCCCTTCGACGGTCATCCTCGGGACGAGTCGGATGTCCATCTTCACGTACGCCTCGTGGGGGAGCACCGTCTTCGTCCCTCCGTGGTCCGTGTATCCGGAGTGGATGCCACACAGGTTCACGGTCGGATTGAACAGGTACTTCGCGAGGAGCTTCTCCGTCGGGAGATCGTACTTGAACTTGGCCGCAGACATCTCCGCGAGGGTGGTCTTCGCATCGAACGTCTTCGCGAGCTGCCGGACGAGTTCGAGGTCCCTCCTCGAGGGCTTCGCAACGTCGTTCCAGAGCCCGTCGATCGAGGGACTCTGGTCCTCGTCCACGAGGGTCTCCAGGGCCCTCACGAGCCGCCACACGGGCGACGTCACCCAGACCGCGCTGGAGCTGTGGATCTCGCTCTTCATGGGTCCGCCCGCCTCCTTCGAGCCCCGGGACCAGATCGTGAGGTAGAGGCAGCCCTTCACCCCGAGTCCGATCGAGGGAACGCCTCGGAGATCTTCTCCGTAGTCGCACGCAATCCCGGCGTCCGCCTTGAGCTCCGAGCGATGCGTGCGGACGAACCGGATGAAGTTCGCGCTGCTGATCTCCTCCTCGCCCTCCGCGATGATCTTCAGGTTCACGGGCATCTCATCGGCGTCCCGAATTGCCTTCCATGTGAGGAGTTCGCCGGCAAGGGCTCCCTTCGAGTTCACGGATCCTCGGGCGACGACGGACTTGCCCACGCGCGGAAGTTCGTGGATGTCCGCGGCAAAGGGTGGACTCATCCACTCGCTGACGTTCCCGACCGGTTGCACGTCATACATTTCGTACTCGACGAGGGTGACGGGCGCGCCGACGTCCAACTCGCCATAGACGACGGGATGACCCGTTTCGCCCCAGACGCGGGTCTTGCATCCGAGGTCCGCCATCATCTCGCGGACCATCTCCGCGCACTCGCGGACGCCTTCGCCGGTCGCGCTGACGGAGGGCTGCCGGAGGAGCCTCCTCGTCGCCTCGAGCGTCTCCGGGAATCCACGGGAGATTGCGCGCTGAATTTCCTCCGGGGCTTTCATCGCGCTGGGGATGGAACGTGCACCGATAAGGCTCACGGTCTGTCCCTCGTCGCTCGACCGAGGAAAACTATTAGTCCGGCTCCGCGTTGGCGCGCCTCGCGCCGCGGTAACTCAGTTTGGGAGAGTGCGAGACTGAAGATCTCGAAGTCGCCGGTTCGAGCCCGGCCCGCGGCATCTCCCCCTGGCCGCCGGGCGGGCGTCAGCGACCGGCCCTTTTCAGGACCGCAAGTGCGGTCGTCGTGATCGTGCGGCTCGGTCGCCCCGCCACCTCGAGTCCGAACGGGTAGAACGGGCCCCGGATCTGGTAGTCCGGGTCCTCCGAGTCGGGGTGCAGGGCGTCCAGGTTCCAGCTCCCGTCGGGGTTCCGCATCGCCTCCAGGCGATCGAGCGCGGGGCGGATTCGCGCATCGTCACCGTATCCGAGCGCGGTGAGGACATCGAGGCCCACGAGGAAATCGTAATAGTAGTGCACCGGGTAATGCAAGCGGAACCAGGGCCGGTAGCGTGTTCGCCCTTCGCGCGTGAGGCCGCGGTGGAGGTAGAAGTCCGCGCCCCGCTCAATCGCGCGGACGATCGACGGCGTGCGGGCGGCCGTTGGCAACGCGGCAAACGCCGACAGGGCCTCCCAGGCATCGAGGGTCCCGGTCCGCGACGGAAAGCAGTGCCAGCCTCCGTCTGCTTTCTGGTGACGGACGAGCCAGTCGATGGCGGGCTTGAGCCGGGGGTCGTCGAGGTGGCCGAAGCGGACGAGCATGCGGACCGCGTTTCCGGTGAAGCACACCTCGCTCCGGCGGCCTCCCAAGTCGCCGGAGGGACCCGAGAAGCGTCGAAAGAAGAGGTCCACGGCCTTCGCGACTCGAGGGTGCTTGCCACTGACGCCGAGGTCGGCGAGCACGAGGAGCCGCCAGTTCGTCGCGACATACTTAGGGCGGTACAGCTCGCGAGCCGAGGTGCCCGGGGCGTCCCAGTGTCCGGCGGGCTGCTGGAGGCGGAGGATCTGCGCGACCCACCCCTTCCTCCCGATCTGCCCGCGCGAGCGAACGACCTCGGAATTATCCTCGGGCTTCTCGAGGATCTCCCGGAGGACGCGGTACCGGACGCTCGGATCCGATTCCTCCCCGAGGAGCCAATTCCGGAGGGTGCGTGGCACCGCCACGACAACGCGCAAGGCCGGCCCGGTATATAGCTCCGGGACGGGCGGGAGGCGGCCCGAGGCCGGAATCGAGTGCTCGCCCACACGAGTCCGGGCCGCTGAGCTTGGCAGCTGGCGTGCCCGATGTCCCTGGCCCGTCGTAGTGCCCGGCAACCTTTTTATCGGGAGCGCCGTTCGTCGCGCGTCCCGCCTTAGCTCAGCCTGGTCAGAGCGGGTGACTGTAGAGTGTTCCCGCGCACACGGCGTGCGCGGTGCCCGCTGCCATCATCAGGCCCCCGGTTCAAATCCGGGAGGCGGGATCCCCTTTTCCTCCTCCCTGCTACCTGTCGTGGAAGCTCGCACCGCATCTTGGGGATGCGGAGTCTCCTATTGTCCGGAGAGGGGATCGTGGCAGTCACCTAGCGCTTTCTCTTTATATGCCGAGCTCTATCCATTCCAGGTCATGAAGGCCGTCGTCCAGGTCCAGAAGGAGGGCGAGTGGTACGTAGCGACGGACCTGGTGACGCACGTCGCGGATCAGGGGAAGACCCGCGAAGAGGCCGTGCGTAACCTGACCAAGGGGCTCCGAGAGCACTACGAAGTTCTCCTTGAGCTTGCGCCTCGCAAGAAAGGGACTAGGGTCGTCGAAATCGAGGTCTGAGTGGTGGCGAGGCTTCCCGTCCTTTCTGCGCGGGAAGTGATTAAGGCGCTGACGAAACTCGAATTTGTCGTCCTCCGTCAGAGCGGGAGCCACATCCATCTCTGGCACGAGGAGAAACGAGTCTTGGTCACGGTCCCGAACCATGCCGAGCTTGCAAAGGGCACGCTCTCATCGATCCTGAGGCAGGCGAAGCTATCCCGCGAGGAATTCCTCGATTGCCTCTGACCAACTGCGACGAGCCCGGGAATCTCGGCGTTCGAAAGGTTAAAATCCTCAGTAACCACGCAATGGTGGCCAGAGCGGATTGCGAAGGAGGCGGGACTCCTCTCTATTCTGTGCGGTGCGCACGGGTCCATACGCTGAGACGAGGGCATTGTCGTTGTGCCGCGACGAGTCGAAAGCACTTTGAGGGCGTGGTCGATGTCCTTTTCGGGAGCACGTTGTGGGTGGCGGCCGGGGGTTGGCCGAGCAAAGGGTTACCTTCACGTCAAGAGACGGGGTGGTTCTCTCCGGAATCTACCGTAAGACTGAGGGAACACCGAAGGCTGGGATCGTCCTCGCGCATGGCATCACGGTCGAAAAGGACTACGAGGGTTTCTATCCTGGGCTCTCTGCCGAACTGGCGAGACATGGTTTTGAGAGCCTCAGGTTTGATTTCAGGGGCCACGGGGAGAGTGAGGGAAAGCCCGAGCAAATGACCCTCACGGGCGAAGTCCAGGATCTCGCCGCAGCCGTCCGGTTTCTTGGGCGCCGTCGTGCGCCTCATCACGCAATCGTAGGAACGGGCTTGGGCGCCGGGATTGCCGTGCTGTACGCCGCACAGGTACGTCGACCTCCTTTCGCTCTCGTACTCCTTAGCTCCGTCCTCGACTATCGCCGGACCCTGCTTGAGCCTGAAACCGACTGGGGAAAAGAGTGGTTCAGTCCTACCGCCGTGAGCAAAGCGTACGCGACAGGCACACTCGACCTGATGGGTTTCCCCTCGGCCTAGACCTGCTGCGTGAGTTCAAGACTCTGGAACCGGCGAAGGTCCTGCGAGATCTCGCAATCCCGGTTCTGATGGTCCACAGTGAGCGCGACCCATACGCTCCTTTCGATATTGCCCGCGAAGCGGCCAAGTCCAGGCCCGGCGTGAAGTTCGTTCGGGTCCCCGGAGCGGGGCACTATTTCGAAGGCTATGAGTCGCGCACATTCCAGGAGGTCTCCAAGTGGTTAAGAGCTCAGCTCCCTGCCTAGGTCGCCCGCGTCGATTTCGTGAGAAGTAGGCGGGATCCCTTTTGCTGCTTCACAGGACGTAGAGCCGCTAGGGAAAGACCACGATTCCATTGCGGGCGGCCTCGCCCACAATCGAAATTTCCGTTGACCTCTTGCGAAACTCTTCCGGCGTGAGGCAAATCGGCTCGAGGTCGAGGGGGAGGTCCCACAGGCGGATGGCGAGAGCTGCACGCTCGACCCACGGGACGTTGCGAAACCGATTCGCTACAATCAACAGGTCATAGTCGCTAGATGGCCGATGGGTCCCGCGGGCTCGACTACCAAATAGCACGACGCGTTCGGGCCTGAGTGCACCTACGAGTCGATTCAGGAAGCGGCGAAATGGCGGACTCAGCGCAACCGATTTCGACACCATTCCATCACCTTTTTCGTGCCGCGGAGGAACCGGAGGGACAAGCGCCCATTGTAGAGCTCAGATGTCACGGCACCGGCCGCATCGGGGTACCGAGTGATCATGTAATGCGGCGTGAGTTCTGCAAGGAAGTCTCGCATTGGACGAGCGATGCCGACAAGGCGTCCTAGCTCCACGAGGTTGTGAATCTTTGGCGGCATCTGCGACGTGCGGTGAAGTATCAGGGCTTTGAGTGCCTTCTGCGCAGCCTGTTCGCAGTAGAACACGGAGACCTCGTAGTCGCGATTTGCATGGTTGCGTTCAGCGATCCGAAAGTCGCGCTTGGCCTGGCTCCACCAGAGCTTCGTTTCCGGGCTCAGCGCCATGTCCGTTCACCGAGAGACCGCACATCCAAGCATAGTAGCCGTTGTCTTAAAGGAAGCCGATACGGCTGCAAAGCCGCGGCCTCCGATGGAGGCTGCCCGGCTGGATTATGTACCCGATTACTTCCTCGCTCGGGCCAGCAGCGGGTTGCGAAGTAAGCGGGATTCTTTGTTTCGACCTCTAGTCGGATTCCTCGTCATTCGTGGGGGCTGATGAAGGCGTCGATTGCCGACGGTCTCCCACTCTTCATCGGATTACGTGACATGGGTAACGAGTCGCTAGTCGCCCCTGTCAGCGAGACCGTACCTACCCATTGTGCTTACCGTGCGTCTATCCATCGTTCTCCGGCTCCGCGCCGTCGAGGCACATGTCATGAGGCAAGCGAACGGTCGAGACACGGCTTCAGCGAACGGGCGAGCCTTAGGCAGACGGGGCGGAACGATGGCATTCTTGATTGCCTTCGTGTTGTTTGTGGTGCCCTCACTCCCTGCGGCTGCCGATGTGAGCGTGAGCATCCCGAAGTACAATGGCATCGTCGTCGATGGGCTCGTAGGCGACTGGGCGGGCATTCCCGCCACGAACCTGACGCTGATCCGACCGCTTGCGACGACCGAGCGCATCGTCGACGGTCTGAGCCTCAAGCTGGCGTACGACGACGCGAACATCTACGTCCTCGCGATGATCAAGGACGACTTCGACTACAACGCGACGGACCACACGCAATCCGGTTCGCTCGCCGTGCTGTGGCAGATTGACCCGGCCGCGACGCCTGACATGGGTGGAGGGAACGGCAACGTGGACATCTGGCACTGGGAATTGGACTGCGGTCCCGGCGTGCTATCGGGTTACAACTTGGGGAGCGGGAACGATCCAGCGTGCAACTTTGACGACGAGTGGGCCTCTTCCATTTCGAACCGGAGGGACGATGGCGTCGCGAACGAGCTCTATGGCGTGTGGTCCCACACGAATCGATCGGCACCCGGCTCGCTCGGGTACTGGATCTTCGAGATGCGGAGGAGCCTGAGGACCACGGACACGCTGAACCAGGACCGCCAGTTCAACGTGAGCGAGGCGGCCGGACTGTCCATCGCCTATTGGGATCCGGACGAGACCCCCACGGGCTGGAACCCATGGGGCCATTTCACCACGTGCAAGGATCCCGCCACACTTGACTTCTCGTGGATCAACGTGACCTTCGCACCCCTCCAGTTACCGCCGGGGCCTGCGGGCCCGACAGGACCGGCCGGACCCACGGGGCCCACGGGATCCACTGGAGCCCAGGGACCGACGGGGCCCGCCGGGTCCCAAGGCGCGACGGGACCCATTGGACCTGAGGGCCCGGCAGGACCCGCCGGGACGGTGGACGCGCTCGTGGGGGCCGCGGCCTACGGCGGACTCGGCCTGGGCCTTGTCGCCCTTCTGGCGGCGGTTGCCGGTTTCGCGGCCGGCCGTCGGTCGCGGAGGAAGGAGGGACTCCGGTGAAGTCCATAGACGGGTATTCCGCTTGCGGTCCCGGTCCGGATCGACCCGGGACCGCCAACTTTTCGCGCGGCGAGGTCGAATTTCACCGTACGATCTGAGAGACGGCTGCACCCGCGACAAGCCTCGACGATCCAGAACCGTCGCTCCTGCCAGGGCCTCAATCGACATGGCCCTCCAAGCGCCTCCACCGTGCGGGATACGATCCTGTGCGGACGCGTTCATCCGCCGGACCTTCAGACATCCAGGTCTTGTCCTCGCCGGCTCGAGGCGTTCGACGCGTCGAGCGGAGTCCCAGACCCGGCGGAATCATCCCTCGTCTAGAGGCGAGCCTCGCAGTACGCGCACATCCGCCCGGACGCGGCCCGGTGACATTTCCAGCATCGGCCTCGGAGTGCGCGGTCCACCACGATCCCCACCGTCGACGTGATTGAAAGAAGGGCCGCCGCCGAGAGCGCGAGGAACAGACCGAGCCGCGGGCCCCACGCGAAGACCCCTTCCGCCCCGGAGACGCTGGGGAAACCCACCGTTCCCGGGAGCCCGAGGGTGACGAGGAGGCTCGACGCAACCAGCGCGAGCGCGGCGATCGCCTGGAAGCTCGTCGGGAGACCCTTCATCCTCGACCTCGGCACGCCTCGGGCGAGGAAGGCGACCGTTGCAAGGGTGAGCGCAGCCAGCCAGAGGGACATCCACGCGGCGGCCAGCAAGCCGTATCCGGCGTATTCCGGATGGATCGCCGCGAAGTCCCACCACGAGAAAATTCGGTAGGGCCGGTAGATGCTGCCCGGGAAGTAGAAGATCTCCCACTCCTCGGCCATGAAGGGGCCGATGTCCAGGCCTCGGAAGCTGATGTACGAAAACCTGGACGTTTCTCGCGTGGTCCCCCACCAGGAGAAGACCCCCGAGGCCACGAGGAGGACGAGCGCTACCGCGAGGACCCCTGGCTCCCACGGGGTCCATCCGCGCGGGGCGAAGCTTCGTGGGTTCGGCCACGTCTCCATCCTCGAGGTCGAAGTCGCGGCGCGTACCCCCGCCCTCCTAATCGGACCTCACGTATCAAGGAATCCGTGAGAGGACATGCGAAGATCGCGGTCCGTCGGCGCACGCCCGAATCGACGGCGGGATTCACGGCAGCGGGTTCCTCCCGCCCGCTCGCCGGGAGGCACCTGCGCGTCCGCCCCGATTGGTCCGTCGACCGAGGGTGATCGCGGACTAGGCGGTCCCGTATCCCGCCGCCGCACAACCTTATGTCCGATTGATGGCATGGAATCGCCCATGAGCGCTCCGGACCCGAAGCCCGCCCGCGCGGTCGCGGACGTCTTGCCGAGCCGCGAGACGATCGAAGGAGCGGGCGTCCACCTGCGCCGTGCGTTCGGCGGGAGCGAGGTCCCTCGGCTCGACCCGTTCCTCCTCCTCGATGACTTCCGGTCCGAGAACCCCCTCGAGTACGTCGCTGGGTTTCCCTGGCACCCCCACCGAGGGATCGAGACCGTCACGTACATGCTCGACGGTTTCGTGGAGCACGAGGACAGCATGGGGAACCGCGGCGTGATCGCCTCGGGGGACGTTCAATGGATGACCTCCGGGAGCGGGATCATCCATCAGGAGATGCCTAAGGGCCTGGAGGAACGCATGGGGGGATTCCAGCTGTGGGTGAACCTTCCCTCGACGAACAAGATGATGGATCCCCGGTACCAGGAGGTCAAGCGCGCACGCATTCCCGAAGTCCAGCCGTCGAAAGGCGCGCGCGTCAGAGTGATCAGCGGGGAGGTCGCGGGCGTTCGAGGACCCGTCCGGGACATCGTCGTGGAACCCGAATACCTGGACGTCCTTCTGTCGCCAGGCGTTCCATTCGACCATCCCATGAAGGGCGGTCACACGGCGTTCGCGTACGTGCTCAAGGGAAAGGGCCGCTTCGAGGAGGGCGGCGAGGTCGTCGACCCGGAGAACCTCGTGATCTTCCGCGACGGGGACCGCGTGCGGATCGAAGCCCAGACGGAAGCGCTCCGCTTCCTGCTCGTCTCCGGCAAGCCGATTCGCGAGCCCGTCGCGTGGTGGGGCCCGATCGTGATGAACACGCGCCGGGAACTCGAGACCGCGATTGCGGAATTCCAGGACGGGACGTTCATCCGGAGCAAGGCCTAGGTCGGGTCCGGTTCTCCGGCCGGAATCGATTCAAGCTCCCGGCAACGATGCGGGGGGCATGCCGCGATTTCCGGAGATCATCGCGAAGCTTCCCGAGGCGGACACGACCTTGCGAGGCGTGAAGGTCTGGCTTCTGCAGGGTCCGACCGCGTCGGCGATATTCTTTGAGGCGCTCGAGGACTCTGTCGTGCCGGAGCACACGCATTGCTCGCAGTGGGGGATCGTCGTGGAGGGCGAACTCCATTTGACGGTCGGAGGGACAACGCGCACGTACCGTCGTGGGGACGAATACTTCATCCCGGCCGGCATGCCCCACGCGGCGACATTCACGGCGGGCCTGCGCGTGATCGATTTCTTCGACGATCCGAGCCGGTATCGTCCGAAGAGGACCTGATCCACGGCGGCGGGGCACAACGTATTTGTCGCGTTCACGCATCCGGGAGGCCCTTGCCCTCTGACCCGCGACCTCTCGCGGAGCACCGGAGCGGTCCCGCGCTCGGAGCGCTCTTCGGGTTTCCGATCGGCGTCCTGTCCGGGTTCACGGGCGTTGGCGGCGGGGAATACCGCGCGCCAGTCATCCTCGCCCTCATGGGTCGGATTCGGTGGTCGATCGCGGCGAACCTTTTCGTCGGAGTCATTGTCTCCACGACGAACGTCCTCTACCGGGCGGGTTGGACGCTTCCTATGGATGAACTGATCCTCGTGGGCCTTCTCATCGTGACGAGCCTTCCGGGCGCGTACGTCGGCTCGGCGATCACGAAGAAACTCCCGACGAAGGCTCTCAGGGGAATCCTCGTGGGGATCCTCGTTGTCACCGGGGCACGCCTCATCCTGTTCGAGACACGTGGCGGCGGGGATCTTGTCCTCAACGCACCGGTCGCATCGGCCGCGCTCGCCCTCGGATTCGGCCTCGGCGTCATCTCGGGCCTCCTGGGTCTCGCCGCCGGCGAGTACCGCATCCCCGCCCTGATCCTTCTCTTCGGCGTCCCGCCGGTCCTCGCGGGGACGATGAGCTCCCTCGCGGCAATCCCTCAGCAATCCGTCGCGTTTTGGACGCATCGCTCCCTGGGACACGTTCGCCGGACCACATACCGATTGGGCCTTGCGATGGGGGGCGCGTCCCTTCTCGGAGTCCTCGTGGGCGTCTTGCTCATCGAGAAGACGACGGAGGCCCTCGTCGCCCAGGTCCTCGGCGCCGCGATGATCGTCGCCGCCGCGCACATCGCGTGGGACATCCGCCACGCTCGAGAGCCGGAGGAGCGCAGGCTCGGGCCCGTTTCGTCCCACGATGGCGCGCCATAGTTCCTCGATCCGCTTTGTCAAAGACCGCGTCAGGAGACAACGTATTAATAGTCCGCCGCGCCATGGGGAACGTCAGACAATAGTCGGACTCTCTCAAGGGATGGGAATGGGAGTACTCCGCTGGCTCTTGCGGTTTGCCTTCTGGATCGTCCGATGGCCGTTCCGGAGGGCGAAAGCCCGATCGTGGGACGACGACGAACCGAGGCGGAGCCCCCGAAAGCGGGCCCATACGCCCGACCGCCCGAACGTGTTCCGCATCGAGGTCGACAACGAACTCGGCCGTTTCCACTCCGAGGGCCCCGCGTTCTCCTTCTGGTCCTCTTCCCGGATCATCTTGATCCTGTCCGTCCTGCTCTGGTGGATCCAGCCCGCAGGTCCCATGATCGCCGGGTATGTCGGCGGGCGACGCGCTGGCTCCCCGTGGAAGGCCGTCGTCGCGGCGGTCGTCCCGATCTTCGCGATTCTTGTCATCAACTATGCGTACACCCACAACTTCGCGAGTCGCCAGATCGACTTCGTCGCGTCCCTGCCCCTGCTCGTCGGGGACGGGATCGCAAGCGTCCTCCCGTTCCTCGCCCCGTACCGCGACTTCCTGATCACGTACCTACAGGGCTTCGTCGAAGCCCTGCGCACGACCTTCGGGATGGGGACGAACGGATACCTGATGGTCATCATCTTCGCGTACATCGGCGGGCTCATCGGGGAGCAGGCCCGGCGCGAGCTCGCTTCCCGCGCGGGCGGGAGTTCGACACAGTCCTTCGGCGTACACCTTCCTTGGCCCTTCGCCCATGCAGAGGCCCACGCCCCCGAGGACGACGTCGACGTGGAGGACGAGGAAGACCTCGTGCCCCATCGGCATCGCCGGCCCGTGCATGCGAAAGTCCACCCGGGTCCCGCGCGGGCCCACGGACGGCATCGCGGTGCGGAACGCCTCGAGGACCTGCGGAAGGTTCCTGCCGAGACCGTCGGGGCTCATACCGGTCGGCGGGTCGGCCGGGCTCGGCGTCAGCCCGACGAGGAGGAAGACGAACCGCAAGACGACGAGGAGCCCGTTCGGAGCCGCAGGCCGTCGAAGGCCCGCGTCGAACATCGGCCGGAATCGGCGCACCGGGAGGCGGAAGGGCCGCACCGAGAACCGCGGCCAGTGAAGCTGCGGAGCCGCGAGGAAGAGCTCGCGATCCAGAAGTTCGTCGAGCGCGCGCTGCGCAACTACGACAAATCCAAACTCTGAGTGCAGAACCTTTTTATCAACGGCGCGCTTGAGGCGTCCTCTCGCATGTTTTGTCCGAAGTGCGGTTCCCTCATGTTCCCGGACGAAGGGAAGCTGCGCTGCGGGTCGTGCGGGTTCGAGCGGACCTTCTCCGCGAAGGACAACACGGTCACGAAGGTCGCCCGGACGGGAAAGGACCGGCCCATGGAGACCCTCGTCCTCGACGAGATCACGGAGACCCTCCCGCGGACCCGGGTCGAGTGCCCCAAGTGCGGCCACTACGAGGCGTTCTGGGTCATGCGCCAGACCCGGGCGGCGGACGAGCCGATGACGCGCATCTACCGATGCACGAAGTGCAGCCACACCTGGCGGGAGTACTGATCCGCGGGGCCCGCATCACGAGAAACCCGGTTACCTTTATTATGGCCCATTGGATATCGGCCCGATTCTGGGGGAGAGGCAATGTTCGAGGCGAGGCTCAAGGCGGAGGTCCTCAAGGAGGTCGTTGACGTTGTTTCGACCCTCGTCGACGAGGCGAAGTTCAACGTCGGGCGGGACGCGATCTCCGTGAAGGCCGTGGACCCGGCGCACGTCGCGATGGTGGATCTGGCCTTGGACCGCGGGGCCTTCGAGGCCTTCAAGGCGGAGGAGGGCGAACTCGGGATCGACATGGACAAGATGAAGGAGGTCCTGCGGCTCGCGAAGTCCGGCGACACGATCTCGATGGCCCACGACGAGGAGAAGAACCGGCTCGTCGTGACGGTCGGCAACACGACGCGACGCATGGCCCTGGTCGACACGGCCGGCATGTCGGATCCGAAGGTCCCCAGCCTGAATCTCCCTGCGAAGCTCACCGTCCGCACGGACGAACTGCGCCAGGGGATCCGGGCATCGGAGACCGTCTCGGATCACATCGCGCTGAAGGTGTCCAACACCGGCTTCGAGATCGTCTCCGAAGGGGACACGGACAACGTGTCCCATGCGGTCCCGAAGGAGCTCCTCGAGGACCTCCAGGTGAAGGATTCCGTCCGGTC
>DATEUA010000165.1:0-15957 GCA_035283405.1 Thermoplasmata archaeon | reverse complement strand
TCCGCGAACTTGTACGTGCGCTTCACGCGCTTCCCGGAGCCTTCCTCGGACACCGCCACGATGATCCCGTCCTCCGCGAGGTCGCGGCACAGGGACCACGCGGCGAAGTACGCCTTCCGGTGCTCCCCCGGCTCCTCCTCGAGGAGGAGGGCCGTCACGTCCTCCACGGCGAACACGCCGGTCCCGAACTTCTCCCTCAATCGGGGAAGCATCTGCTCCCGCCGGCTCCCCTTCCTCCGGCGGCGCTTCGGGGCGGCCGGCGCGGACGCCGCGGCGGGAGCCGGGGCGGCCTGGAAGAGGGAGGGCGCCTCGTTCTCCTTCGGCGGCTGCGGGAGCGCGCCGAGGATCGCGTCGAGGGTGAGGACCTCGTCCCGGAGTTCCTGCTCCCGCCGCCCGAGCTCCGTCAGCTCCGCGCGGAGCCGGCGGGTCTCCTCCTCCGCCGCGACCCGGCGTTCCATGAGGGCGTCGAGGATCAGCTTCTCCCGCTTCTCGCGGTCGAGGAACTCCATCTAGGCGGCCCCCGGCAGGACGGGCGCGGCGCCCGGCGACACGCGGAAGACGCGGATCGGACCCGCCGGCCCCGGCCGCGTCCCCGCGAGCTCGAACTTCCGTTCCCGCACGTACGCGTTCGCGAGCGCCCACGCGGCGTCGTACGTGTGCGCCCGGCCGTCGACCTCGTCGAGGACCTCCTTCATCTGTCCCACGGTGAACCCGTCCGGGTACCGGGAGACGAGCGCGCCGACGAGCTTCCCCGGATCGACGTCGCGCCGCGTGGGGACGATCGGCGGGGACGGCGCGGCCGCCGTCGGCGGGATTGGGGAGGGCTCCGTCGCGGGGGACTCGGGCGCCACCGGTGCCGCCGGTTCCGCGATCACGGGCTCGCCCGCCGGTCGCTCTGCGAAGAACCGCGCGTGCACGGAGCCGACCGCGAGGGACCGGTCCGTCAGCTCCCGCAGCCGGCGGCGGAGGCCCTTCATCCGCTCCTGGATTTCCTCCAACTCCGCGTGGCGGCGATCCCGCGCTCCTTGCAACGCTCTGCGTAGGGCTACTTCGCGTAACATCGTGAGTGCGTTCCGCAATGGGGCGGACGGCTTATCACGATTTGCTACAGGTACGGAGGTAACACGGACGAGGACGTGCGGGGCGTCCGCGAACCGCTCCCAATCATGGGACAGGGAACAAACTCCCGGAAGCGATTTCCCCGGCACGCGTCCCGGGCGCAACCCTTATCTCGCCTCACGGTCCATTCACCCGAGATGGCGGGGCGGACCGAGCGGATGAAGGCGAAGGTGTGCCTCGTCGGCGAGGCCGCAGTCGGGAAGACCTCGATGGTCCGCCGGTTCGTCCTCGACGAGTTCGACGACCGGTACGTGACGACGCTCGGCGCGAAGGTCTCCAAGAAGGAGCTCGCGCTCGAGTTCCCGGACGTGGACCGCAAGTTCCACGTGGACATGACCGTGTGGGACATCATGGGGGAGAAGGGGTTCCGGGAGCTCCTGAAGGACGCGTACTTCCAGGGCGCCCGAGGGATCCTCGCGGTGTGCGACCTCACGCGGTACTCCACCCTCAAGGAGCTGGACGACTGGGTCACGTCCGTGTACAAGGTCGCGGGCGAGCTCCCCGTCGTGTACGCGGTGAACAAGCTCGACCTGAGGGACGAGGTCATGATCCTGTACGGGCAGAAGGAGATCCAGGAGCACGCGAAGGCGTTCGGCGCCCCGTGGGTGTACACGAGCGCGAAGACGGGGGAGAACGTGGAGACCGCGTTCCGCCTCCTCGGGGAGAAGATCGCGCGCGCGACCCATGTCGCGTGACGTTCGTTCTCATTCCGACGAACCAAGTCCGCACCGTTTAAGTACGCGCGGACGGCTCGCTCGGGCGAGGGGCCCCGTGGGCACGCGGAAGAAGCTGAAGTCGAAGGTGTGCCTCGTCGGTGAGGTCGCCGTCGGGAAGACCTCGCTGATCAACCGGTATGTGCAGAACATGTTCGACGACCGGTACATCATGACGATGGGGACGAAGGTCTCCAAGAAGTCCGTCGGCCTCGACGACGTGAAGGGGAACGACGTGACCCTGGAGATGACGATCTGGGACATCATGGGGGAGAAGGGCTTCCGGCAGCTCCTCAAGGAGGCGTACTTCTACGGCGCGCAGGGCGTCCTCGCGGTGTGCGACCTCACGCGGCCGACGACCCTCGAGGACCTCGACGACTGGATCGACCACGTGATCAAGGTCGTCGGCGAGGTGCCCGTGTACATCGCGGTGAACAAGGCGGACCTCACGTCAGGGGCGCGGTTCGACGCGGACGCGGTGCAGGCGTTCGCGAAGGCGTACGGTGCCCCGTACGGGTTCACGAGCGCGAAGACGGGCGCGGGCGTCGAGGACGCGTTCGCCGCGATCGGCCGCGCGATGGCGCTCGCGCAGCTCAAGGCGTAGGGCCTCTTCGTGGCTCGCTCGCTCCCTATGTTCAGGCTTTCGCGTACACGTACGCCTCGTCGACAACCTCTGCCGCGTCCATGAAGACGGCAGCTTCATGTGGAGGGCAGTTCGTATGGGAAGCGTGGCCCGTGTTCGAAGGGAACTCGTGACGGTCCCCCGCGACGTGTGGGAGCGCCTCCTCGAGACGATCGACGCGCTCGCCGACGAGGCGGAGCTCGAGTCGATCCGCCGGGGCCTCGAGGACCTCCGCCGCGGGCGGGTCCTGTCGGAGAGTGAGTTCCTCCGCCGCCATCCGCACCTCCCCCAGCCGGTCTAGGCGATCTCATCGATGGAGCTGAGGTCGAAGAACATCGTGCGATTCTTCCTCTTGCGCTCCCGCGCCGTCGGGACCGTCAACTGGAATCCGCACTTCATGTAGAACTCAATCGACTCGGGTTTCGCCTGGAGGATCAGGAGTCGGACGCCCATCTTCCCCTGTGTCTCGATGGCCATTCCGGCGATGTACTTGATCAGGGCCCGACCGATTCCCCGCCCTTGATGGCCCCCGTCCACCGCCAAACGGCCGATCACCAAGGCGGGGATTGCCTCCAGCTTCATCTCTGACATCCGCGAGAAGGACTTCCACTTCCTGAGATACTCGATCCGAAGTCCGCCCTGGCTGACCGTGAAGAAGCCGACCAGGCGTCCCTTGTGGAAGACCAGATAGGTCTTCCCGACCATCTCCTGCTCGTAGCGTCGGACCTCCTCCGTGCTCAGGAAGTCGTTGAGGTCCTCATTCCCGCAATCGAACGCGTGCACCTGCTCCGTTTCCCAGAAGGGCTGAATGTCAAGGTCCTCGAGCGTCAGTCGAGCCTCGTGCTCGAAGTCTGGGATGTCTTCGGGCAATTCCCCTCCCACCGCGATCCGCGGACGATCGCCTACTTCGGGGCCTTCTTCTTGTAGCTCTCCCGGGCGCCTCGGTAGAGCTCCTTCTGAGACTCCCGAAGCTTGAATGCCTCCAACCGCTTCAGGAACTCCTTGGCGTCCTTACCCTTGAGCGCTGGAATGGGCTCCGGATATGCCAAGGTCGACGCCTCCCGTCGAGGACATGCAGTTCGTCGCTATATAAGGGTTCTTCGCGTACAGTTAGCGCCTGATAGCCGCTTCGAGCGCAATCCGATTGCGGCCACCTCGTGGTTCACGACGGTGGATTGCCGGGCCATCGAGCCGCGCATCTGCGGAGAATGCCTTTCCCGAAGGACTGATGATCGTACCGGCGAACCCTTCCTACTTGCTCCCACCCCCATCAATGCGGCATCGTTGCGTTCGGAGGACCCCCGATTGACTCGGGGACTTACTCGCCGGTGCGAGAATCATGGTCATGGATATTGTTGAATGTTTGTTCGAGGAATGTGAAGCCGAAACGGCGTCCCTCGAGCCACCTCGGAGATCGCGCCCCGTCCAGGCCGGGCCCTCAGGCCCCGCGGCGGGCATACAGCTCCCTCATGTCGTCGACGAGCCGGCGGGGAATTGGGTTTCGGACGCGCCAGTGGACCGCCAGCCGCTCCGTGTCCGGGTCCGACGGGGCCGACCCCTCCGTCATCCGCTCCCACGTGCCCGAGGGCCTCAGGGCGCGGAGGGCCCTCCGAGCCCTCGCGAGCACCGCCAGGAATCCGACCCGGTTCACGGATCCGAATGCCTCCGCCTTCGCGCGCAGGCGCGCGGGATCCAGACGGGGGTCCAGCAGGAGGACGGCGGCCGCGGCCGCGTAGCGCGGGTCCCCGCTCTGGGCGGCCCACGCGGCGAGGGCCTCGGGACAAGGGTACCGGCCCCCTCGCCCCTCGACCGCGTCCTCGTACATCGCCGGGTTCCGCTCGAGGACGACCTCGAATCCGGGGGCGTCGACCCGCCGATCCGCGAAGAAGTCGGTCCAGCCGAAGAAGGGGAGCCCCCATCGGGCGAAGGAGCGGACGGGCCCCGCGACGACCCGGGCCTTGCGGCCCAGCTTCGCGAAGAGGGCGCCCTCCCCGAGCCGGAGGAACCGGAGGCCCGCCCCGGTGGGCTCGGCCAGGATCGGGGGACGGCCCGGGCCGATCTTCCCTGCGGTGCGTCGGCGGATCAGCCCGCGGGCCTCGAGCTCCCGGAGGTAGTGAACGACCGTGTTCGGCGAGCGGCCGGTGGCGGCCACGAGGTCCCTCGTGCCGAGGATCCCGTGGGCGGCGACGGCGAGGATCTGGAGCGCGATGTCCTGCTGCATGTTTGTTACAGGTTTCTATAGCATATTATCGCCTATGAACCCTCGCCCGGGCGGAACCTAGTCCACGGGCGAGGAGGAGCCACACGGCGCTCCCGGATTCCCGCCTCCGGGGTCCTTGCTTCCGGTTCCGGCGGCGTCCGGGCTGCGGCGGAAGCGTGCCCCGGACCCCTTCCCCGGGCGAGCGAAAAATTCTGTACCAAAAAGCGGTAATAGCGGTAAAACTTTTCACCAAAAATCAGTTCTCCTCGGACCGTGCCATGGCCCTCCGTCTCTCCGGTGGAGGGGCAGGAAATCGGAATGGCACCGACAACCTTCAGCGAACGTGTGGCGACGGCAGTGCGAACGTTGGACTGGTTCAAGCGGAACCGCGCGGAGCTCGACAAGCTCGGGCTCCGGGCGGACCTCTGGATCCAGAACCTGGAGGCCGCGATCGAGACGGCGAAGGCGACGGACAACCGCCAGGAGCTCCTGAAGGCGGACCTGCACGCGACGACCGCGGCGCTCGAGCGGGTGGACGCGACGATGTACCGCATCACGAGCGGGGCGATCGACGCGGCCTCGGGCGCGTACGGGAAGGGCACGGAGCAGGCGGCGCAGCTCCTGACCCTCCGGTCCAAGGTGCGCCGCGGGGACGGGGGCGCGGAGGACCTCCCGGTGGAGCCGAAGCCCGTCTCCTAGTCCCGCGTCCCGGGCCCGCCGCGGTCCCCCTCTCCCCCTTTCGGATCGGTCTGCGGCTCCCTTGCCGGCCGTGGCGGGCTCTCTTTTTCGTTTTCTCCACCGCTCCCTACGTGGGGGGCCTCTTCGATTCGTAGGTCCCATCTCCACCGCCAAAACTCGGAATCCGCACGGCTCAGCGGAGGATCCGCACGCGTGCGGGCGGCGTCCGAAGGCGTTCGGACGGAATCCCAGCACCCTAGCGGAGCGGCTGAAGGCGTGCGGACGGCCCGCGAGACCGCGCGGACGACGGTTGCAGGGCTTCGGGGCGCGTCCGAACCCGTGCGGACGGCATCCGTACGCCTCAGCGGGGGAGTTGAAGGGCTACGGATGCTCCGCTAACCCGTGCGGACGACGCCCGAAGGGGTGCGGGAGGAAGCCGAAGACCTCAGCGGAGCTCGCTAGCCTGTGCGGAAGGTCCGCTAGCGGGGATTCGGCTTCTGGCGGTAAGACCGGGGGGAGCAGGGGGTGCGAACTGCATCGCCAAAGAGGAAGGGCTCCCCGTCGTCCCCTATTCCTTCGTTGCCGCGGGTCGATCCGCTTCCATGTCTTGGAAGATCGACGTCAGGTCCACGCGTTCGTCGACGGCGTCGAACAGCTCCGGGGCCGCCGCGGTGGTCCTGGTCTTGATGTGGAACAGTCGGACGATGGCCCCCGCGTCTCGAGCGGCGCGCACGGCGGCCACGTAGTCTCCATCGCCACCCACGAGCCCGATGTGAAGGGCCTCCTTTGACCACGCGATCCGCGTCAGCTCCACAGCGAGCAGGACATCCACCATCTTCTGCTCGATCGTCACGACTTCCGTGAGGGCCTGCTGAAAGCCCGCGCCCTTCAGGTATCCCTTGACGGTCGTCTGCTTGCAGTAGCCCTTGCGGACCGTGAAGCGCTCCAAACGGTCAATCGCCTGAAGCTGCTCCTCCTTCTCCCGGTACTTCTGGACGTGGCGGACGCTCGGGGCGCTCCGATCCTTGTACGGGAGGGCGTCGAAGTAGTACGTTCGAAACCGCCAGTGGTGCTTCGGCACGAGCCGGTCGGCGAACGACTGGAGATTCCACTTGGCGTCGCTGACCATCCCTTGGCGAGCCATCTCCAGCCAGCCGCCATCGATCAAGCTGACAGAGCGCGGTCGGTCCATCACAAACCCGTCCGTCATCCCAATCCCGTTCCCCCCACAGCGGGAGACAAGCCCCGGCAGTCGAAACCGACTCCGGGGCACGTAAAGAGGTTGTTGGTGGGCCCCGCGAAACCGGAGCCGTGTAATCTACTACGTGACTGCCTTGCGCCCTATTTAAGCCCTTTGAGTAGGTGTACGGAACCGGGAACCACTGCTCCTGTCCTCTCCCCCGAGGAGTCGCCTCGCACCTGTGGTTTGGCGGTGTCTTTGGCGGCTCCGGCTGCGTGATCCCGTTCGAGCCGTCGTTCCTCTCGATCGCGTGGAACGTGACCGCGTTCTCGAGCTTCTACTCGTTCCAGGTCCGGACGGAGGGCGTGCAGCCGGAGTCGGGGTACTCGTGCTCCCCGTCCGTGTCGACGTTCTCGAGCGACCAGAGGATCGGGACGCACACGAAGCGCTTCCCGCCCGTCGTGATGACCGTGAGCGGGTCGTCGCAGGGGTTCGTCGTCGGGTGGTGGGAGTGCTTCCGCGGGGTCCGGATCGACCGGTCGCGGGGCGGGACCGCGGACCCGGACTCGTACCTGAAGGCGCACCTCGAGTTCGTCGCGTGACTCAGCCCTCCACCAGGGCATTAGCCTCACGTCGGGGACGATCCTTCTACTCAAGATTTCGTTCTTCCCTCTTGTGAGTCGATCCCATCAGACCCTCGAGTCTCTCGAGAACACCTTCCCGGAAAAGGCCTCCAAGCATCTCGATGTCCGTTTCAGGGACATCCAGCGCTTCCAACAGATGCCTATCCAGTTCAATGCGTGGGGGGAATTCCCGTCTGAACTGATTGATCAGGCTGGGCCATTCTACGAGCTGAAGGTCCTCAAATAGCTTGAGCAGCTTTTCGCGCTGACGAGATGACAGCATGCGTGTATCGAGCAAGGGCAACCGATCAATAGTCTTGCGATCTAATCGACCATAGGACCCGCGAGTCATAGTCCGGTTCGCCAGGAGACTGAGCAGGAATGGCGTTCCATTGAACCAAAGGGCGAGGATTTTCTCGTCGTGTGCACTTGTCCCCCGCAGACCATAGACATCACCCGCAACAAAGACCGGATTGCTCACCCAACATGCGAGGAGCTGGGTGCCAGGCGTTACAAGGTCACCCTTATACGACAGAAGCAGTCGGGATTGATCAGCCTTGGCCTTCTGTTCCCAGTCCCGCTTGAGGGTGCGCTTCTTCGACTCGGCATCCGCAGGATACAAATATTCCAAGATTGGATCAAGGTGACGCGAGTACCGGCGAACGGCCGTATCAACTAGCGACCCGGCGTTCAACTGATTCAGGCCAACGAATCGTCTCACATATCCGACTACCTCGGAAGCAGGCAGTGCGAATCGCTTGCCGGGGGCCTGGACATCTTCGACCTCAATCGTCTTCGGAGATCGTCGGACGACGACGAGCCGGTCATGCTTTTTCAAAGCCCTCTCCCGGCTGGACGAGTAGAGAATTGCAGCGCCGCCATAGGCACCGATTCCGTGGCCAGTCTCATCCGGCGAATCCTTGAACACTCGAAAGGCCTTGCCGATGTACAGCTGCCATTCATTCCTGTGTAGAACAACGCTCGCCGTCCCGATTGCCCGGGACTCCAGAACCCTGTCAAGCTTTCGTGAT
Organism: Thermoplasmata archaeon; assembly: GCA_035283405.1. GTDB lineage: Archaea > Thermoplasmatota > Thermoplasmata > RBG-16-68-12 > RBG-16-68-12 > RBG-16-68-12. The sequence goes on along the minus strand of DATEUA010000165.1, from coordinate 7,791 downwards.
GCGGTCGCGAATCCGTGTGCCAAGTTCGCAGTGAGTCGCGGTAGTTTCGAATTCCGATAGAGGAGCTCCTTCTGGTCAATCGGATGGATCGTGAAAAGATCGTTCGGAGCAGGGACGACATTCAAACATAGGTCATCAGCCATTCGCCACATCCGGCGCTGGTCATCAGCAGTCCAGGCATGCGGAGGACGCCTCAATCCGATTAGAAAGAGCTTGGTATCCTCTGGCGGCGGAAGGCGATCAGCCACGAAAAGCACTTCTGTCAACTGCGTGTCATCCGAAAACGCACAACCATGCATCCCGGATACGATGTACCGAATCGAGTAGTTCTGAACTAGGAAATCGACGAGAGGTTCGAAGTACTTGCCCGAGAAAGTTGTAAAAGGAAGGACGGCGGCGAGTCGTCCTCCGGGCCGTAGGAATTCGTTCGCCAGGAGAAGGAACGGAATCTGCAAGCTCCATCTGCCTTTCAGGCACTTTGCGAACCGCTTGTCCGAAACGAACCGACTCTCGATGGCCCGCCGATATCTCATTGCCATGTTGTTGCAGCTGGTGAACGGTGGATTGGTAATGACCAAGTCGACCTGCGCGAGGGTGAAAGGGGCCGCTCTCTCTTCACCAAGGCTCACTCCTCCTGTGGTGGTATACTCTGAGGCTGCGAGGGGAAGCGCTCCGTTCTCGTCGAAAGCTGAAAGCTTCCTCTGCCTGAAGCCATCTCGGATTACCTTTGTCGTCGCGTCGATGGACTCACCAGGCTTTTTTGTAGTGCTGTCTTCGACACCGATTCGAACTTGGTTCGTGTCCTCCAATGGTTCTTGGAGCGCGAGATGAACAGCGGCAAGATGCGCAACAAAAGCCATGACGTCGATCCCAGTGAGATCCCTCTCCACGAAGGTTCGGTGAAGTTCAGCTTCTGGGATCCTGCCCGCGTTCAACTCTCGCTTCCGACGATACGCCGCTACAAGTAGGGTACCGCTTCCGCATGCCGGGTCGATTACAGTTGAATCGGCCGCCTCGACCGCCAAGCGCGCAAGCAGTTCTGCAGCAGGAACGCTTGTAAAATAGGCGCCAAGAGGCTTCCTGAAGGATAGCGGAATGAGCTCGTGGAACACATTTCCGATGATGTCACGTTTGCCGGTCAGGCTAGGGACGATCGCCTTCACCGCGCTCACGACTTTCAACGCGCCGTTGGAACCAGCCTCCCCCTCTAGGCAGGAACTCACGTCAACTTCGAAGACTGGCCTGTAGTCCTGTGCGAGTACGCGATCAAAGTACTTCGTTCGCAGGACGGCAGGATCCGATGCATCGGTCAGCGGAATGGGTGGGTACTTATCCGGAAGTTCATGAGAAAGCAGCTGATAGAAGAACGTCTGGTTTACAAGGAGGTAGCCAGCGGCGGTCCTCAAGGCCTCGCGCTGGTCCTCCTCGTCCAACGCATACGACAGAACCGAATCGAAGAAGTCCTTCCCCCCAAAGACAGCCTTGAGGCGATCATCGCTGACCCCCACTAGCGCTGATGAAATCTCATGCACGGCCTGCGACAGAACTCGCGTGGCGGAAGCCTCGACAGGCTCGGTTCCTCGGGAGGCTTCATCGAAACGGCCGCGCGCAACCAAGGTAATCTTGTCAGCGACTTGCTCAAGCGTGCCAAGCCCCCAACTCATCTTGCCATGCTTTGCGTTCTTCAGCGTCCACAGGATGAAGCGCTCTTTCTTTGCTCTGGGGTACGCAACGGCGAAGACCTCGCCCAGGACAGTAGTCTCACCGATGAGCTCTTGATATTCCTCGGCACTGCTCACCGCTTCGTTCTCGAGGGCGTTCCCAAACTTGGCACTAAGAAGATGTGTTCCCTGGTGAGCGAATGCCGCGTCTGGCTTCCGAGGCCTGCCTCTAAGAATGGGAAAGTGCTGCTCAAAGTCCGCGGTCGGGAATCCTCGATCACGCAGCAGCCCGACAAGCCGAGCTGTTAGCGTATTCTCCCTCGGAATCCCCCCGGTCTTTTCTGGCATTCCGAGGGAGGAAACGCTCTCAGACTTATAGTCTCTGAGTGCATGTAACAAGCATACGCTTGTCCCATTAGGCGTGCTATGGGAGATTTGGGATGGGCAGCCGCTACGGCGGGCGCGCGCCGGGCCACCAGGAGACCACGGGCGTGGCTCACCGGAGTCGAAGGGTAGGGACGTCGTCCGAGCCCTCGGGCCAGTGAATCGTAGCGAAACCGTAACCCATAGAGTCGAAAATCCTTCGCGAACCGGTGGAGGCGTCCCAATTTCGCCGGTTTTGGGTTCTCACGCCCGCTTGAACCCCGGCGTGCTGCTCACCTTGTCCGCGAACCCGCAGTGCTCGCACTCGATCCACATCCGGGACTGGAGCCACTTCCAGTTCCACGTGAGTTTCCCGCACTTCGGGCACGTCTCCGGGCGAGGCGGCTTCGGAGCGAGCCACGGAGATGACCCAGGCGCTGCCATCCAACCCTGGAAGCAGAGCGATGACATAAACGTCGCGTCAACGCCTAGGGTTCCATCTCGTTCGACGGCGCTTGCGCGCTGAGTCAGCAATCGGCCCCTTGGAAAGCCTGGGGGTTTTTGTACTTCTAGGGCTCTTCCGGAGGCGGGAGAAGTGCATGGGGCTGCGCCGTCTGGGGGAAGAACATCGGAAGGAGAACGATGCCCTTTCAGGGAGTCCAAGAGCAAGGTCCCCTGACGAGGATCTCCTCCGGTATCTTGAGGATGAGGTGGATTGGCACCGGCGCGCTGGAAGGATACTATTCTTCTTCGCGGCTGGGTCTTTGGGGGTCGCTGGAGTTTTCGCCCGTGATGCCCTAAACCGTTACCCCTTCGCGTGGCCGGACCTAATTCCTCCCATTGTGTCAGGAGTCTTGGCGGCCGCAGCAGGGCTCTACTTCTACCGCTATTACCATCAAATTTCCCGCCTGAAGAGCTCGATTCAATGGATCCTTTGGTATCGAATCGAGGATGTCGCAGTGAAGGAGAAGTGGGGTACGATTTGGTCCCAGTGACGGGCTCTGAGACGCTCGAGTTGAACGTGAGGACTTACACGTCTGCTTCAAGGGGAGCCTCTGTGCCCGGTCCTCCGTTGTGAACTAGCGACTTTCGCGGGGCAGTCCCCTTACAGGGCCAGCATCCCGACACCTTCCAAGCCCGGTTTCTCGCTGAAACCACAATCCCCTCGCCCTCGGGGAGGGGTATGAGACAGTAACGAGGAACACGGCCTCGGCGGGAGGCCACCGAGAGGAGAGAATGAGAGGTCCGGCGACGTACCCCCGGAATCGCAGCTCTGCTCTTCTTGCTCATCCGCGGCGATCCCGGTCCGTGTTGGCGGTGAGTCGGTTCGCTGACTAATCGACGGACCTCCGACGAGCGCTTATCTACTCCGGGTTTGTTGCCTCCGGATGTGTTGACCGTTCTTCCTCGGGAGGCGTTCCCTGTCCGCCCCTGATCCCTCGCAAGTCGGGACGATGGTCGGCCCGTTCGACCTCCCCGCGAAGTACGTCGCCGCCGGCGCCCTGTTCCCCTCGGGCCGCGTCCTCCTCTGGGGGGAGTCCCGCCACCACTGGCTCCGGATCTTCCGCCTCCTCCCGTTCTTCCCGCTGATCAACCAGTCCGTCAAGTGGGCCGTCTTCGACGCCGCCAAGGGGCCGACGGACGCGGACCTCGAGACCCCGGCGGAGCTCCAGGCGCGCGTCGTGAACCGCGGTGAGTACGAGGGGGAGCCGTCGGACCCGCGGTCGAACGTCTGGTGCGCGGGGAACGCGTTCCTTCCGGACGGCACCCTCCTCGTCGTCGGCGGGGACGCGTGGGAGCGCAGCGCGCCGGACCGCATCGACCCCCGCCTCACGCTCGCCCGGACCGTCACGATCCGCGGACACGCGGTCCGCTTCGCCCGGGCCGCGGACATGAACCAGCCCCGGTGGTACCCCGGCCTCGTCCAGCTCCCGGACGGGCGGATGCTCGCGTCCTTCGGGATCGCGCGGAACCTCGAGGCGTACGACCCTGTCGCCCGCGCGTGGAGCCTGGGGCCGAGCACGACGTCGATCGACCCGATGGGGCTCGTGGACGACTACCCGTGGACGTTCGTGATGCCCGACGGGACCGTCCTGATGGCTGGCGCGTGGGGCCACGAGGCGTACCGGTACGACCCCGCGGGCGGCTCCGTGTCCCGCACGAGCGACCGCGTCGGGGAGGAGCACCCGCACGGGGGCGGCGCGGTCCTCCTCGCCCCGGCCCAAGAGGGGAAGATCCTCGTGCTCGGCGGCGGCACCCACGAGGGCGGGATGACGAACAAGGTGGAGCGATACGATTTCTCGGCGGGGCAGTGGTCCGCGATGCCGCCGATGCGCGACGCCCGCCACCACTTCGGGGTCGCGGTCCTCCCGACGGGCACCGTGTTCGTCGCGGGCGGCGGCGGGGGGCGGTTCCACCCCGGCGAGGGCGTCGGCGAGCGGACGGAGCTCTTCGACCCGGACCGCCAGGCGTGGACGCCGGGGCCGCCGCTGACGGCGCCCCGCGGGTACCACGAGGTCACCCTCCTCCTCCCGGACGCGAGCCTCCTCGTCGCGGGCGAGTGGCCGACCGCGGAGGTGTACTACCCCGCGTACTTCTTCCGCGGGCCCCGCCCCGTCCTCCGGTGCGCGCCGGAGGGGATCGGATACGCGGCCCCGTTCTCCGTCGACGTCGTGGAGCAGCCCGGGGATCCGGTCGACCGGGTCGTGGCGGTCCGGCAGGGGGCGATGACCCACTCGTACAACTTCGACCAGCGGATCGTGGCCCTCGCTTTCTCTCGCGGGGGTCCGGGCGAGCTCACCGTCACGGGCCCCGCGAGCCCGAACCACGCCCCCCCGGGGTACTACCTCCTCTTCGCGATCTCCCGGGCGGGCCTGCCGTCGCGCGGCTCGTGGGTCCGGATTGCATGAGCGCGAGCGGAGCACGAACCCCGACACCTTCAGGCCCGACGGAGTCCTCATTCGGGTAGGAAGGTTGATTTGGGGAGGTCTCGTCTTATGGTTGGTTGCTCAAGAACCAGCTCGCGCGAACGACCATTGTCCTCGACGGAAGGAGGGTCGCTGAATTCGCAGTCTGGAGCCCCAAGGCGGAGGTCCACGTCAAGTCGATGCTCCCCGGCGCTCGAGTCCACTTGAGCTTCTTCCCCGCCGACGGCCGTCTCACCCGCCATGTCACACACGAGCGTTACAGGAAAGGCGATCGGAGGCGCCACCGCCAGCGGAGGCAGATTTCAGTCGAGGACCTCGTAACGAGGGCGCTTGCGGTCTTCTTTCCCCCGGAGGAAGAACCTCCTCGAGTCGAGGACGTACGCAGTATCGTCCAGGACGAACGCTTGGCGACGCTCTTCGGAGCGAAACTCCTCGCGGCGATTCACCGTGTGGACGACACCCCCGTGCTCCTCCCCGAGGGGCAGGTGGCGGCGATTCTGGAGGCGGGCCTGAACCTGGGGGCCTGGCAATCAGTAGGAATCCAAGTGGAGCTCAGGAGTGAGGACGGAGAGCTGGAAGATACGAGCGGATCCCCGGATAATTTTCGGCCCGCGACGCTCGTCCAGATGGCGGCGGAAGGACGACGGGTGGCGTTCTCTACTGACGAGCGTTACGTGTACATCCTCTTCGATGGAAAGGCGATTCGCCTGTCTTGGGAAAGATTGGTCGAATTCGAAGAGTGGCTCTCCGAGGCGCTCGGGTTCACAGGCTATCTCCGGACACTCCGGCGGCAGGGAGCGCTGACAAGTCTCGGAGACTAGCTGGGCGACGGGGATGGCGTACCCCGAAGCCTTTAAGTCAAGTCCCCCGTTGGAACCCCAATCCCCTTTCGCTGGGGGAGGGGTACGGGACGGGTAAGGGGGAATCATGGCCTCGACGGGAGGCCCCCGAGAGAAGAGGATGAGAGGACCGGCGACGTACCCCGCGATGGCAGCGCTGCTCCTTCTCGCCCTTTCCACCGCGATCCCGGTCCGTGTCGACGCGGATCCGACCGTCACGCCGGACGGCGGCGGGTTCAAGCGGGCGACGTGGGACTTCGCGACGCCCGGGGACTACGCCGCCACGAACGTGAGCTTGGCGGCTGGGGAGGCGTCCCTCTCGAAGACGTCCGGGTGGGTCAACTACACGAACGACGCGGGGTTCTTGGCGGCGCAGCAGAGCGCGAACCGCGTCGTCGTGAGCAACGGCGTGCGGTTGCAGGGGAACACCGCCAATTTGATCTCGGATGGGACGTTCGATCAGAGCCCGGGCCCGTGGACGTACGCGAATGGGACGACCGGTCATGTCCTGTCAGCTCCGGATACATCTGCACGGGCGAAGCTTTGGCACGACACCGCCAAGGTCCAGTTCGACTCGATGGACGCCTGCTGTAACCTCCCAACTCCCAATTGGACAGGGGCGAGTGCCGGTGGTTCAAGTCTCGTGTCTCAGGACCCGGCATCGATGAGAGACGACCTCGTAATCGTAGCTGGCGGCTGGTCGGGAGCTCAGCGGAACGATGCGGGGCCCTGTCCAGGTGCAGGCTGCTGGAACTGGTCGGCTTACAATCGCCTCGGGATCTGGATCAACGCGACTGCGTCGGGCCTCTCCGCCTACCTGAATCTGACCGACTGGAACAACGTCGAGTGGAACACCAGTTCACGCGCGCTATCCCTTGGATGGCAACGGTACATCTTTGATTTGACAGGCCCGGGAGATCTCGCGAGAGTGAACATCCTGCAGATTCGTTTCGTGGGACCCTCCGGATCGTTCGTCGTCTATGTGGACGATTTGGTGCCGTTCAATTACACCGCCTTCGACGAGGCCGCCACGGTCTCGCAGACCTTCAACAAGCCGACCGCGACGAGCGGGAATCCGGGCAGCGTCGTCCTCCGGTTCGACCTCGAGGCGACCGCCTCCGCGAACGTCCTCTCGTACCTCCAGGTGAGCGTCGCCGGATCCGCGGAGTGGACGGATCTCCCCGTCGCGCCCGGCACGCGCAGTCTCTACGTCGACCTGAGCGGGAACCTCGTCCTCCGAGGTGTCGGCACGTTCGTCCTCGAGTTCGCCCTCCAGCTCACGCGGAACGGGCCGGAGGAGGCCTCGATGGCGGCGTGGATCGACAACGTCACTCTCATCGCCACGGACTACCAGAGCGGATCCTTCACCGCCATCCCGATCGACCTCGGTTCCGCCGCCATTTGGACGACCGCCACGCTCCAAGCGACGACGAACCCGCCGATTACAGACGTCACCGTCGAGACCCGAACAGGGAACACCTCCACGCCCGGAGATCCCACATGGTCCACGTGGACCGCGACCTCTGGCGGCGCGATCGCGAGCCCGCCGAACCGGTACCTCCAATGGCAGCTCCTCCTCACCACCGCCAACGGGACGCAGACGCCCGTCGTCACGCGGCTCGACCTCGCGTACGAGAAATTCGTCCCCGCCGGCGTCGTCCGCACGATGCCCTTCTTCCCGCCAGAGCCCCTCGTCTCTTGGCGGCGGTTCTTCGCGACCGACGCGCGCCCCGCGGGCACGGCGATCGCGTACGATGTCTCGACGAATGCCGGCGCCTCCTGGACACCGGTCGTCAACGACCAGGACCTCAGCGTCCTCCCGAACGCGTCGATCCTCGTCCGCGCGACCCTCTCGACCGTGAACACGAGCCTCACGCCCTCCGTCGCGTGGTTCGCCCTCCGATACGAGTTCATCGACGTCCTCTACCGGATCGCGGTCGCCCCGCCGGACGTGACCCTCACCGCGGACGACACCGTCCTCTTCACCGCCACCGCGTTCGA
>DATEUA010000164.1:0-4909 GCA_035283405.1 Thermoplasmata archaeon | reverse complement strand
CCGAAGGTTCGGGGCGTGAGGCCTTGCCCTCGGAGGAAATTGTCGAAGAGCGTCCGCCCGGATGGCCCGAGCATCTGCGCGAGGATCGCATCGATCTCCTCCGCGGGATCCGGGAGGACCCACCACGTCATCGGAAGCCGGCGGAGGTCGTCCTTCTCGGAGTTGACGAGGCACGAAGTCGATAGGAGGACCGTCGGACGGACCGACCCACCGAGCGATCCGATGCGTTGGACGAACTCGAGGGTCCGACGCCAGCCCGCGAGGGTGGCAAGGGACGCGAGATCTTTCACGACCACGAGTCCGCGAGGTTCCCGCGCGAGGAACTCCGAGACGGTGGTCTCGGCCCGGAGCACGGAGCTGGGCGTCGGGACGATTTCGGCTCGGGCCATTGGGCCGAGGGACGGGACCCCTGCCCCGAGGCCTCGATCCAGGACGAGGACGGGTCGTCCCGTCGCTGCTTCCACCCGCGCGACGTGGTCGACATATTTCGGGCGCTTCTCGTCGAACGCGATGAAGCCTGCCTGCGGGAGCGTGGAGATCCAGAGCCTCTTTCGGTGTCGCGAAAACGTCACGGGGAGGGGCCGGATCCGGAACGAGACGAGGGCGAACGCGGCAAGAGCGAAGGGCGCGGCCAGGTTCGCCGGGCCGGGGTCCCGGAACCCAGTGAGATCGAGTTCGAACGCGAAGAGGGGCCCCGCGTCCAGGAGGACGAACGTTCCCGCGATGAGCCAGAACGCCTCTCTCCCGAAGAGCGGGCTCTTCACCCAGACGAGGAGCGAGAGGATGAAGGCCACCACGAGGCACGTCGCGAGATAGATCCCCAGAGGGTTCGCCTGGAAGCCGAGCCGCAGCATCCAGGAATCCGCCGGGGCCGAAAGGACGGCGACGGGAAAGATCGCGAGAAGGCCGAGCGAAACGAGGCGTAGTGCCGCCGGTCGGTATCCAACAGAACATGCGACGAACATGGGCACGAGGGCATGGGCGGCCGAATAGGTCCACAGGGTGACCCCCTCCCAGGCCGGGGGGAGGAGGCCCTCCGACGTCCCCAGATGTGCGAGCGTCGCAAGCACGAACGTCAAGGAAAGGGCCGCATAGGCTCGAGCGAGCCTGCGGGCCCTGCACCTCAGGAGGACCGCAAGGAGAAGGGCCGCGTCCACCGCGACACCCGCGAGCAGGATCGTGCTGTAGGCCATCATCCCAGGTTCCCCGCTTTCTTGAACGTCAGGATCGCGATCGGAGCTTCCATCTCCAGCCCCCACTCCGCCCTCGCCACGTCGTGGACCTCCTGTGCGGAGGAGAACCCGGCCATCCTGGCCTCGTCGTCCGTCACATCCCCGAGGAGCTTGCGCCGTCCATCTGTCGCGATCAGGCGGGCGAATTCCCGGCCCGCCTCATCCTTCGCTCGAACGACATGCCCGTTCAGCGCCAGATCCGATCTCACAGGAAGCATCGTTGACACGGAAGGCGCCAACAGGACTCGCTCCAGATCGTCGGTGGAAAACGCGACCTCCCCGACGGGTCTCCGGCCAGGAATCTGCCCGGCGACGATCACCCGCGTCGTGGTGATGACGAGGAACGTCGCCACGCTGCCGCCCACCAGCAGGGGAATGAACCCGATTGCGTAGAACGCGGAATGCACGTAGAACCCCAGGACGAGGAGGACGGACAGGATGAACAGGAATCCGGAGCGAACGAGTTCCGCGACGAGACGTCGAGCCATCCGCCTCACCCGATCGCCCGCGCGACCTCGAACCGTCCTTCCGCGAAGTGGAGGGTGCGGAAGTCGTGGTCGTGGTTCACGCGACGCATCTTCACGCACCGGATTCGTCGCTGGAACGTCGTGTCCGTGATGGGTTCCATGACGAGCTGGAGGATTCCGTCCACGAGGACCTCCTCGTCAACACGTTCCCTCCCGTGGTCGTCCGCGGGTTCCTCCCCGACGATGAAGGTTGTCGTCTGAAGAGCCCGGAGCCACTCGAAGAACGCGAAGATCAGTTGACGCCGGTTGTCGCGTTCCACGAGGGCCTCCACCGCGGCCCACGAATCGATGGCGAGGAGCGAAAAATTGGTCCGGCGGCGAAGGTCCTGCATCTTGCCGCGCAGGACCGACAGAACCAGGTCCTCTGGGTCCGCCTTGCCGCCAGACGAGTCCGCCATGCTTCGCGTGGTCTCGGTCAGCCGATCCCGGCTCGCGCCGAGATCCATAATCGGGAGGAAATCCGACACGGCACGGGTGTTGAGTCCGAGGTGCTCCGCCTGCTCCAACATCCCGGCTGCGGTTTGCTCCAAGGTCACGTACAGCCCGACCGTCCCTTGAAGGGCGTTCTGGTGCAGGATGTAGTACACGAGGGACGACTTCATCGTCCCGCTGGCTCCTTGGATCAGGACGATGTGGCCCGACGGAATGCCGCCATTCAAGGTGTGCTCGTCGAGCCCACGAACGTACGTCTTGACGAGTTCCGTTGCCATCGGTCACCTCATGCTAGGTTCGAACGTCGAACGCGGAACCGTCCCCGGTCGAACGACAGGGCGTGGTACCCGGTTTCGTGTTTCGTGCCGCGCATCTTGAGGACCCGGAGCTGCCGCTCGAGATCGTACTCGGAGGACGGGCTCATCCGGAGCTGGATGATACCGTCCGCGAGGTAGTACTCCTCCGGGTGGTGGGGGATCCGGCCGGCCGTAGTCCAGTCCGATCCCTCGCTGATTAGGAACGTCGTCGCGTCGAGATCGCGAAGCCAATCGAACATGCGGTGCATCTCACCGCGCCGGTCGGCGGGGTTCCCGAGCCCGGCAATCGCCTGGAGGCAGTCGATCGCGAGAAGGTCCAGACCTCCCTTCAGCTGGACCGCCTCAATGGCCTCTCTCAGGTTCGCAAGGCCGTCGTTGGGCCGAGCCGCGAGCAGGTTGCTCAGGATTGACCGGTCGACAAGGAGGAAGGAGCCCGGATCGCTATCCATCCGCAGACCGAGGGAGGCCATCTGGCCCATGAGGCTCTTCGTCCGCTCCTCGAGACTGAGGTACATACACCGCCTTCTCCCACGCACGGCTTGAGAATGCAGGATGAAGAGGCACAGGGAGGACTTCATCGTGCCCGGCAGTCCCTGGACGAGGACGACGTGACCCCACGGTATGCCACCGTGCAGGATTTCGTCGAATGCTTCTACGTACGTTGTCAGTCGCGCAGGGTGCGGAGAAAGCTTCGGCGATTCCGAATCCCCTGGTCCGGGTCCCGCCTCGGCGAGCAGGAACCGATCGAGCTCCCGCATCGCGTCCGCGTGAGTCTGCGTCCGCCCTTGGAGTGCCAAGAGGATCTGGCCGCCCGGACCGGGCGGAGAGCGGACCCGCGCGGCCCGGCCCTGCTCGAGATCAGGCCCCGGGCGACCATGGGGCCGGGATATCGGTTGCCCGCCCCCTCGGACATCGAGGAGCCGTGTCTCGAGTTCCAGTCGCTTCGCCCGGACGAACGACTGCGCCGGCCTAAGTTCGAGGGACTTCTGGAAGGAGCGCAGGGCCTCCGGGATCCTCCCGAGCCGTTCGAGCGCGACCCCTCGTTCCGTCCACGCCTCGGCGATATTCCCGTCAATCTGCAGGACGTGTTCCACCGCCTGGAGGGCCGCGGCGAACTCATCGACCTTCCGGAGGACCTTCCCGAGGCCTAGCCAGCCGAGCCCGTTCGCAGGTTCAAGCCGGAGCACCCGGTAGAAGGCGCCCCCCGCCTCGTAGAAGCGACCGAGCCCGAGGCATGCTTCCCCGACGAGGAGCCAGACTCGCGCACCGGTCGCTCCCCGGGCCACGGCGTCCTCGAGCAGCCTTAGGCCCTCGGCGGGCTGCCACGCACGGAGGGCCTCGAAGGCGGCCTCGGTTGCTTCCCGCTCCGCCGCCGCCGTAATCGTTGCGCGCGCCACCGGGCGGGCATCCGCGTAGATCGCGAGTCGGGAGGCTGCATCCTCGCCTTTTCCACGAAGTTTCTCAATGAGTGCTCCCGCGCCGTCCGCCTGAGCGTCCGGAACGTGGACTTCCGGCTCCTGGCGGATCCCCGGCGCCCCTCTTGCATGGGAACCGACCTCGGTCTTCGGCGCCTCTCCCAGGACGGCCGTGAAAATCTCTCCGGACACCGCTCGCTCGAGCACGACCGGGCGCGGGTCGCTGTCCTCGCGTTCTCGCTCACGGAGAAGCTGTCCGCAGACACCACAGTGAGCGGAATTGGGCTTGTTGACGGACCGACAGGACGGGCACTCCACCGTCGGTTTTGGTTCGGCTCGCGCCGCGCGGTCCGATTCGATTCGTTTGCTCACGAGAAGTCTCCCACCGGAATCGGAAGCTGATTGAACCGGTGCCAGACCGGTAGCACGCGGTATCCGCGCATGTGGTGCATCCGAAGCTCCTTGTTCATCTGCTCGTCGAACCTCATCTCTATAACCCCGTCCGTCAGCGCACGCAGGAGGTTGAACGTCAACGGATCGTGGACCCCTTCGTGGACCGCGTACATGATGAAACCCAGGTTCGTCTTCACTCGGGCGGTCACGACCTGGAGAAACTTCGCAATGCTCGTCGCGGGACTGTGGAGGAACAGGGTCGAGACCGTGTATACGAAGATCCGCACGGGCAGTCCGATCGCTTGTGCGGCTCTGTGGATCGCCATGTCGATCCCCTCAAGGTTGCTGTAGCTCGACACCGGGAAGACTCGCCCAGGGGCCCCCGGATCGACACTCTCTCCCGCGGCGGCTCCGTAGCAGTCCACGAAGGCGAAGGACGTCCCCTCGTACTCCGAGAGGTCAAGCCCGAGGGGTAGGGCTCTGTGGCGGACGTCCGTGGGGTGAACATCGAGCGCCACGAAGATGACCCGTTCGCCGACGCTCAGGCAATCTCGCATCTGCATGACGACGTACTCGAACTTCCCGACGCCGGG
>DATEUA010000163.1:0-7241 GCA_035283405.1 Thermoplasmata archaeon | reverse complement strand
GCGTCCGCCGCCGATCCCCTCCCGACGTACACGACCGTCTCGACGTTCAATGTGTCCTACACGGCCTCGGACGGAAACGGGACGGGGCTCCGAGACATCACCCTGTGGTACCGCCTGAATGGCAGCGGTGGCTGGGTGGCCTACGCGACCCAGCCCGCGGCCGCCTCCGGCCAAGTCAGCTTTACGGCCTCCGTGGACGGTACGTACGAGTTCGCGACGACCGCGACGGACAACGCAGGCAACAAGGAGGACGGGCCCGCCGGGAACGACACGTGGACGATTGTCGACACGGTGCGGCCGGGGTCTCGCGTGAACCCCCTGCCGACGTATGAGAACACGTCGAGCTTCCTCGTGAGCTGGGCGCCGGACGTCGGGGTGACGGACATCGCCTCGTACACGATCCAGTACCGCCACCAGGGCGGCCCATGGACAGACTGGCTCGTCGGGACGACCTTGACGAGCGCGACGTTCACGGCGGACCCGTCCTGGGGGCTGTACGAGTTCCGATCCATTGCGACGGACCGCGCGGGGAACGTCGAGTCCGCGCCCGCAGGGAACGACACATGGACGATCGTCGATATCCTGGCCCCTCTCTCCAGGGTCGTGTCCCTGCCCATGTACCAGACGTCCCTCGACTTCACGGTCTCCTGGGGTCCCCAGTTCGACACGACGGATATCGCGACCTACCGCATCGAGGTCCGAGACAACGGCGGGGCCTGGACGGCATGGATCGCGTCGACGACCGCGACCTCCTCGCTCTTCAGCGGGGCCGACGGCCACACGTACGAGTTCCGATCCATCTCGACGGACCGGGCAGGGAACGTCGAGTCCACCCCGCCGGGCAACGACACATGGACGATCGTCGACGTGACCCCGCCCGGCTCCGCCGTCGCCCCCTTGTCCCTGTACATCACGATCGCCACGTTCGCGGTCTCCTGGGGCCCGAGCGGAGGCACGACGGACATCGCGACGTACACCCTCGAGGTGAGTGACGACGGGGGCGCATGGACGCCCGTGGCCGGGTACATCGATACGGTCGTCACGAGCGGCACGTTCACGGGGATCGACGGGCACACGTACGCGTTCCGTTCCATCGCGACGGACCGCGCAGGCAACGTCGAACCCGCGCCGGCGGGAAACGACACCTGGACCGTGGCCGACCTCTCCGCCCCCCTGAGCTCCCACACCCTCGCGGGACCGTCCGGGGCGAACGGCTGGTATCTCGGGAGCGTGACGGTGACCCTCACGGCCGCGGACGGGACGAGCGGCGTGGCGTCCATTTCCTATCGGATCGACAACGCCGCCTGGCAGACGTACACCGCGCCGTTCGTCGTAGCGACGGACGGCACGCACACGATCGAGTACTACGCGTCGGACGTCGCAGGTAACGACGAGACCGCGTGGAACGTCCCACTGCGGATCGACACGGTCGCGCCTGCGACGACCTCGAGCCTCAGCGGCACGGCGGGCACGGGCGGCTGGTATCGCTCCGACGTGGTCGCCACCCTGAGCGCGGCCGACGCCTCGAGCGGAATCGCGTCGACGTCGTACCGGATCGACGGCGGCTCCTGGCAGACGTACTCGGGGCCGTTCTTCGTGAGCGGCGACGGGATGCACACTCTGGACTACTACTCGACGGACCGTGCGGGGAACGCGGCCGCCGCCGTATCGATTGCCGTGAACGTGGACGCGACCGCCCCGGGCGTGACGACGGCCTCGCCCCGCGGCGCGAACGTGAACGCGACCCCTGTGATCACGGTGGTCTTCTCGGAGCCGATGGACCGGACGTCCGTGGAGACGGCCTTCTCGATCAACCCGGACATGAACGGCGCGTTCTCCTGGAGCGCGGACTCCCGCACGTTGACCTTCCTACCGGACCGGTCCCTGGACCCGAGCACGACGTACGTCGTGTTCATCGACTCCCGTGCGCGGGACGCGGCCGGGAACCCTCTGAGCGGGGCCTACAGCTTCTCCTTCACGACGGCCGCGGCGCCCCTCGGATTCGGGTTCGCGGACGCGTGGTGGCTCCTAGCCCTGATCGCGGCCCTCGGCGGCGGGACCCTCTTCATGATCATGCGGAAGCGGATGGCGGCCGCGTCGAAGCCGACCCCGCCCGCGGCGGCAGCCAAGAAGCCCGCGGGCGAGGCGACGATCGATGACGTCTTCCTGCTGTACCGCGACGGGCTCCTGATCAAGCACGAGACTCGGCGGCTCAAGCCGGACATCGACACGGACATCCTCAGCGGCATGCTCACGGCGGTCCAGCAGTTCGTGAAGGACTCCTTCCGCTCCGAGGAGGGCGAGCTGGACGAGCTCACCTTCGGCCAGATGCACATCCTGATCGGGCGGGGCAAGTGGACGATCCTCGCGGCGATGATCCAGGGCGACGGGACGGACGAGATGATGGAGCAGGTCAAGCGGTGCGTCCAGGACATCGAGGACCACCAGTGGGACCAGCTCGACGACTGGGACGGGGACATGGAGCTCGCAAAGGTACTCGGCCCGTACGTGAAGAAGCTCGTCCGCGGCGAGTATGCGTAGAGCCGTTGTCGCAGCCGCGACTTGCGTCGCAAGGCCCTTCCGTGCCGCGCGAGGAAGGTCTTATCGTGCGTGGGTCCTTCGAGGCCGCGTGGCCGATCCGGGAAATCGTAGGCGCCGTCGGCGCGGGTCGAGGAAGGACATCGGTCTCGAGATCGCGAAGCAGATCGTGAAGCAGCTCGAGGAGGCCCGGGACGTCGCTGGGGCCGCGGGCCGTCTCGCGATTCGGGGGCAGGGGCCCGCCCGGACCGCAGGTCGTGTCGCCCTCGTCACCGGCGGATCCCGCCGGATGGGAAAGGCGATCGCGCTCGCTCTCGCGAAGGAGGGCGCGGACGTGCACATCAGCTACCGGTCCCGCGCCTCGGACGCGAAGCGGGTCTCGGAGGCGATCGAGGCGCAGGGGCGTCGGTCCATCGCGGTGCGCGCAGACCTCACGAGACCCGCGGACTGCCGCCGTCTCGTCGAGACGATCGCGGGGGAGTTCGGTCGGCTCGACATCCTCGTGAACAACGTCGGGGCCTGGGCCCGGCAGTCCGTCGAGGCGATGGACCTGGCGACGTGGCGTCGCGTGCTCGACTCGAACCTGTCCGCGACGTTCCTCTGCTCGAAGTACGCGTTCCCGCACATGCGCCGGAACGGGTGGGGTCGCATCATCAACCTGGGGGCCGCGGGAGCCTACCGGGCCCACGGGTCCACGAACCTCTCCGCGTTCTATGCCGCGAAGGCCGGCATCGTCGCGTTCACGAAATCCCTCGCCCGGGAGGTCGGACGCTTCGGCATCACGGTGAACGTCGTCTCCCCCGGCGTGGTCGAGGATCCCGATCTACCCCTCGGGAAAGCCCGAGCGCGGCGGGACAAGGACACGGCGGTAGGCCGCCCCGCGACAGGAGCGGACGTCGCCTCCGCGGTCGTATTCCTCGCGTCCGAAGACGCCTCGTTCATCACGGGGGACGTGATCGGCGTCACCGGGGGTTGGCTGCTGTAGTCCTATTTTCATCCCCGATAGTAGATAATATTTCTCGATCCCGTTCCGCGCGGGGCGACCCGGGCGGAGGCGTCCCCCGAGCGTCGCGCCGGGCACGCTTAAGTCTCACGAAAACCTACGGGTCCGTGTGAAGGCCGCGATCGTCTACGACGAAGACTTCCTCCGGTACGATTTCGGGGGTGGCCACGCCCTCCGCGAGGTGCGCGTGGAACTCGCGCGGGACCTCATGCATGCGTACGGACTCCTGGAGGGCGGTGACGAACTCCGTCCGAAGCCCGCCGGCGAGGCGGCGATCCGCCGGGTCCACACGGACGAGTACCTCTCCGCCGTGCGGAAGCTCAGCGCGGATCCGAATGGTGTCTCCTACGAGCACGGCCTCGGCACGGCCGACAACCCGGTCTTCGGAGGCATGTACGAGGCCGCGGCCCTGCAGGCGGGCGCGACCCTGCTCGCATGCGAGGAGGTCGCCTCGGGGCGACGCGCGCGGGCCTTCAACCTCGGGGGCGGGTTCCATCATGCGATGCCCGACAAGGCGTCCGGGTTCTGCCTCCTGAACGACCTCGCGATCGGGATCCGGTCCCTCCTCGACGACCACGGGGTCTCGCGGATCCTGTACGTGGACGTCGACGCCCATCATGGGGACGGCGTCCAATGGATCTTCTACGAGGACCCGCGCGTCCTGACGATCTCGCTCCATGAGGACGGACACTACCTGTTCCCGGGGAGCGGGTTCGTGGACGAGATCGGGAAGGGGAAGGGCGAGGGCTACGCGGTGAACGTGCCCTTGCCTCCGTATACGCGGGACGTGTCGTACCTGTTCGCGTTCCAGGAGGTCGTGCCCCCCCTCGCACGGGCGTTCCGCCCCGAGGTCATCGTGAGCCAGCTCGGGGCCGACGCGCACTACCTCGACCCGCTCACGCACCTCATGCTGACGACGGAGACGTACGAGGCGGTCGGCCGGATCCTCGACGAACTCTCGAACGAGATGTGCGGCGGGCGCTGGATCGCCGCGGGCGGCGGCGGCTACGACGTCACGGCGGTCCCGCGGGTCTGGACCCTCCTGTTCGCCCAGATGGCCGGCGCTCGGCTCGACGACGCGCTCCCCGTGGAGTGGCTGAAGGAGTGCAAGCGCCTCGCCGGCGCCGTGCCCGCGGACAAGGCCCTCCGGGACCAAGGGAAGGCGGACGAGGAACCTCACGTCCCTCACGCCGCGAAGAGGACCGTCGACGAGCTGAAGCGCCTCGTGTTCCCGTTGCACGGGATCGCGTGAGCCCGCAGGGGTGGCATCGTCCCGCCGGTCGGGCGGGGCCTCCGTCGACCCGGGGCCACGGCGACCTTTCGATTGTTAAGCGGACGAGCGGGTCGGGCCCCTTCCCTACGAACGACGGGAGTACTTTCACTCGTTTCGTCACTCAGTCGCGGTTCGGATAACCCCGCGAAAAGCTTTATTGGCCCAAGTGATTTTGTATCAAGGGATGGGGCGCCAGGGCCCTCGTTGTCGACGTGCGTCGATACGCGCGGCCCTCGACCGCCCCGACGAAGCTGCGCGCGCGAGCGCGCGGTGAGATGCGATGGCAAGCGAGGATGGAAACGGGAAGGGGTCGAAGTCGGCAGACGAGGTTCGGGACGAGTTCGAGGAGAAGATGGACCGTCTCCGCCGTCAGTACGAACGCGACCTTCACTCCTTCCGGTACGAGATCGAGGAACGCGAATACCGGCTCAAGGCGTACGAGGACAAGTTCAACAAAATCAAGCAGCCGCCTCTCCTATACGCGTACGTCGTGCGCAAGGAAGGGCCTGACCTCGACGGGAACCAGGTCGTCGTCGCTCGCGCGACGGAACTCCTGAAGGTGTCCACGGGCCTCATGGACAAGGGCGCCCTCCATGTCGGGCAGTACGTCTGGGTGCACCCGCAGACGTACGCGATAGTCGAGGGCTCGACGGTCCGGAACGAGGGCCTTATCGCGAAGGTCATCGACATGATGGACGGGAAGCTCGTGATCGGCGTCGAGGGGGACATGGAGAAGCGCCTCATCGACTGCGACAAAGGGACGTACAAGAAGCTCAAGCCCGGATTCCAGATCAGCGTGCTGCCTCCGACGATGGAGGTCCTCGACATCCTGCCGAACCTCGACGTGAAGTCCCTCCTCCTCGGCGAGAAGCCGAACGTGCGGTACACGCACATCGGGGGCCTCGCGGAGGCGATCGAGCGGATCCGGGACGTGGTCGTGCTCCCGTACCAGGAGGCGAAGCTGTTCGCTCAGATCCGGCTCGAGGCGCCCCGGGGGATCCTCCTCTACGGGCCGCCGGGATGCGGCAAGACCCTCCTCGTGAAAGCGATCGCGACGGAGAACGACATGACGTTCTTCAACGTCAGCATCGCCGACGTGCTGTCGAAGTGGGTCGGGGAGTCGGAGCGGATCATCAAGGAGATCTTCCGCCAGGCCCACGAGAAGGCGCCGAGCATCGTCTTCTTCGACGAGATCGAGGCCCTCTTCACGGTGCGCGGGATGATGGACACCTCCGGCGTGCACAAGAACATCATCGCGCAGATCCTGAGCGAGATGGACGGGCTCGTCAAGCTCCGCGACGTATTCGTGCTCGGCGCGACGAACCGGGCGGACATGGTCGACCCGGCGCTGTTACGTCCCGGGCGCTTCGACGAGATCATCGAGATCCCGCGGCCCGACCGCAAGGCCGCGGAGGAGATCGTGAAAATCTATCTCACGGAGGACCTTCCCGTCTCGGAGGGGCTCGAGGCCGAGTCCGGCGGTCACCCGGAGGCGGTCGACGCCCTACGCCGATACGTCCTCGACGAGCTGTACGGGGAGAACAAGTGGGTGAAGGTGAAGCTCGACGCGGAGGCGAAGGAAGCGATCAAGACGGTCAAGCGCAAGGACATCGTCTCCGGCGCGATCGTCGAGGCGATCGTGAAGACCGCGAAGAAGAACTTCGTGAAGCGCGTGATCCACCTGAAGAAGGCGGAGCGGAAGAAGGAGGGGCTCACCCTCCGGGACATCGAGGCCGCCGTCGACGAGGAGTCGAAGGAGCACGCGATCACGGAGATGTACGTCTACGAGAAGCGCCAGCGGGAGGTCTTCCGGACCGGTGCGGACCCGATGGTCGGGTGAAGCATGAAGAAGCTGGTCCAGGGGACCGAGCACGAGTACACCCTGTTCTGTCGGAAGATGGGGTCCTTGGGGTTCGACCCGCACATCCTCGCGCTCGACCTCTTGCGGGATTCGGACCTCCACCTTGCGGGCGAGTTCCTCGTGAACGGGTCGCGCGCATACTACGACGTCGGCCATTTTGAGCTCAGCACCGCGGAGACGAGCAACTTCTTCGACGTCGTCACGTGGGAGAAGGCCGGGGAGAAGATCCTCGACTGGATCCGACGTGTCATGGAGGAGAAGTACCTCGTCGAGGGCGTGAAGCTCCACGCGTTCAAGAACAACACGTCCCCCGACGGGACGTCCTACGGATCCCATGAGAACTACTGCGTCTCGAGGGACGTCGCGTTCCCGCAGCGGTTCGTGCGTGAGTTCGTCCCGCATCTCGCGACCCGGGTCATCTACACGGGCGCGGGGGACATCCTGGACGGGAAGTACGTCCTCTCCCCCGGCGGCTACCTGAC
Organism: Thermoplasmata archaeon; assembly: GCA_035283405.1. GTDB lineage: Archaea > Thermoplasmatota > Thermoplasmata > RBG-16-68-12 > RBG-16-68-12 > RBG-16-68-12. The sequence goes on along the minus strand of DATEUA010000163.1, from coordinate 84 downwards.
GTCGACGCTCGTGAGCGGGGAGACGATGCACGACACGGGGATCCTGAACACGAGGGACGAGCCCCACGCGGACGGCCGCAAGTG
>DATEUA010000162.1:0-4399 GCA_035283405.1 Thermoplasmata archaeon | reverse complement strand
ACGAAGTCCTCCTCCGCGTCGTCCGTCGTCCCCGCGATCCGGGGGATGACCTCCCGGGCGGCCGCGGCGAGCCTCCTCGCGTCGGGACCCGGAAGGCCGAGATCCCTTGCGAAGGCCTCCTCGAGGGGGGAACCCACGGGGGCGGGAGAGGGCGTCCCGTCTTATCCCTTTGCGGCGGGGATTGAGGACCGAGTTCGGTCCAAGCCGGACGAAACCGCCCCGGAGGGTCGCTACATCTGCGAACTACTTAGAAATACCCCCTCAACAGATGACGCCCCCGGGGGATCGTCGAGCTTCGAGGTCTCGTAGGGGAGGGGGGAGCTTGCGCCGTCCGGTAGTTGCCACAACAGGGACCGTCCTCGCGCTCGTCCTCGTCGTTCTCATGCCCGGCGGGGACGCGATCGTGGATGACTTCGAGCAGGACTTCTGGCTCCCCTTCACCCACGCGAATCTCGGGGATCGGGCCGAGGCTGGATACTCGCGGGCGTACGCGCACTCGGGCACTCGGTCGTATCACGTCGGAATCCGAGGGTGGGCGGTCCGGGACTTCGGGTCCGCCTACGGCCATGCGCTGTTCCGCACGGATGGCTCGGCCCCGAGTCGGCTGTTCCTCTCGATCCTCTACGCGGAGATTTCGGACACCTCAGCGTCCCCGTGGGACGCGTTCGCGTCCGGCATCTCCCTTCAGCTCCTCGATGAATCATACCGGACGCTCGGGACGGCCCGATACATCACCGGATACCGGGCTAGTTTGAACGCGGGCCGCTGCGGGCCCGTAAGCTCGGACATTGTTCTGGGGCGCGCGCCGCCGCTCGGAATCTGGCAGGACGTCGGGCGCAACCCGGCGGCAGACTTCCCCAACGCTCCCTGGTCTGCCGCGACCTTTCTGCGGGTTTCCGTCGGGTTCCTCTGCGCCGCGGGACTGACGGGCGCCTCATATGCCCTCTACTTCGACGACTTTGCCCTCGACGCAGACTCGGGAGACACGGACCAGGACGGAATCGAGGACCTTGAGGAGGAGACGGTCCTGTATGTCCTGGCTATCGTGGGCGCGGCGGTGCCGCAGGACATCCCGCCCGGAGGGCGGGCCACCCTGGAGATCGACGCCCCGGAAATCCGAGGCGTCGACCCGGCGATGGCCCTGCAACTGACGATCGATCACGCGCGGCCCGCGGACGTCTCCGTCCGCCTCGCAGGAATCGATGGGATTCAGAGGGTGACCCAGCTCCTCTGGGATCCAGGGTTCCACGAGCGGGGAGTCGTGATTCTCTCGCCCGCGGAGGGGGTCGGCGTCGCGGGGATCGTCCACGTACGAGGGCGGTCCTCAGTCTACCTCCCGGGCGGATGGGCCCACCTCTATGTGGACGACCGGTGGGAGAATGTCGCGGATCGGGCCCCAGACGGGAGCTTCGCCGTCCCCTGGGCCTCGAGCCGATGGCCGGAGGGGGACCATCGGTTGCGAGTCGAAATCTCCGCCTCGGGGGATCCGGGCAGCCAAGGATCTGCGTCGCGCGAAGTGTCCGTCACCGTGGACATCACGCCGCCGACCGTGAGCGTGCAAGGTCCGACCGACGGGACGCGAATCGGCGGGCTCGTCGCCCTCGAGGCGCAGGCATGGGACTCCCACCGAGTCGACCACGTCAGCCTCCTCGTGGACGAGCTTCCGGTGGATGTGAGGGACGCGGAGCCGTATGCGTTCGTGTATGAGACGCTCGACGTGCCGAACGGAGTCCACGTTTTCACCGTCCGGGCGTTCGACGCTGCAGGGAACACGGCGGACGCCTCCCTTCGACTCGAGATCGACAACGCGATTCCGCCTGTCCTGCCCCCGTGTCTGCCTTCGTGCAACCTTTCGGCGGGCACCTCCTCCGGGAATCTCGTGCGATCCGACCGCCCCACGATAGGCAGGGAGGTGCGCCTCGACTCCGGCGATCTGCTACGCACGACGACCTCGTGGAGTGTCCCGTGGGACGCCGGCGTGGTGGTCACGGATACCGGGGTTCGGCTCACCGTCGAGATCCTGGACCCCTCCCTCTCGGCTGACCCTGGGACTCTGTGGGAGCGAAGGATCGAAGCATCCGATCTACCCACGGTCGACCGCTGGGAAGTCCTCGTCCGAAACCATGGTTCCGGTTCCGCGGGCCTTGTCCGGGAGCTCATCCTCTCCTTCGCCCTCCGCTCAGCTCCCGGGGAGGCGGACACGGACGGAGACGGGATATCCGACGGCGTCGAGCGCGCGGACTCCTTGACCCTGCCCATCCTAGGAGATTCGGACGACGACGGGTTGAGCGACGGGATGGAACGGAGCCTGCAGGACGTGCACCTATCGATCGAGCGGCTCCCCGTGCGCCGGACGTTCCGCACTGACCCCCTCGACCCCGACTCGGATGACGACGGCCTGCGAGACGGGGAGGAACTGTACCCGGAGACGGGCGTTCTCCCAACGGATCCGAGCACGAGCGATACCGACGGAGACACACTGCCCGATGGACGGGAGGCCGACTCCCTCGGGACGGACCCGACGCGGAGGGACACCGACGAGGACGAGTTCGACGATGGCCACGAGGTCACACCCCGGAACCTCACTCTCACCGTGGATGGCATCGAGCGGTCCTGGCAGATCACGACATCTCCCGTCCTCTGGGACACGGATGACGATGGCCTCGACGACGCCTCGGAGGAGCAAGGGCGGAACGAAGCCGCCATCGTGACCCATCCCGGCCTTCCGGACACAGACGAGGACGGCCTAAACGACTCCGAGGAACTCCGCATCGGTACGGACGGCTTCCGGACGACCCCACTCAACGCGGACGGCGACCGGGACGGCGTCTGGGACACGTTCGACAAGCTGCCGCTTCACGACGCAACCATCGGGTTTCAGAAGGAGTATCCCGCAGGGATGGTCCGCTTCGACCAAGAGATGCTGGTTTGGTGGCTCCAGGGGACCCAGGCTGCCGTCTGGAGGCGACAGGACGACTTCCTCCGCGGGACCTACGACTGCCCGCTCATCAGCAACGACGTGGCAGGTTCGACCCGGACGTCCGTCGTGACGTCGGACACCGTGGTGGCAAGCGTCAACGACATGTTCGCGAAGGGTGGGGAGACGCGGTACCAGTCGGTCTCCTCGCGAGCCGGGGATCCCTCCCTCAGGGAGACCTCCGTGTTCGGGGTGACCTACGGCGACTGCGACGAGGTCCCCAACGAGTACTACATCGAGTACCTGATCCACCGGGACGTCTACTCGGTCTCCTTCCGAAACGTCGAGGAGGTGACAATCGAGGATGCCAATGGCGCGTCCTTCTGGTTCAACTTCACCGAGCTGCCCGTGGAGATCGGCGAAAGCTTCTCAATCGTAATCCAGCTCAGCTACGACCCTGAGCGAGATCGAACACATCTTGAGGACTACGACAACTGGCTCTCGCCTTCGTTCTCCTACGCCGTGTACGCAGGCCCCAACTTCGCTGAGACCTCGGTCCTACTCTCTGCAACCGCGATCGCGACGGACCTGAACGAGCACGCTTACCGGATCGAGCTCAAGATCCCGGGGGGGTCCCTCGGGGCCGACGATGTCGAGACCGTCGACGGAGTCCCGACGATAGGCTTGTACATCAGTCCTCAGTGGACAGGACGGATGGCGGGGGAGCCCGTGCGCGAGGCCATGGACCTCGCGGAATTCCGAATCGCGTCCATCACGCGCGAGCGCACGACGAACGCGACAGCACTCATCATCCGAATGACGTCGGACGCCCAGGACGCTCTGGTGGAGAAGGCGGACTGGATGCGGTCCCTCCCCCCTGGCATCCACTTCGTCGAGGGTCATCCGATCTATGTGTTCCGTACGGATGCTGGGGTGCCACTCGATACGTCGCTCCTGCACACCGTCGAGGGCGTGTTCCTGGTGGCCCCGACGGAGGCGGACCTGTTCGCCGTCCGTGAGAGCATCGATTGGGGAATTCCAGGGACCTGGTACGCGGCGATGACGGATCCGTGGGGAAGTGCAATCCGAGCGTTCCGCGATTCCGTGAAGCTCATGCGACTTGGCGTTAGCGTGAGCCAGTTCGCGGACCTCTTGCGCTTTCGCTATGCCTCCCCCGGCTCCTATCTTCTCCGAGGCGACGGCGAAACCACGATCATCGTGGACAAGGGCCAAATGGGGGACTCCGTAGCGTACACGGTGTCGCTCGCGGAGTCCCAAGAAGAGTTTCTCATCGATGTTGTATCGGGAGAGGTCGTCGTCCGGAGGCATCTGACATATCGGGTGACGCAGACAGATGTCACGACGGATCTCTCCGGGTCTCGAATCTTCACCTCGCGATACGAGCAGATCAAGGCGAGCCTGCGCGTCCTCAACGCAGCGGCCGTCCTCGTGACCAACGGGCGGGAGGCCGTAATCGCGTTC
>DATEUA010000161.1:0-6223 GCA_035283405.1 Thermoplasmata archaeon | reverse complement strand
GATCTTTGGACCGTACTTTGTCGCGGGCGCCCTGTTCTCCGGGGTCGCGAGCGTCCTCATGGCAATGGCCCTCTTCACGCACTTCTACAAGCTCCAGAAGTGGATCACGCCCGTCCATTTCCGGAACCTCGCGTACCTCCTCCTCGTCCTCGACATCGTGTACATCTACTTCACGTTGAACGAGTACCTGACGGTCTCCTACAAGGGAGAGTCGGGCGAGGCGGACCTCCTCGCGGCCCTGTACGGCGGCCCCTTCGCAGGGGCCTTCTGGGCGATCCAGATCGCGGGCCTCGTCGTCCCCGCATTCCTCCTCGCGATGCGCCGGACCCGCACGACCGCGGGGATCGTCGTCGCGGCGACCCTCGTGAACGTCACGATGTGGCTCAAGCGGTATCTCATCGTCGTCTCGACGATGGCGACGCCCCAGATGCCCACGGACTGGGGCGCGTACTTCCCAACCTGGGTCGAGTGGTCCATCACGGCCGCGGCGTTCGCGGGGTTCGCCCTCCTCTTCGCCCTCCTGTCCCGGTTCGTGCCGATCGTCTCGATCTGGGAGGTCCAGGAGGCGACGGACGCCGTGCCCCGTGGCGCAGCGGAGACGTCGGCTCCCGAGGTGCCGGCATGAGGATACGCGCCGTTACGGCAACACTCACCCTCCTCGGGCTCCTGGCGCTTGGCCCTTCCGCGCCCCTGGCGGGGACCGCGTCGGCCGGCCATGAAGGGAGCCTCGTGGTCGGCTACTTGGAGAACCTGACCGCGGTCGACGGGATCCTCGCCGCCGGGGAGTACGCGGATGCGTTCAGCGACGCGTCGACGGGCATCTCGATCCATGTTCAGTACTCCGGCAGCGTGATGGGGATCGCCCTCGAGAGCCCGGGCCGGGGATGGGTCGCCCTCTCCCTCGGAGCAGTCCTCGTCGGGAGCAACTACACGGACGTCCTCGTCTTCGCCCTCGCGAATGGGACCCTCGTCGCCGTCGACCGCGTGGACCACGGCTGGGAGCAGCATTTCGACGTCGCGGTTGGGGGGACGGACGACATCATCGCGGCGTCGGGCGCGGAGGGCCCGGGGGGCATCCTCGTCGAATTTCAGATCCCCTTGGACTCCGCAGACGACAACGATCACCACTTCCGTCCGAACGAGACGTACCCCTTCTCCCTGGCCTTCAACGCGACCTCGGCGGACCTCGAGGCGCCCCACACGGCACACTCGGACGGCCTCTTCCTTGTGATCGGACCTGCGCCCCTCGTCGTGACCGCGGAACGACCCGCACTCCGCGCAAACTTCCCGACCCTCACCGCCGGGTTCCGTTCCACGATCTCTGCCGTCCTCGGGAATGCGAGTGGCGGTCCGATTCCGGACCAGCCCATCGAGTTCTACCAGTACACGACGTTCGGCCTGTTGTACCTGGGCCTCGACCGGACGAACGCGGTGGGCAAGGCGGGAATCGAGTACGAGCCGCGGACCCCGGGGACCTGGACGTTCCTCGCAGCGTTCCGTGGGACGGGGCGCTACCTCCCCGTGAACGCGACGGTCGAGGTCACCGTGGCGGCCCTGCCGGCGCCCGGCGGCCCGATCCTCCCCACCCACGTCGGGATTGGCCTCGTCGTCGCCGCGGTCCTCGGCGGCGTCTGGGGGTCCTACGCCTTCGTCTTCGCTCAACTCGGATCGATCCGCCGCTCCGCGCGGCGGTCCCCTCACGCGCCTATCTCGCAAAAAGGCGAAGGAGGTGATACACATCGCAGAATCGAGTGAACCCAAGAAACGCAACCTTGCGACCATCGGAATTGGCATCGCCCTCGCGGCCCTCGTGCTATCCGCGAGCGTGCTGACCTTGACGCTCTTCGCCGCCGCGCCCTCGGGCACGGCCCCGAGGACCGTGGAAGCCCGAATCATCATCTCGTCCGTCGAGCCGCACAACGAATCGATGGCGATGATGATGGAGGAGATGCACGTCTACATGCCGTCCTCGATCGTCGTGAACCGGGGGGATACGGTCATCCTCACGATCGTGAACATGGACGAGCATCGCCATGGATTTGCGATCCCGGACCTGAACATTCGGACGGACAACACCGTGGACATCGCACCGCTGGACGAGGTCACGCTGACCTTCGTTGCGGACCGTTCGGGCGTCTTCATGTGGGAATGCAACGTGCCCTACGAACCCCCGGCCGGGATGGCGGAGCAGGAGTGCGGCGAGGACCACGACGACATGCAGGGCTATCTCGTCGTCCGGTGACCTCGCCCCCTTTTCTTTTCTCGACCTCGGGAGGATGCCCGTTAGGGAACCGGAGGCCACGCGGAGCGTTCGCGAGCCCGCAAGGGTCCACGCCTCCGTTCCGTTCAGCGTACGGACCGGGTGAGCTCGCGCTTGATGTCGACCATCGCGGAGAGGAAGGACAGGGCCCGCCGCTCGTCATCGCGGACCGCGGACGTGCCGTACAGCTGGGCCGAGGGGGCGAGGAGACCGGCCCCGATCGCCTGCGCCACCATCGTCTCTCCGAGTTCCGTCCGGACGAGGGCCGCTTCGAACAGCTCGTCTCCGCCGACGTGGCCGACGCTCACGTCGCTGAACATAACGCTGAAGTCGTAGCACTGGAGGCAGTTCGCGTTCACCAGGCCCGACACGTCCCCGAGGCCCACGGCGCGACGCTCCCCTCCGGAGGAGCCGAACTCGAGCTGCTCGCCGAGGAACCGGACGTGGCGAATCTCGCTCGGATCGAAGCCGAGCAGTGCCCGGAGCCTCCGGCCACCCGAGCGGGCGGGTGCGAAGTTTCCGTAGCAGAACGTGCCAAGGGAAAACGCGAGCTCGTAGCCCGGCAGGAACCGGTCCCAGAGGAGCTTTCGCACCGTGTAGATCTGGCAGGGGCGTCCCATCACGGCAATCCGAGGGTGGAGCCCTCGGTCCGCCTCCGCGAAGGCTCGCATCTGGTCCAGGGTGAGGAGGTTCGCCCGGAGGCCGCCCCCCGTCACGATCGCGCGGCCGGCCCCCATCCGGATCTGACCCGCGTCGAGAAGGTCCCGCTTCGTGAACGCCACGACGGGCTCCGCTCCGACGCTCTGGTGCGCGAGGAAGACCGCGTCCGCGAGGTCCTCCTCGAGGAGATACCAGAGCAGGGTGCCCGCGACCTTGTCCCCGGGATGGCGGTGGAACTCCCCGTCCCGACTCGCGAGGGCCATCACGGCCCGGTACGTCCCGAGGGGTCCGTCGTCGGGGGGGGCGATGCCGTACAGGTCCCGATCCGAGCGGAAGATCCGGGGAGCGTTCATCGACTCGTTCCCGCATGCGGTGCATCGCGCGGCCTGGAAGACGACTTCCTCCCCCGCCACCTCGAGCGAATAGTCCTCGGTTGGCTCGCAGCGCCCTCCGCATCGCGCGCACTCCCACTCCGCTGCCGTCACCCCGGCCGGCTCCAACGACACCGTAGGCACCTCGACGAGGACACGGTCTCGGGACGGATGGATTGCGCGTACGCAGAATACGTGTAATCCGAGCGCGCGCCCGAACCAAAGCCTCATGAGGTGGGTCGAAATCGGATGGCTGTCCATGGACCGAGCCGTCGACGTCCTCGTGGTAGGCGCGGGCCCGGCTGGGAGCACGGCCGCGAAGTTCGCCGCGACGGGCGGGGCCCGCACCCTCCTGATCGAGAAGCGCGCGGAGATCGGCACGCCCGTCCGGTGCGGGGAAGGCGTCGCGAAGCGGTGGCTCGAGGAGATCGGCCTCGCGGCGAGCCGGGAGTTCATCGCCCACGATGTGGACGGGGCCAAGATCGTTGCGCCGGACGGGACGACCCTCGTCCTCGACGAGCGGATCGCGGGCAACGAGACGGGCTACGTCCTCGAGCGGGACCTGTTCGACCGGCACCTCGCGAAGGAGGCCGCGAAGGCCGGCGCCGACGTGATGATCAAGACGTCCGCGGTGGGCCTGCTGCAGGAGGACGGCCGGGTCGTCGGGGCCCGCTGCGAACACTTCGGGGAGACGTTCGACGTGCGTGCGCGGGTCGTCATCGGGGCCGACGGGTACGAGAGCCAGGTGGGCCGCTGGGCGGGGCTCGAGACCCACCTCCGGGCGCGGGACATCGACGGGTGCCTTCAGTACACCCTGGTCGGAGTCGAGGGCGATCCCCGGCTCAACGAGTTCTACCTGGGGAGCGTCGCGCCGGGCGGGTACGCGTGGACGTTCTGGAAGGCCGACGACGTCGCGAACGTGGGGATCGGGGTGAACCTGTCGAGGATCAAGGACCGCGCGGACGTGAAGCGGTACCTGGACGCGCACATCGCGCGACAGGCGCACCTCGCGAAGGCGGAGCGGATCGAAGAGGTCGCCGGCGCGGTGAGCGTGTCGATGCCCCTCGAGCGGACCGTCGCGCCCGGGCTCCTCCTCGCGGGGGACGCGGCCCGGCTCATCGACCCCCTCACGGGGGGTGGGATCCTGAACGGCTGCCTGTCCGGGATGTACGCGGGCGAGCTCGCCGCGGGAGCGGCCTCGAAGGGCGACGCGAGCGCAGACGCCCTGCTGGCGTACGAGCGGCGATGGCGCGCGCGGCTCGAGGAGGAGCTCGCCCGGCATTACGTGATCAAGGGACGGCTCCTCGCGATCGACGACGCGACGATCAACGGGATCGTGCGGGCCGTCGCCGACGTGGACCTGAGGCGGCTCACCGCGAAGGACGTCCTCGAGGCGGTCCGAGCCCGGTTTCCCGCGGGGCTCACCCAGTTCGCGGACCTGCTCGGACCCGGGTCGCAGCTCGACCCAGTCTAGTCGGGCCGGAGATCCTCGCCGCCCTCGAACACCTGCTGGACCTGGTTGTAGATCTCGTCCAGCCCGAACGCGAGCTCCGAAGACACGGGATGGACCCGGCGGTACACGCCGATCGACTCCATCCCCTTGAGGAACTCCACGTCGAGCAAGGTCTTCGCGGTCGTCGCGTCCTCGAACAGGCCCTCGTACAGGGCGTACGGGTCCGTGGACCACTTCACGACCCGCTCGAGGTCCTTCTCCGGGAGGAGGTCCGACTTGCTCAGGACGTTCACGAACGGGAGGGAGTGCCGGAACTGGACCGTCGCGCTCAGGAGGACGGAGGACACGAACCCCGATGGCGTGCGGACCAGGAGGGGATCGTTCAGGTACACGAGGGCCGATTCGTCCCGGCCGAACGCGTCGATCAGAGCAGGACCCGACTCCCGGAACGTGAACAGCTCGATCTGGCCCGGCGTGTCGATCAGGACGTAGTTCGAGCGGAACGGATCGAGGGCCTCGACGAGGTCGCTCGCATGGAGGGCGAGGAGGTCCGCCGCGGCGACCTGGGCGCCGTTCGGGCCCAGGCCCTCGGCCTCCATCACGTCCTGGATGCGCACCCAGTCCCGCGAGTCGATGTCGGGCGCGTACTTGAGGTCCTCCGCGCCGGGGTCCAGGTTCATCGTGATCGTGTCGAGGCCCTGCGAGTTCATCCACTCTTGGAAGGCGTGAACCATCGTGGACTTGCCGCTCCCCGCGGTCCCGAGGAAGTACAGGTTCCGGGCCATCTTCGCCCGGCGTACGTGGTCGAGTGAGATGAAGGTTCGCGGCGGACCGCCCCGCGGGACGGGCGATCCGGCGGCGGCCGTCCACGTCGGGCTTCGGCCATTCGGAGGAACATTGAAAACGTCGAGGGGCTTCGAGGGGACCATGGCCACGGAACGCACGTTCTGCCGGTTCAATCCCGCGGACCGACCCCTGACGACTCGGGAGATTCCGGACGGCGGGATTTGCCTGTCCGCCTTCCTCGTCATCGGGGAGCGGGGTCATCCGGAGCGGGTCGTCATGGGCCACCTGAATCCCTCGGCCGCCTGGGACCACATCGGCGCCCTGGACCCGGAACGGGCGGAAGCGAACCGCCAGGGCTGGATGCTGCCCTCGTGCCATCTCCTGCTCCGCGAGTCGCCGCAGGCCGCGGCGGAGCGGCTCCTGAAGGAGCAGGTCGGCCTCCCGGGCCTCCCGCTCACCGGACCGCAGGTCTTCTCCGAGGTGTACGGCGCGAAGAACCACTGGGACCTCCACTTCGTCTTCACGGGGGAGAGGGACGACATCGCCCAGCATCCCGCGTGGTCGGATCTCGGCTTCGTCGATGTGACCGAGACGCCCCGCGACCGGATCGCGCGATACCACGAGGACATCCTGGCCCTCGTCGGGCGCTGGGGGCCGGGACGAGGTTGAACCGGGCTCGCCCTCCGGCGGGCC
>DATEUA010000160.1:0-3418 GCA_035283405.1 Thermoplasmata archaeon | reverse complement strand
GACATCGAGGTGGTCTTCGACAAGCTCCGGGAACTCGGGGAAAGGCTCGACCGGCAGGAGAGGGGGCGACTGAAGGTTCCGGATCCGGCCCTCGCCGGACGGTTCCTTGCCCGGAACCCAGGAGGGCCTGAGAGGTAGGGGACGCGTGAGGCTAGCGGACCTACTCCTTTCGGGCTTCCTTCGCCTTCGGACGGAGCTCCTTGCTCCCGCACTTCCGGCACCGCGTCGCGCGGATCGCGTTCCGCGCGTGGCAGTTCATGAGGACTGCGTGCGGCCTTCGACGGCAGCGAGAGTGTATTCCAGCGCCTTTCGCTGCTGATTCATGGTGAGATTCCCTCTGACCCCGTGATCCTGAAGGATGTCGATCATCTCCCTCGGAGTCGTACTCGCCAGGTCCGCGGCCTCGTTCAACGTGATCTTGCCGTCCTTGTAGAGTCGGACGGCGTAGTCACGCGCGCCGAAAGCGATGAGCTGACGAGTCGCCGTCGATTCGTCCAACCGTTCCCGGTTGGCCAGGTACCGCACGGCCTTCAACATCGATTCCGGAATCCGAAGACTCTTCACGGTGTCCATGTCATCCTTCCTCAATCGCCCGCCTCGCCTCCATGTACTCCTCTTCGCTGATGGAGCCCGCGAGCCTGTCCACGTATCCGAGACCGTCTCGGCCCGAAAGCTTCTTCGTCCGCACGAGCGCCGCAATCAAGGACGACGGAGTGGCGTAGGGCACCCCCAACGCCTCCAAGAGGTGGACGAACCTTCGATCGTCGCTCACGACAAGTTCAACCCCCCCGGACCGGAAGAGGCGCAGGACATCCGCTTCGCCGCCCAGGAGCCGGAGATCCTTGATGAGGGCCTCCGTCCGTCCAGAACGCTTCGGTCGACGGACCCTAAGACGCCCCGATCGGATATTCTCCTCGACACGGACCGCGTCTGGGAATCCTCCCGCCTTCCCCTGCTCGACACACTCTCTGCGGACCTCCGGAGGTAGAAGTAGCGTGTAGTTCGACCCGACGATCTCCTTTGCCGAGCTCTTCGCGAGCTTGATTAGAGCGTCCGAGTCCAAGGCCAGGTTCACGTACTTCAATAGTTACATCGCACTACATAAGCCTTCTCACGAGGTTCGTGAACCGGGCTCCTCTGTCCCCCGGGTGGCCACCCTCGACGTCGTGGACCGCGGTATTGCCCGGGGTCGCCTACTCCTTCCGCGCTTCCTTCGCCTTCGGGCGGAGCTCCTTGCTCCCGCACTTCCGGCACCGCGTCGCGCGGATCGCGTTCCGCGCGTAGCAGTTCATGCAGATCATCTTGATTAGGAGCCGCTTCTCGGCCTCCGGGAACCGCGCCATCGCGGGGTGCGAAGAGGGCGGGGTTTATGAAGGTTGCCGCCGCACGTCCGCCTCCCGGACGGACCGGACCCCGGTTCGTGTCGAGAGTAGGAGGAGGGGGACTCCCGAATTCCGCGCATGCTTCACCCCCTCCCTCCGGGGTCGAGAACGGCCCGGAGACCCGCCCGCAAACCGTTTGCACTCCGGCGCAACACAATCGATCACACCACGTCTGGAAGATTTAGGTGCGTAAAAATCTGTTCCACGACGCTTATGAGAAACCGGCGGATTCTGACGCCGAACTCGGAGGTATAGCGATATGCATCGAAGGAATGCCACCATCGTGAGCCTGCTGGCGATCGGCCTCGCCCTTGCGGCCCTCGGCGCCCTCGCGCCGACGACCCGGGGCGGGTCCTCGAACGACGCGATTGGACCCGGGACCGTGAGCGCGACCGTGCCCATGGCGACGGACGTCCATGCGGACGTCACGTCGGGCGGTTGCGACAACTCCCCCGGGCCGTGGATCACCCTGACGGGCGAGATCTCGTTCGGCGGCATCGGCGTGACCCTAATCTTCCGGAACAACTTCAAGGGCACGCACGAGCACACGGAGCAAACGACCGCATCGGTGGTCGTGCTCCCCGCGGGCGCGACGATCCAGTTCGCGAAGCAGCCGCCGCTCGGCGGCGTGGGCGGGAACCCCTTCATCTGGATCCAGTTCACGGACGAGGACGGGAACGCGATCTCGGGCGAGATCTTCCTGGGCCGGTGCGTCCAGGGCTTCACCTCCGTGGACGCGAGCTTCTTCATCGACGCCCTCGCCTCGGCGACCATCGAGGGCGGGTCGTGCTCGAACAGCCCGGGGCCGTACATCACCCTGAGCGGCGAGATCAGCCTGTCCGGGATCAACGCGGACCTGATCTTCCGGAACAACGACAACCCCGTGGGCGGGCCGCACCAGCACACTGAGCAGACCGTCGTAAGCGTCGTGATTCTGCCCGAGGGCGAGACGATCCAGTTCGCGAAGCAGCCGCCGCTCGGCGGCGTCGGAGGGAACCCTCACATCTGGCTCGTCTTCACGGACGAGGACGGGAACTACCTCTCGGACGAGATCTACCTCGGCCGCTGCGTGCAGGACTTCTGAACGTGAAGGGGGGGATCTCCCCCCACCCTTTCCTTTTCATCGGCATGGACGATGGTTCTTAGCGTCGGCCGCCTTCCCCCGCCCATGGAGACACCGGGGGCCTTGCGGGGGATCGGGGACACGCCCCTCGTCCGCCTCGCCCGCCTCGCGGACCCGGACGCCGCGGAGGTCTGGGTGAAGTGCGAGGGCGCGAACCCGACCGGGAGCATGAAGGACCGGATGGCCCTCAGCATGGTCGAGGGCGCGGAGCGCCGCGGCGACCTCCGTCCGGGGTGGCGGGTCGTCGAGTACACGGGGGGCAGCACGGGAAGTGCGCTCGCGTTCGTGTGCGCCGCGAAGGGGTACCGCGCGCACTTCGTCTCCTCGGACGCCTTCGCGGAGGAGAAGCTTCGGACGATGCGGGCGTTCGGCGCGCACGTCGAGGTGATCCCCAGCGGGGACCGGAAGATCACGCCCGAGCTCATCCAGAGGATCGTCGCGCGGGCGCGGGAGCTGGGGGCGGAGCCTGAGACGTTCTGGACGGACCAGTTCAACAACCCGGACAACCGGGCCGGCTACCACGGGATGGCGGAGGAGATCCTCGCCGCCCTGGGCGGGCCGCCCGACGCGTTCGTCATGGCCGCGGGGACGGGGGGCTGCTTCTCGGGGAACGCGGAGGTCCTGAAGGCCCGCGAGGGCGGGGTCCGGTGCATCGCGGTGGAGCCCGCCGCCTCCCGCCACCTCTCCAAGGGTCCGCTGGGCGGACACCGGATCGAAGGCATCGGCCCCGGCTTCGTCCCGAAGGGGATGCGGATGGACCTGGTGGACGAAGTCGTCGCGGTCTCGGACGCGGATGCGTACGCGACGGCCCGCCGCCTCGCCACGATTGAGGGGCTGTTCGCGGGGATCTCGTCCGGAGCGAACGTCTTCTGCGCGCTCCACGTCGCGAAGGACCTCGGGCCGGGCCACCGCG
>DATEUA010000159.1:0-12825 GCA_035283405.1 Thermoplasmata archaeon | reverse complement strand
CTTCCACGGATGACCGTCCTCGTCCCCGCGGATGGACCGCAGACCGCGAAGTGCGTCGATGCGGCGGCCGCGTGGGCCGGTCCCGTGTACTGCCGTTTCTCCCGGACGAACGTGCCGACCCTCACGACGATGGACGACGATTTCGAGATCGGGCGCGCGACCGTATTGCGGGACGGGTCCGACGTGACCCTCGTGGGCTGTGGCCTCATGGTCTCACGTTGCCTCCAGGCCGCGGAGATCTTAGGCAAGGAAGGTGTCGACGCGCAGGTGTTGAACCTCGCGACGGTGAAGCCCCTCGACGAGGCGGCCATCCTCAAGGCCGCGAGGGAGACCGGCGCAATCGTGACCGCGGAGGAACACACGATCGTGCACGGCATTGGCGCGGCGATCGCGTCCGTGGTCGTACGGGACCGCCCGGTGCCCGTCGGCTACGTGGGGGTCCAGGACGTCTTCGGGGAAAGCGGCGAGGCGGACGAGCTGTTGCAAAAGTACGGACTGACGGCGGAGAAGATCGTAGAACAGGCCCAGGACGTCCTGAAGCGAATCGCGAACTAGGGCGAGGACCGATCGGACGGGCGACATCGTCGCTCATGCAATACGCGTCCGGAGGCTCATCGTCCCGTTCATCCGACCTGGGCACCATGGTCGCCTCTAGGCACGTGACGCACGTTGAGACGGGCGGACTTCGATACAAACCAAATGCTTATGGCCGACGAAGACGAATGGTCCGGTGTGGCACGCGGGGACACGTCATGGCCACTGATCGTTCTGGTCCTGAGCCTCGCCCTGGTAGGTCTGGTCCTCGCGGTCGCGAGCCTTGCGACGCAGCGGTCCGTAGGAGGCATGATGGGCGGGATGATGGGCAGTGGGCCCGCCCAGGATCCGGGTGTAGGGGGTGTTGAATGGGCCGTGCTCTCCGCGTCCGCCGTCCTCTTCGTCACAGCGGTCCTCCTCACCTTTCGAGCGCGTTCCGCCATGCGCCCAGCGTCAGCGGGCTTCGTAGCGGCCCCTCCCATGGTCGCTCGCTTGGCGGCTCCGGCGCCCCCGTCCGAGCCGCCCTTGACCGAGATGACCCTCGTGAAGCTCCTCGATGAGGACGAGCGGCGGATGTACCTGGAGATTCGCGAGCGCGGCGGCGCGGTGCTGCAGCGGGACCTCGTTTCCATGGGCACATTCTCGAAAGCGAAGGTCACGCGCGTCCTCGACAAGCTCGAGCGCCGAGGCCTCGTGGTCCGGGAGCGGCACGGAATGACGAACCGCGTGCGGCTCGTTGGTCGGATCGCGAAGTAGCGCCCCAGACCGCTCGGATTTCATGATTCTGAAACGCGTTTCAGCGCATTTCACGATGGTATCTAGGGCCGTTTCATCTCCATAGACTCCCAAGGAGGTGAACCATGCAGACAGGCATCGTGGTGGGTCTCGTGGCGGCGGCCCTGCTCGGCGTCGGCCTCGTCGGCGCATCGGTAGTCATGGCGCCCGCGTGGGGCGGGATGGGCGGCGCACAAGGCTCCACGGGAGGCGGTATGATGGGCGGCGGCATGCACGACGGCGGGATGTACGGTGGAGGCATGATGGGGGACGGGACGTGCGATTGCGGGACCTACTGCCAGGACCACGAATACCACCACAACTACAGCTGGGGCGGCTGAAGCTTCGGGAATCCGGGGCCTGCCGCCTTCTCCTTTTTCCCCACACCGTCGTGCGAGGTCGCTGCGACGAGCTGGGATGGTGGCTGGACAGACGGCCGTTCGGGATCGGCGGACGCCTTCGTTCGACGTTCGGAACGGCTGGGATCTCGCTTGCGATCGTCTGCATCGTGGCAGACCTGGCACCTCGCGACCCCCGTTCGGTTTAGGTCCGCGAAGTTACGTATAGACCGATGACGCAAATACAACTCTCGGACTTCGTTCCGCGTTCCGACGATGTGGCTCTTCCTCGCGGGCCTGGTCGCCATGGTCGGAGCTCTCTCGGCGATCGGGATTACCCGTAGCCGAAACCAAGACACGCGCCGGTGGACCGCATTGTGGACGGGATCTTCGCTGGCGTTCGCCGGGCTCCTCATCGGTGCGTTCGTCCTCAACGAACCGCTTGCGCAGGAAATGCTGTATGGGGCTTCTGTCGGCTACGTGATCGCCGTGGCTGTCCACACGCTGCGCCACTTTCTCGAACAAGCCCGTGAGGCCCCGCTGCGGGAGCGTTCCGCCTGAAATCGTTAGTCCAACGCCCTCATTGCAGAAATACCATCCCCATCGTAATTATAGTACCAACCGAGCCTTTATGAGCATTCTACCATGGCGATGGTATTTGCTCTCGGTCGAGCCCGCCGGGTTCGACACAGGCAGGAGGTGACATGTTGGAGAAATCGGAAGGATTGAAAGGCGGGCGTCCCCTTGCTGCGGTCCTCGCGGTCGTCGCGCTCCTCGTCGCCGGCTCTGCGCTTGCGTTCGCGTTCGTTCCGTTGGGGCCCGCACCGATTGATCGGGTCATCATCATGACGGCGGTCGAGTACAAGGGCACGTTTGGCGCGAACGAGTCGCAACCCGAAGGCACGGTGGTGAAGGCGTATCGCTGGGACCCGAGCTACATGCTCGTGAACCGAGGCGACCGCGTGACCCTGAAGATCTTTGGGGTGAACGGGGCCTCGCACCCGACGACGATCGATGCCTACGATCTCAGCTTCACCGTGAGCCGCGGCCAGTGGACGAACGTCACGTTCACGGCCTCGCAGGCTGGGCTGTTCGAGATGGTGTGCCATGTGCCCGAGCACACCGAGACGATGCACGCGTACATCGAGGTCGTAGGCTAGGTCCTTAGGCGCCCTTCCCCATGGAGCCGCGTGACGCGATCCTCGATTCGGGGATGTCCTGCGACTCGGGTAGCCCCCGCATAGGGGACGAGCGCCGTGAGGGCGGCGGCCAAGGCGGCCCCGCCCTCCATTCTTTCGGCGGTCCTCTGATCCGCACGGAATTCCCGCTCTCGGCTCAACGCGCGATCGACGATGCGCAGGAACGGGTCGAAGAAGAGAATCCGTCGGAGCGTCCCGAGGAACGCCTTTTCCGACCCGTCTCCCTCCGCGAGATGATCGAGTTCGTGCAACAGGACCGCTTCGAGTTCCGCCTCCCCGAGAAGGCCCACCAGCTGATCGGAGACGACGAGCGTGTCCGGCGGCTCTGTGTGGGCGACGGGCGGCCCGGTGACGAGGCGCACGCGGACGCGGGCGAGACCCACACGCCGTGCGAGGCGGGACGCGCAAGCTTGGACAGGACCGATTCCCGCCGTCGATCTCGATCGACCGGTCACGGAAGCGGTCACGGGGACGCCTCGCGCAATCGCCGTGGATACCGTCGTCGCGAGACCGATTGCAAGCGCGATCGACAGAATGGTGACCGCCTTGGCGGTGGCCACTCCATACTCTACGGGGTCTGCCAGCAAGAAGCAGAGGAGGAGGCTCGCCGCGAGGAATGTCCAGAACGCGACGATTAGCCAACCCGCAACCCTCAGGATCCGGATTCGCTGCAGCGCGCCTTGCGCGACACGGAATCGGATGCCGATTGCTAGGCCCATGATGCCGAACGCGGAGAGCACACCGAGGGCGGGTGGGGAGGACCAGTACGTCGCGAGCGCCTCGAGGCTGCCCACCTACCCGCGCCTCCGTCGTCGACGCGCGGACCGCCGACCCGGGTGTTCCGCATAGTCCGCGACGAGGCCCGAGATCGCGTCGGAGCCGAACGCGTCTACGAGTCGAGACACCAAGGTCTCCGCCGCACGGGCCCGGGCGACGGGGTCCTCCGTCAACCGATAGTACGCACGGCGCACTCCGACGCGCCGCACCCCCACGAGCCGCTTCTCCACGAGCCGATAAACCGTGTTCGTGATGGTCGTGTAGGCGACGGGATGGGTCTTCCGAAGCTTCTCGTGGATTTCCCTCGGCCGAAGCTCCCCTGTCCTGCCGAGGAGGCGAAGGATCTCGACCTCGAGGTCGCCGAGTTCCACGCAATCCAGGACCGAGGGCCGCCTATATCCCTGTTCGGCACATATTGTACCAGCTCGATGGTAGTACGTACGCATTCCTGTTCCGGCTCAGACCCGTCCGGTCGGAACGAGGTGCCAGTAGGCCCGGTTCAGGAAGTGTTTGCCGAGCCACGCCCTGAGGCCTAGGCTCCTTGGCGGCTTCGGAGGGTGTTCGTAGTCGAAGGAGATCGAGATTCCCCGATTGCGGCCCGCGTCGCAGTAGCACACGACGCGTCCGTCGTACCGGGCCGTCGCCGGCAGGCCGCGGATGTCGGAAACGAGCGCGTCCGCGACGACCTTCGCTTGGAAGTGCGCGGCCGCGCCCGCCTTCGAGACGGGCAGGTCCGTGCAGTCCCCGAGGCCGAAGATGTCCGCGTGGGCTTTCGTTCGCAGTGTGTGCTTGTCTGTCGGGAGCCACCCACCTCGGTCCCCGAGTCCGGAGTCCTCAACGACCTTGGCCCCGCGGTGGGGCGGGACCATGACGAGGAGATCGTACGGAACCGTCTCGCCCTCGATGGAAGTGACGGTCTGCCCCTTCGTGTCGATGGACTCCACGTTGAAGAAGATCGTCGACCGAATCTTGTCGTCCGCGAAGACCCGCTCGACGAGCGGGTTGAGCGTCTCGATGGGGAACACGCGGGAGAGGGGCGAGAGGAAGCGGATGTCCACCTTGTCTCGGATTCCCCGCTTCGTGTAGTAGTAGTCGAGCTGGCACGCGGCCTCCGCGGGCGCGGGAGGACACTTGTAGGGGACGCTCGCGACGGTGACGACAATCGTTCCGCCTTGGAATGCCGCGAGGGCCTCCCGGAGCTTTGCGGCCGCCTCGGGAGTATAGAAGTGGTGGGCGGCCTCCGCGAAGCCGGGAAGTTCCTCGGGCACGAGTCGCGCACCGAGGGCCACGACGAGACGGTCGTACTCCAGGACGCGGCCGTCGGCGAGGTGGACCCGTCGGCCCACGGGGTCGATTCGAGTCGCTTCGCCGAGTACGAGCTTCACGCGCTTCCGCAAGAGCCTCCGGACATCCCGCGTCAAGGTCTTTGCCTTCGTCTTTCCGAAGGCGACGTAGACGTACCCGGGCTGGTACGCATGGCGTCCGGTTCGGTCGACGAGGATGATGTCCGCCTCGGCGGCCCGGAGGCGCTTCGCGAGGAGGTTCGCGACGATTGTGCCCCCCACGCCGCCCCCGAGGATGACGATCTTCATCAGCGCCCCCTTCTCAGCGAGCCTTCCTCACGACGAACCTTGTGTACCCGTCCTCGTCGACCACGCTCACGAGTTCGTGTCCGGCCTTCTGGACCCAGAAGGGGATGTCCTTCCGAGATCCTTGGTCGGATGACCAGACCTCCACGATCTCACCGAGCTTCGCCTGACGGATTCCCCCGATGAGCTCCATGAGGGGGCCCGGGCAGAAGGATCCGCGTGCGTCGAGGACGATCCTTTTCGACGTTGCCATCGCCATCGAGTTCACCTCAGAGGAACAGGGTGATCTCCCCTTCCTTCGCCTCGCTCACGAACTCGCCGACCCCAACGACGTCGTCCACGATCGGGTCCAGGTCCTCCTTCTTCAGGCCCATCAGGTCGAGGGTCATCGCGCACGCGTGCACTCGGACGTTCCCTATCTCCTTCGCCTTGCGAATCATGTCGTACCAGGAGGGGACGTTCTTCTCCTTCATGAGCTGCGCGAGCATGGGCGCGAGCTCCTTGTAGTTCATGTCCATCTTCTGGTTCGTCTTCGGATTGCCGTTCCGGAACGCGTCGAGGCCGTAGAACGTGAGGAATAGGTCCACGTCCATCCCCATCGCGACGGCCCCAGAGGCCATGATTGCGGCCGGGTAGAGCCGGTCCACGGTCCCGCTGAAGACTACCATCGAAAGCCGGTTTGGCATCGGGTTCACCGAGGAACTCTGGGTCTCCGAGGTTGAATTGTCTGTCGTCGTGACCGAATATACGGCTATGTACCGACATTGCGAGATTCGCATATATCGCGAGCCCTGAAGGTGGACATCGATGACTGACGTCGAGTCGCCGTTCTACGAGATCGAAGCCCGGATCCTGTCCGTCCTGGCGAACCCCAAGCGGCTCGAGATCGTCCAGACGCTCGCGACGGGGGAACGGACCGTCACGGAGCTGGCGGGCGCCGTCCGGCTCCCCCAAGCCCGGACGTCCCAGCATCTCGCCGTGCTGCGGGACGTCGGGCTCGTCGAGACACGGAAGGAGGCGAACTTCGTGTTCTATCGCCTCGCGAGCGAGAAGACCGCGGCCGCGTGTCGGGTCATGCGCGAGGCGATCGCGGATCTCCTCGTGGACCGGCAGCGGAAGCTGCGCCCGGCTCTCGCCGCTGCGCGGTCCTCGGCGCAGGCCACGGAGGCGGTGTGATGCCACCCGGCACACCCCGGGCCCGGTTCGGCCTCCTCCTCGTCCTTCTCACCGCCACGTTCAGCGGCGTCGCGACCTTCGTGAACTTCTGGGCCGTCCAGGGCACGAATTCGGATGCCTTCCTCGCCCTCCGGAACGCCCTCGTCGCGCTGATTCTTCTCCCCCTCGCGCTCCTCGCGACCTATGCCATCCCCGGGGAATCGAGACGCAAGCTGCGGCCGACGGACTGGGGCCGTCTCCTCGTGATCGGCCTCGTCGGAGGGGCGATCCCCTTCGTCCTGTTCTTCCGGGGCCTTCAGATGGCCGGGACGGCCGGCGCCGCGACGGCGAGCTACGGCTATCGGACCCTGTTCCTCATGGCCACGGTGCTCGGCGTCGTGTTCTTGAAGGAGCGGCTCCACGGCCGGATGTTCGTCGCGGCCGCGCTGCTCCTGATTGGCAATGGGTTTCTCCTTTCCCTCGCCGCGCCCATCTGGACGGACGGCACGCTGCTCGTCCTGGTGGCGACGGCCCTCTGGGCAGGGGAGTACGGCCTATCGAAACGGCTCCTGCGCGACCTCCCGTCGGGGACCGTCGCGGCGGGTCGGGTCGGGTTCGGGGCCCTGTTCCTGTTCGCGTACGTCGGGGTGACGGGTCAGTTCGGGGCCGTCGCGGGCTGGGCCGACGTCCTCGGGTCCGTCGGCACTCCGGCGTGGTGGTGGATGATCCTGAGCGTGATCCTCCTTGCGGGCTTCGTGTCGACGTGGTACGCCGGCCTGAGGCACGTCGACCTGTCCGTCGCGACGACGGTCCTCCTCCTCGGATTCCCGATCACGTGGGCCCTCGGTCTTCTCGTGGGCCGGACCTCCCTGGGAGTGGTCCCCGCGGCGGGCGCCGTCGCGGTCGTCCTCGGCGTCGGGATCGCGGTCGGGCTCGCGGCGTTGCGGGACACGTGGTCCGCGGTCGTCGAGGCGGCGGTCGTCCGGATGAGGCGTGCCCCATGGACTTGAGCGGCGTTCAACTCGGCGCCCGGTTCAGCCTTGCGACGAACCGTCTCAAGTACTGCGGTCCCTCGGATGCCGAAGCCGTGCTGCTCGAGGCGATCGTGACGGGCACGGGCCTAGACGCCGCCCGCTCGGCCCTCGCGCGGTTCGAGGCTCTCAATCCCTACCTCCAGGTCCTCGCGGACCTCCACGGACGCGATCCGTTCGATGTGGACGTCGTGGAAGCGTATTGGATCGGCAACGAGCTCCTCGACGAGGTTCCGCGGGAGGCGTTCCTCCGAATCCTGAAAGGTCTCCGGCGCAACGGGCTCCCGCCCCGGGTGGCGGGACGTCTCGCGGCGAACATCCCGGATGGCGCCCTCCCTCACCACATGTTCCACGTGGCCTACGTCGGCGTCGGGGCGGTGACCGGCAAGGTTGCGACGACCCTGGAGAACATGGACCGCTGTCGTCCTTCTTGGGGTCGTGTGGTCCGCCGGGACGCATCGCGGCTCAGGGTCGAGCGGTCCGCCCTGGTCCTGGATGACGGCCGGTTCGCGCTCGGCCCTCCGACGGAGAGATCGTTCGAGTACGACGCACGGATCCTTCCCGACGTGGCACCCGGGGACACCGTGGCCCTGCACTGGGGATGGCCCGTCCTTCGATTGAGCGCGGGCCGGGTCGACCGGCTCGAGGCGTACACGAGGCGGTCCCTGGACGCGGCGCAGGAGGGGCTCGGCCGCCTAGGGGTCCTCTAGCACCATCGCCGCGCGCTGCACGACGAATCCGCGGCCTCCCTCGACCTCCAGCTCGCTGCCGCACTCGGGGCAGCGGAGGACCGGAGGGGCGTGATCCGGCCGCCAAGGGATGTCCACCTGCCGGGCCGCCTTGCAGGCCGGACAAGAGATCTTCGGCATCGCGAGCGCGACGTTCAGCACGACTCCCTCCAGAGTGGTGCCTGCGGCCTCCAGGGCGAACGCCCGCTTCAGGGTCTCCACGCGCAATCCTTCGAGGGCCCCCACCTCGACGTCAATCGTCCTGACCGCGGCGGCCCCGCGCAGCTTCATCGTCTCCACGACGGTGCGGACGATCTGCTGGGCAACCGCGAGTTCATGCATCCGTCGTCTCGACCTCGTCCCACGCGGCGAGCATGTCCTCCGCCGCATCGCGGTCCACCTGCATTAGAGCAACGCCCCCAAGGACGAGCACGAAATCGCCGGGCCGGACGGGCACCTGACGCGTGTCCACCACCCGAGTCCAGCCGCGGGACGACACCGTCGCGCGAGTCCCGTGGACCTCGAGGACCTCCGCGGGGACCGTCAGGCACATCTCGAGACCTCTCCCGGGGAGAGGAGTACCTCCGTTGGAGTTATACGTTCAATATGTACTCTAACGAAAGGAGATTGAAGTTGCGCCGGCCCGTAATGATGTCCGGGTAGGCGCGTGATCGAGATCCGCTTCCACGGGCGCGGAGGACAGGGGGCCGTCGTGGCCTCGGAGATTCTCGCGCAAGCCGTGTTCCTCGAGGGGAAATATCCGCAGAGCTTCCCCTTCTTCGGCGTGGAACGACGGGGGGCACCCGTGGCCGCGTTCACGCGCATCGACGACCGTCCGATCACGGTGCGAACGAACGTCACGAACCCGGACATCGTCGTGGTCCTCGATTGCGGCCTCCGGCGGGCCGTCGATGTGACGGCAGGGCTCAAGCCCGACGGGCTGATCCTCGCGAACACGGAGCTTCCTCCCGAGAAACTCGAGTGCCATTACGAGGTCGTCCTCGTGTCCGCGGACGAGGTGGCCTGCGTCGAGGTCGGTCACGGAGGGCGGATTGCGACCGTCGACGCGACGGGAATCGCGCTCGCGAACGGACTGGGCACGCAGTCCACGCCGATCGTGAACACGGCGATCCTCGGGGCGCTCGCTCGCGCGAGCCGCATCGTCTCCATCGACTCCGTCGTCATGGCGATCGAACGATTCGTCCCGGCGAAGCCCGAGCCGAACGCGAAGGCCGCGCGGGAGGCCTACGATCGCGTCCGAATCCTCGAGAAGGTCGCCGCATGAACGCGTACGAGACGGAAGAAGATCTGCCGGAGGTCCCCGTGGCCTCCGTGCCGAGCGACGTGATCAAGACCGCGGGCTGGCGGACCTTCCGCCCGGTCATCCACCTCGAGGCGTGCACGAAATGCAACGTGTGCTGGAAGTTCTGTCCGGACGTCGCGATCCGGATCGACGAACAGGGCTGGCCCGTCATCCTCCTCGATTACTGCAAGGGGTGCGGGATCTGCGCGGAGGAATGCAAGCCCCTCGCGATCGAGATGGTGAAGGAGGGCTGAGATGCCGCGCGCCGTCCTGTCCGGGAACTCCGCGCAATCGTATGCCGCGAAACTCGCCCGGGTGCAGGTGATCTCCGCGTATCCGATCACGCCGCAGACGACGGTCGTGGAGAAGCTCGCGGACTTCGTCGCTTCGGGCGAGCTGCCCGCGCAGTTCGTGAAGGTCGAGTCGGAGCACAGCGCGATGCAGGTGTGCATCAGCGCGGCGTCCCTCGGCGCGCGCGTCTACACGGCGACCTCGAGCCAGGGTCTCCTCCTCATGCACGAGCTCCTTCACTGGGCTTCTGGGGCTCGCGTCCCCGTCGTGATGGGGGTCGTGAACCGCGCGATCGCGCCGCCCTTGTCCATCTGGACGGACCACGCAGACTCGATCGCCCAGCGGGACACCGGCTGGATCCAGTTCTACGTCGAGAGCAACCAGGAGGCCCTGGACACGACCCTCCTCGCCTTTCGGCTCGCGGAGCATCCCGACGTGCGTCTCCCGGCGATGGTCGCCGGGGATGGATTCTATCTTTCCCACACCGTCGAACCGGTCGATCTGCCGACCCAGGAGGACGTCGACGCATTCCTGCCGTCGAAACCTCCCCCGACGGGCCTCCGGCTCGGCGTCGCGAGTCGCATGGGCTCGTACACGGGACCGGAGCTCTACATGGAGTTCCGCCACAAGGTCGCTCGGGCGATGGACCGGGCGTCGGCGGTCCTTCCGGAGGTCGAGGACGACTACGAACGGATTGTCGGCCGACACCACGGGGGGCCCCTCCCCCTGTACCGGGTCGACGACGCGGACGCGGTCCTCGTGACGATGGGGACCGCGACGACGACGGCCCGCGCGGTCGTCGACACCCTTCGGGACCGTGGCCGAAAGGTCGGGCTCGCGAAGCTGCGGGTCTTCCGCCCGTTCCCGGTCCGAGCGATGCGGGCCCTTGCGGCCGACGTCGACCGGATCGGGGTCCTCGACCGCTCCTTCACGTTCGGCGCGATGGGCGCCGCCCACGCGGAGGTCGCCGCGTCTCTCTACGGCGGGAGGGAACGGCCCCTCCTCCGGGGTTTCGTGGCCGGGCTCGGCGGGCGTGACATCACGCCGGCGACGATCGAATCGATGTTCGGCTCCCTCTCGAAGGGGGAAGGATCCGAGACGGAATGGGTCGGTCTCAAGCGAAGGGAGGAGGTGGTCCGGATTGGCTAGGCTGACGATCCCGGAGGCGGAGTACATGCGCCCAGGCCACGCCGGGTGCCCTGGTTGCGGCGCGACTCTGGTGATGCGCTATCTTCTGAAGGGACTCGGTCCCGACACGCTGATGACGGTCCCCGCCTGCTGCTGGACGGTGATCGGCACGCCCTTCCCCACCACGGCCCTCTCCGTCCCGATGGTGGACTGCGCCTTCGAAGCGACGGGGGCCTCCGTGTCCGGCCTGAGGGCGGCCGCGGACGCCCTGGGCCTCCCGAACGTGACCGTCGTGGGATTCGCGGGGGACGGAGGGACCGCGGACATCGGCCTCCAGGCGCTGAGCGGAATGCTCGAGCGCGGGACGGATGGGATCTATGTCATGTACGACAACGAGGCGTACATGAACACAGGAGTCCAACGGAGCGGGGCGACCCCTCGCGGCGCCTGGACGACGACGACGCCGATCGACGTGGCCTCCCGGGGCAAGGGTGAGTCGAAGAAGGACGTCATGTCGATCGTTGTCGCCCACGGGGTGCCCTACGCGGCGACGGTGAACGTCGCCTTCCCGGAGGATTTCCTGCGCAAGGTGCAGAAGGCCCGCGAGATCCGCGGACCTCGCTTCCTCCATGCGCTCGCGCCCTGCCCGCCGGGATGGCGTTACTCGTCGGAGAAGTCGATCGCGATCGGCCGTCTCGCGACGGATACGAATGTCTTCCCGCTGTACGAGGTCGAGGCGGGCCGGTACCGACTCACGCGGAAGCTCGGACGGGCTCGGCCGGTCGCCGAGTACCTGAAGGCCCAGGGCCGATTCGGGCACCTCACGGAGGTCGAGGTCGCCGCAATCCAGGGCGAGGTGGACGGCCGATGGCGGCACCTCCTCCGGCTCGAGGAGACGACGGCTGGGCCGGGCACACCCGCGTAGGCATCCGGCTCCGCTCGGTCCGCCCCGCTCGCAACGACCATCGAATCGAGCCGACGTCCCTCATCGCTCGAAAAAGGCCCACCTTTACGGATCCTGCGCGTCGGTCCCGACTCGGAGGCGGCCGGGCGGGGGATCCCTCGCGCAGGGAGCGGGGCAAAAAACCGCGAGGGGCCACTTCCGTCCGCGGAAGCGCCCCTCGGGGTGAGGTCGCATCGAGGTCGGTAATGAGGGGACAACTTGCGACGGTCCCCTGACGTGCGGAAAGGATACTTGAGGTCCGCGTACGTGGAATACATACCCTTGCCATCGGAACGGCGTGTGCGTGGACGAGAGACTACTGCAAAAGGAGACGCTGGAGTGCCGTCGTCAGGCGAGCAATCGCCGCCGCTTCCTGCGGTGCAAGGTCGTCCCTCTCCGGAGGGAGCGCGGGCTGGATGCCGACAAGGGTCGCGGGAGCGCCCGTCGTCTGCTCCAGGTACGCCATGACGACGGAGAGGGGAAGCGCATGGGTGGAAAGCCGGGTCGCCTGGATCTCCGAGGCGCCGATGACCGCGAGGGTGCCCGGCGGGCTTCCCATGTCCGCCGCATCGACGAGGAGGACGTGATCGGGCTCGTACCGGCGGATCGGCGCGGTGAAGGCCTCCGGGACGGGACCCGCTTCGAACACCCCGAGGTTCGGCAATCGAAGCCTCCCGACGGCCCGCGCGGCGAGGACCCCGAGTCGGTCCGCAGGCAGCAGCTCGTCCCCCACGCCGACGAGCGCGACGCGGCGGGCCCGGTCGAGGCGCCGGGCGAGGATCTCCTCGAACGGGGCGTCGTCTGGGAGCCTCACGAGACCACGATGTCCTTGTCCGTGCCTGCGCCGGCGAACTCGTTCGTGAGGAAGATCGCCTTCGGGTCCGTCGGGCAGTACTCTTCGCACAGGCCGCAGCGGATGCAGTCGTACAGACGCACGACGGGCTTCTTCTTCCGGATGATCGTCTTCCCCTTCACCGCCACCGGGCGCTCGCTCGGCACCATGTCGATGCATTCCGTCGGGCAGACGATCGCGCA
>DATEUA010000158.1:0-15492 GCA_035283405.1 Thermoplasmata archaeon | reverse complement strand
AAGGCTAGGCCAAACAGATCTCGGGCCCCGATTGCGGCGAGCAACGAGGTATCTTTGATGACGACCGCGAACTCGTTCCCCAAAGGAGGCAGGCTGAGTCGAAGAGCCTGGGGCAGGACGACATGGCGGATGGCCTGCCATGGGGTCATTCCCAGAGCCTGGGCTGCATCCAGCTGCCCTCGTGGCACGGATTGGAAGCCGGCCCGAAAGATTTCTGCCTGATAAGCCGCAGAGTGCAGCGCGAGCGCGATCGCCGCGACCGTGATGCCCAGGGTGCCACTCTGGAATCTTTGCGGCAAGAGACTCGGACCGATGAGGAACGCGAAAATCGCAATCACGATGGGAGGCACCCCTCGGAAGAAGTCCACATAGATCGCGACGGGCCATGCAACGCTTCGGAAGCGGGAGATTCGCGCCCAGCCGAGGACGAACCCCACCGCGACGCTCAACGGAAGGATCAGCGCGGTGAAGCTGAGCGTGCCCCAGATTCCCCGGCCGAAGGCGGGCCAGTAGATGGCCCAGAGCCTCGAATCAAGAATGTTGAATCCGAGAAGCAATTGGAGGAGAAAGATGAAAAAGAGCACGCCAACGAAGGTTTCCGCAGCCCACACCACACGAGTTCGAGATACGATCGGCCGAACGGGTGTCCGATATCCGGCGACCTCGGTGGCCATAGATCCGTCTCGCGTATGGTCGGGAAAATGTGAAAAGGTTTGCGGCTCCGCTCGGGAGCCGCAAACGTGGCCGAATCAGAACCACTTCTCGACGAGATTGTCGTAGGTTCCGTCGGTGCGCATCGCCGCCAGGGCCGCGTTCAGCTTTTCCACGATGTTCTTCGGATCGTTGTTCGGGACCGCGAAGCCATAGAGCTCGTTCGTCTGGATCGTCCCCTCGACGTCGAACGCCGGGTTCGCTGCCGCGATCCCGTCCGCCGCGGGGCGGTCGATGATCACGATGTCGATGTTGCCCGAGCTCAGCGCAAGCAACACGTCAGATACGGACGGCAGAGTCACAAGCGTGACGTCCGGCAGATTGTCCAGGGCCCAATATAGGCTCGTTGTGATATCTTGGACGCCCACCCGGAGACCCGTCTGGTTCAGTTCGGAGGCCAAACAATCGTTCGCATTCGCACAGTACTGTGTCGCGTCGCTCGCGCGCTTCAGGACCCCTTGGTCGGCCTCGTAATACGGGTCTGTGAAGTCGAGCGTGTTGTTGCGGGCCGCCCCCGTCGCTCCGTTCTGCGTGATCGCGCCGACCGCGACGTCGATATTCCGTGCTGCCGTGGCGGCAAGGAGAGCTGTGAAGTCCCGGAAGTCACCCCACTGGTAATCGTAGCCCGCCCGCGTGACCATTTCTTGGATGAGATCGATGTCAAAGCCCTCGAGTACGGAGGTACTCGTATTCAAGGATTCGAATGGAGGGAAGGGGGTATTCGTCCCGAGCTGCAGGATCTGGCGTGCGGGCGCGGGTGCAGGCGCGAGTACCAGCGCTCCAACCCCGAGACCTGCCAAGAACGTGACAATCGCCACGACAATCGCAATCGCTGAAGAGACACCCTTGCCCCCCCGCATCGCCGCCGCGGGCGGGGCCGCTCCTCCTTCGGCCATGCCGGGTGCAATTGCGCGTCGATACTTAAAGGGCCCGAAATGGGACGCCCCTGGCCGCTTGGGACAGGAATAGGACGCGCGGCCGCCTGCCTACTTGGCCGCCCGCTTGAAGCAGCCCTCAAGGACGTCCAGTCCCGAATCCAGCACTTCCTGTGGAATGTTCAGCGGCGGGATGTACCGGATCGTCGACTCTCCGCACCCGAGGAGGATGAGCCCGTGCTCGTACGCGTCCTTCAGGAGCACGTCGCGCAAGCGCGGGTCCGGCCTGAGGTCCTTCCGGTCTGTCACGAACTCCGTGGCCTGCATGAGTCCGAGCCCCCGCCGATCGCCGATGAACTCGTACCTCTCCTTCATCTCGTCGAGGCGCTTCGCGAGATACTCCCCCAGCTTCGCGGAGCGGGCCACGAGGCCCTCCGACTCGATCACGTCCAGGGTCGCGAGAGACGCGGCCGCCGCGACCGGGTTGCCTCCGTACGTGTTCGAATGCACGCCGGACTCTTGGAAGTCCATGCTTTCCGGGAAGATGGCCGCACCGATCGGAACGCCGCCTCCGAGAGACTTCGCGGACGTGAGGATGTCCGGGACGGCTTTCGAGTGTTCGATTCCCCACATCTTCCCCGTGCGCCCGAGGCCCGTCTGGACCTCGTCGTCGATGAGCATGATCCCGTGGTCCTTCGCGATCTTCGCGATCCGGTCCAGCCATGCCGGTGGGGGAACGATGTACCCTCCTTCTCCCTGCACGGGCTCCAGGACGATCCCCGCGACGTCCTCGGGAGGGGCGATCGTGTCCATGTACTCGTCCTCGATGATGTTCGCGCAGTACAGGTCGCACGACGGATACGTGAGGTTGTACGGGCAGCGGAAACAGTACGCGTAAGGGACGTGTACGACCCCGGGCATCGTCGGGAAGAAGCCTGCCCGCTGTCTCTTCTTGCTCGCTGTGAGGGCGAGGGCCCCCTGCGTCCTCCCATGGAAGGATCGCAAGAAGGCGATGAACATCTGCTTCTTCGTGTTGTATTTCGCGATCTTGAGCGCGGCCTCGTTCGCCTCCGCCCCGGAGTTCGCGAAGAACACCTTCTTGTTCGCCCTGCCCGGGGCCAACTTCGCGAGCCGCTCCGCGAGCTGGGTCTGGATGTCGTAGTAGAAGTCCGTCCCGGCGAAGTGCGTGAATTCCCCGGCCTGCTTCCGGATCGCATCGACGACCTTCGGATGCGCATGCCCGACGTTCAGGACGGAAATCCCGGACGCGAAGTCGATCAAGATGTTCCCGTCGACGTCTTCGACGATGGAGCCTGTGGCCCGCCTCGCGACGATCGGCCCGGATTTCGTCGTCGTCGCGATGAAGCGCTTGTCGCGCGCGATGATTGCCTTTGCCTTCGGTCCCGGTGGCGTGACCTTGATGTCGGGGACCTTCACCGTTCCACCTGCGATACGTGAGCGAAGCCCGGACTCGTATTAATAATCTGTATTGACGCTATCGACGATGACCATTTCCGCCCTCGCCGAACCCGCACGTCCTCAGGACGCGGCGCCGATTCGCATCATCGAGGTGCCGCACACGGGGCACTTGCCCTTCATCGCCGGCTTCCCGTTCTTCAGCTTGACGGCCTTCGGGTCCTTGATCTCTCGCGACTGCCGACACTTCACGCAATAGCCTGAAACCATCCGAGTCGACCTCGGACGCGCATCCGGTACGCCATGATAAAAGTGTGGGTGGGATAGACGTCAGCCGCGGACGGGACCGTGTCGTACCGGAGACGCCTCCCGGGCCTTTGCCAGGAAAGAGGTCTGTCGGGCGCGGACCGTGACCTTCGGCCAAGCCAATCCTCGTAGCGCGCAAGCTTTATGCGCGCCCGACCGCTCTGCGGCCGTTCTCGGGTCGACTCACCTCGGGAGGGCGACGTCTTGCCATCGATCGATCGGGTCTCGGCGCGGAAGATCCTAGATAGCCGCGGGGACCCGACGATCGAAGTCGACGTGTTCGCGGGTCGTGTCCACGGTCGGGCCGCGGCACCGAGCGGCGCAAGCACCGGCGCGCACGAGGCGCGCGCCTTCCCCGACGGGGGGGCGGACGCAGCCCTCGCCTTCGTGCGCGATCACGTCGCCCCGAAGCTCCGCGGCCACGACATCGGCGACCAAGCCGGGCTCGATCGAATGCTCCGCGCGATCGACGGAACAGAGGCGTTCGCACGCATGGGTGGGAACGTCGCGGTCGCCGTCTCGCTCGCGGCGGCGAAGGCGGCCGCAGCCGACGCGGGGCAGCCGCTGTATCGCTACGTCGGCGGCCCCCTCCCGCCAAAGATGCCGTTCCCCTTCGGAAACGTGATCGGCGGCGGTCGTCACGCGATCGGAGGTACCGCGATCCAGGAATTCATGGCCGTGTCCCAAGGACCGACGATCGCGGAAAGCGTCTTCGCAAACGCCCGCGTGCATCGTGTCGTCCGGGAGGCCCTGGCGAAGAAGTTCCCTCACGAGCCGCTCGGCCGCGGGGACGAAGGGGCGTGGATCGCGAAGCTTTCGGACGAAGATGCGCTCGGCGTCCTCGTCGATGCCTGCGAGCGGGTGGGGTCCGAGGAACGTTTTTCCGTCCGGCCGGCTCTCGACCTAGCCGCGTCGGAATTCTTTCGCGGGGGCCAGTACCGCTACCGCGATCACGCCTTGACCCCGGACAAGCAGATCGAGTTCCTCGAGCGCCTCGTCTCCGACTACGGATTGTTCAGTCTGGAGGACCCCCTCGATCAGGACGATTTCGACGGGTTCGCGCGGCTCACGGAGGCGGTCGGCGCGCGATGCAAAGTCATCGGGGACGATCTGTTCGTCACGAGGGTCGATCGTCTGCGACGAGGCATCGCGATGCGCGCCGCGAACGCTATCCTTATTAAGCCGAACCAAATCGGGACCCTGTCCGATACGCGCGCCGCGGTGGACCTGGCGCACTCGGCCGGGTACGCGACCGTCATGTCGCACCGGAGCGGCGAGACAACGGACGACACGATCGCCCACCTCGCGGTGGCCTGGGGCTGCCTCGGGATCAAGACGGGCGCCGTGGGCGGCGAGCGGACGGCCAAGCTCAACGAGCTCATCCGGATCGAAGAGGAACTCCGCGGAGGCACCTGATGCAGGAAGAGGAACGGACCGGCGTCGAGGGACTGCTCGTGCCCGAGGACGTCTACCTGACGTCCGGCGTGCACATCGGCACGCAGCAGAAGAGCGCGGACATGAAGTCGTTCATCTACAAGGTCCGCATGGATGGGCTGTACGTCCTCGACATCAAGAAGACGGACGAGCGGATTCGGGAGGCCTCGAAGTTCCTCGCTCGATTCCGACCCGATACGATCCTGACCGTCGCCGCCCGCCAGTACGGGCAGAAGCCCGCGAGGATTTTCGCGAAGGCGCTCGGAGCCCAAGTGCTCGCAGGTCGATTCGTTCCCGGGACCTTGACGAACCCGAACCTCGACGAGTTCATCGAACCGGAGGTCCTCCTGGTGACGGATCCGGCGGCGGACCAGCAGGCGCTCCGGGAGGCGTTGAACGTTGGCGTGCCCGTCGTCGGCCTGTGCGATGCGAACAACGAGACCCGCTTCGTCGATCTGGTGATTCCGACGAACAACAAGGGTCGTCGGGCCCTCGCGACCGTCTATTGGCTCCTGACCCGGGAGGTCCTCAAGGCGCGGGGTGCGGTCAGTTCCGACGAAGAGTTTACGTCCACGATCGATGATTACGAAGCGTCCCTCTGAAGGGGCGCCGCCGATGCGATTGCCAGCCGTCGCGGGAGCGTTCTATGAAGCCTCGGCGGAACGTCTGCGCCGCCAGGTTCGGGACTGCTTCACCCACCGACTCGGACCTGGACGGGTCCCCGAGCCACGACCGGGCCCGAGACGCCTCGTCGGGCTCGTCGCCCCCCACGCCGGATACGTCTATTCGGGCGCGATCGCCGCGCACACATACGCGGCTCTCGCGGCCGACGGACTGCGCCCGTCGTACATCGTCCTGGGACCGAACCACCGCGGGAGCGGCGCACCCCTCGCCCTGACCCGTCACGACTTCCAGACCCCGCTAGGGGTCATGCGGTGCGACGCGGCCCTGTTCGAGGCCCTCTCGAAGCCTCCCCTCGAAGACGATGTCCTCGCGCACCGGGGGGAGCATAGTATCGAGGTCCAGCTCCCGTTCCTTCAGGTCCTCGCCCCCGAGGCCGCGTTCGTGCCGATCTGCATGGCCTTCCAAGAATACGAGCCCGCGTCGGACGTCGGGCGGGTCGTCGCATCCGCGGCGGCCGGCCGGGACGTCGTCCTGATTGCATCGTCGGACTTCACCCACGTCGGAGCCCAGTACTATCAGCTGCCGCCTCACGGCAAGACTGCCCCCGCGTTCGCGGCGGACCAGGACGCGAAGGCGATCGAGAGGATTCTCGCCCTTGACCCGAAAGGGCTCGCGACCCGTGTCCGCGAGGATGAGATCAGCATGTGCGGGTACGGGCCGGTGACGTCGATGCTCGTCGCCGCGAAGAGGCTCGGCGCGACGGAGGCGAAGCTCCTCCGGTACGGCACGTCGAGCGATGTGAGCGGAGATGAGGACACGGCCGTCGGCTATGGCGCCATCGCGGTCTATCGCTGAGGCCGCGTCTCCCGGTCGATCCAAGCCAGGTAGTCGGACGATGCCGGGCCCATCGGATAGCTCACGACGCACGGCACGTCGTGCGGGTGGACCTCCCGGACCGCCTCGATGAGCCGACCGAGGAGGGCGTGCCTCGTCTTGAACACGATGACGATCTCCCGGGTCTCCTCGACGGTCCCTTTCCACCAGTACAGGGACACCGCGGGGAACAGGTTCGCGCACGCGGCGAGGCGTCGCCCGAGGATCCGGGCGGCCAGGGTCCCCGCCGTTCGACGGTCGGGGGCGGTCACATATGCCATCGCGAATCGAGTCCGTCGTGCCTTCGGCATGGTCTCGTTTCCTCCAGAGAATTATCAGCTACCAGAATGGCAACCATGCTGTCTTAAGTCGTGGTCCGGGTCCCAAACGTCGTTTCCTATGCCCGTGGTGACGATGTCGGAAGCCGTCGCGGCGCTGCGGGCCACGGTCGGCCGCGCTGGGATGCCCGAAGACGAGCTGCGGGCTCTCGCCGACTACTTGATGTCGTTCTTCGGCTTCGAGCAGGAGGTCATCGACAACAACCTCGACGTCGCGGACCGGGACGTCTTCTACATGCTCGAGGAGGAAGGCCTCCTCACGACGCGTCAGGAGGAGGTCCACATCAGGAAGGGGAAACTGTGGCGGATCCACTACTGGGTTCTTCGTGTCGACCGGATCAAGGCGCTCGCCCACGGCACCCGTTCGAAACAGAACTCCGATGCGTTCGCGGTGTACAACGAGATCCCTGACGACATCTGGACGCGACAGATGCCCGCCCGGTGAGCCCTCCCTCGCCGCGTGCCGTGTGAGATTCGGTAGCTCGAAAGATACCGACAAAGGCGACTTTAAATAGACCCGCGGTCTCGTTCGCGCGCCGGATGTCGGAGCTTCTCGGGTACGGGATTGCCGCAGGGCTCATCATCGCCTGGACGGTCGTCTTGTACGTGCTGCAGGGGCGCGGCCTCCTCGAAAAGTACCATCTTCATCCCTCCGGCCCGTTCCTCATGTGGAAGACGGAGAGGGGCCGCGAGTTCCTCGACCGCCTCGCCCGGCCGAAGCGGTTCTGGCGGGCCTTCGGCGACGCGGGGATTCTGATCGTCGCGGTGACGAGCGCCGCCACGACCCTCCTCCTGATTTGGGAGGCGACGATCGTCTCGAGGCCCGAGGTCCGACAGAACGCGCCGTCCCCGCAGCTCCTCCTCGGGCTCCCGGGAATCAATCCCCTGATCCCCCTGTGGTACGGGATCTTCGGGCTCGCGATCGCGATCGTGCTGCACGAGTTCGCCCACGGAGTTCTCTCCCGGGTCGCGAACGTCCGAATCCGCTCCCTGGGCGGGATCTTCCTGCTCGTGCCGATGGGCGCGTTCGTGGAGCCGGAGGAGGAGGAGATGAAGGCGCTTCCCCGGCGACAGAGGGCGCGCCTCTACGCCGTCGGCCCGGCGACGAACATGATCCTCGCCGTGATTTTCGCGGTGCTGTTCTCGACGATGACCGCCTCGTCCCTCGCGCCAATCCAGAGAGGGATCGGCATCGTGGACTTCGCGACCGAGAAAACGGAGTGCGCGTGCTCCCCCGCGTTGGAGGCGGGCATGGATCGATACATGGTCATCACTTCCGTGAACGGGACCTCGGTGACGAACGGGGTCGCGTTTCGCGACGCGATCGCGCAGGTCCAGCCTGGCCAGATCGTCGTCGTCGAGGCGTCCGACGGCGTGTCGATCCGCTCCTTCAACGTGAACCTGACCGCCGAGCAGGGGACCGGCCGGCCGCTCCTCGGCATCTTCGCCTTCGACACGAACACGGACTTCTTCCACCCCTTCTCGAACTCGGACCGGTTCGGAGGAGTCCCGGGTTCCATCCTCGTATACATCTCTCTTCCGTTCCAGGGCCGAGCCCCGATCCAGGAGCCGGCGACCTACTTCTACCGGATCGAAGGGCCGTGGGCCGCCGTCCCGGCCCCGCTGTACTACCTGATCGCGAACGTCCTCTACTGGCTCTTCTGGCTCAACGTGATGCTCGGGGCCACGAACGCGCTGCCGGCTATCCCGCTGGACGGGGGCTACATGTTCAAGGACGGTGTGGATGCCCTCGTGTCCCGCGTGAAGAAGGGCATCGGGACGGAGGCCCGCGACCGGATCTCGAAGCGGGTGAGCTACTTCTTCGCGCTCTTCATCCTTGCGCTCATCGTCTGGCAGATCATCGGGCCGAGGATTCCGATCCCGTAGAGCGGCTCCTCAGGAGGCGGTCTGGCCCGCGAGGAGACCGAGGATGCCGCTCAGCACGCCGGCGACCGCCTCGAGCTCCCCGTACCCGAACGCGAATGCCACGATCCCGAAGATCAGGTTCACGAGCCCTCCCGACGTGCCCCGACCGCGGTACAGGAGCACGGAACCGAAAAGGAGCGCGATCGCGACGACGAGCTGGACCCCGCGGGAGACGACGAAGTCCAGGTCGATCGTCGGATTCCCGCGAACGATGACCACGTCCGCGAGGATAAGCACGCCCGCGATGAGCCCGAGGATCATCCCGAGGAGGGCGAGGAGCCGTTTCTCCGTCATGCGGACCACGGATGGCAGGAGGTCACTTCAACCCTTCTCAAGGCCCGCAAGAGCCCAGACGCCCCTGGGCGCCCCATCGAACGCGGTCCGGCCACGTACCATGCGAAGGGTGCGGAACACCTCGCGGTAGCCGAGCTCGCGCATGAAATCCCCGGAGGCGTGGTTCACGACCGGTGCGGTGAGCGCGTAGGACCGACCTCCGGCGGCGGACACGAGTCCGTCGAACAGGTCCCGTGCGCCGTCCCGATGCGTCGGGTGCACGATCCATGGACCGACTTCGCAGTCCGCACTCGAAGTGTTCCCCACCACGAATCCGAACAGGTCCCCGTCCCGTTCCCTGACGAGGAACGTTCGTCCGAACTCCTGCCGGAGGAGCTCCAGGAGGCGGGCCCGCGACGCGCCGAAGAACCGGGCATCGAACTCGATGAGCCTCGACAGGTCAGACGCGGCGACCGGTCGTGCGACGGAAGCCTTCGTCTGCGGAGGCGGCCCTTGCCATCGTACGTTCTCGTATTCCTTTCGGAATCCCAGCCGTTCGTAGAACGGGACGACGTGGAGGTAGGCGTTCAGGCGGACCGTCTCGACGCCCAGCCCGTCCAGGTGATCCAGGGCGGCGCGCATCATCGCGTCGCCGATCCCCCCGCCTCGACGCGAGGGGTCCACGATCACCGCGCCGAGGAACGCCAGGCGACCGTACACGGTCGTCGACAGCATCCCGACGACCTTCCCGCCCTCCTCCGCGGCGAAGCAGCCACCGGGATGGAGGGCCAGGAGACGGGCGAAGTCGGCCCGGGTGTATCCCCACCCCTCCAGGTCCGTCAGGGCGATGGCGCGCTCGATGTCCCCGTCGGTGAGGGTTCGGATCCGTGCTCCCGCCACGTGGCCACCCGCCGTTCGAGCTCCTCCGCCTCGTCGCATTCGTGGAATCCGTAGGTCACGTACCGCTTCTCCTTCCTCCGATGCTTGAACATGCAGGGCCCGAGCTCGTCGTCCTCCTGTCCGTACCACTTGTCGCAGTCCTTGCACAGGTGGGGCCGCGGCAGGGCTGTCTGGAGCGCCTTCACATCCCCCAAAACGGGTCCTCCTTCCGCTTGATCGCTGCGATCTGTTCGAGGGCCTCGCGCTCGTCGTGGGTCAGCTCCGGGTTCGACCGCAGCGCCCGGGCATCCGCCTCAGGGAGATCGACGTACAGAACGTCGCCCCCGGAAACCTGCCGACCGACCGTGATCCCGTCGATCGAAATCGCGACCTCCTGGCCTTGGTGCGCGGCGTCGAGGCTCTTCTCGCCGCTCCGGATCGACTTGACCCGACCCAGGGCCCGGCCGTCGTCCCGCATAAGCGCCTGGCTCGGGCGGATGCGGCCCGCGAGCACCCGCACCCCGAAGATCGCGGGCTTCGAGGCGCGAAACACGTGCTCCGCGAGGAAGAGGAGCTTTGCCGGGTAGGAGATCGCTCGCCGGCGGGCTTCCTCGAGCCGCCGCTTCGTGTCGTCCCGCCATTCGACGTACTCCTCGATGAGCCGATACACCACGTCGTTCGCGAGGAGCTTCAGATCCGGGTGGTCGGAAAGGGCCGCCTCCGCATCGGGAAGCGTAGGAACGTTGAACGCCAGGATGGCACGGTGCAGCGGTTCCCTCACGGTCGCCGCGTCGACGACGTCCCGTCGCGAGATCGCCCCGATCCGTGCGAACTTGAGCGGGATGCTCGCCTGCCTGCACTCGTATGCAAGGCCTTCGAGGGACCCGATCGCGTCCGCCTTCGCCAGGACGCCCTCCTCCTGCGTCTCGACCCGGAGCTGGGTCTCCTCCGTCACCGCGGAGATGATCGCCTTCACGTCCCCCTTCGCGACGCGGAGGGGCGCGCCGGCGACCGCCGCGTCGAGCGCGCTTGCGGCGATCTTCACCCCGGCCGCGGCCGTGACGACGGACACCGAATCGAAGCGATCCTGCGGGTCCCGGATTTCGTCGAGTGGCTTCGGCTTGAGGAGTGCCTTCACCTTCGTCATCCCGGGCTTCCCGGTCGTCCCGAAGACGATCGGATCTCCCTTCCGGATGGCGCCCCGATAGACGATCGCGTCGATCGTGATCCCGTGCCCCTTCTCCTCCTTCACCTCGAGGACGGTCGCCTCCCCGGGGCCCTCCTCCGTCGCGAGCTGAGGCTCTAGGAACCGCTGCGCAAGGCCAATCAGCATGAGGAGGAGGTCCGCGATGCCCTCCCCGAACTTCGCGCTGATCGGGACGACCGCGAGGGTCGTCGTGAAGTCCGACACCCGGTCGTACCGGTCGGCGGAGAAGCCGTGTTCGAAGAACTTTCCCACGAGCGCGTACAGCCTCTTGTCGAGCTCGTCCCGGGCCGACTCCGGCTGGTCCGCGTACGAGGCGAGGAAGGGCCGCCCTTCGTGCTTCCGCCACCCGGGGACCAGGTCGATCTTGTTCGCCGCGACGACGAAGGGCGTCTTGTATCGCTTGAGGATGTTGATCGACTCGACCGTCTGGGGCCGGAATCCCTCGTTGATGTCCACGACGAGCACGGCGAGGTCCGCGAGCGCGCCTCCCCGGGCGCGCAGGGTCGCGAAGGCGACGTGTCCCGGGGTGTCGATGAACAGGAGTCCCGGGACCTTGAAGGACTTCCCCTTCACAAGGTCCTTGCATGCCTCAAGGATCGCGGAGAGGGGGACCTCCGTCGCCCCGATGTGCTGCGTGATGCCCCCCGGCTCGCGGGCCGCGACGCCCGTCCCGCGGATGCGGTCCAGGACCGTCGTCTTCCCATGGTCCACGTGACCCAGGACGGACACGATGGGCTGACGGATTGAGGCCATGATGTGCGCTCCAGCGGTTCGACGATATTAGAAACTTTGCGGCAAGAAGCGTCGGGACGCGCCCCGTCAGACCCGCGCGCCGCACCGCCCGCAGTGCGTCCATCCGGGAGCGATCGCAGCGCCGCATCGGGGGCATGCGTGCATGGGGGCCGCGTACCCGGGAGGCGGCACGGGGACGACCCGCGTTCCGGTCCTCATCGCCTCGAGGACGATTCCCAGGACGACGACGATGATCCCGAGGACGATCACGACGATCGACAGGCTGCGAATTGTGCCCCAGTAGTTCAGTTGCCCAAGGATATTGACACAGTTCGGAGGCAGCGGGAACGTGGGGAAGAAACAGTCCGCGAGGAACTGTGTTGACAGGGCGCTCACGTTCGAGGCCGCGACGGCGTAGAATGCGCCGCCGGCGACGGCGAGCGCAATCCCGAGCCCGACGAGCCAATAACGCATGCGGGTCGACGCGTGAGGATCGGCCGCGCCCACTTCAAGCTTCCGAGCGACCCTCGGAAGTTATCCGTGCTACTCCCGGAGCCATGCTTCGTCGATCCGCCGATAATCGACCAGCTCATCCGCCTCGAAGAACAGGGAGATCTCCCGCTTTGCGCTCGTCTCGGAGTCCGATCCGTGGATCACGTTCCGGCCGATCGTCAGCGCGAAGTCTCCACGGATCGTTCCGGGCTCCGCCTCTGCCGCGTTCGTCGTGCCCATCATCTTCCTCACGATCCCGACGGCCCCGTCCCCTTCGAGGACCATCACGACCACGGGGCCCGATGTGACGTACGCCATAAGCGGCTCGAAGAACGCCTTCCCCCGATGTTCCGCGTAATACGTCTCCGCGAGGGACCGCGGGACGCGCAGGAGCTTCATCCCGACGAGCCTGAGCCCTCGTGCCTCGAACCTCGACACGATCCGTCCGATGAGCCCGCGCTGCACGCCATCCGGCTTAAGGAGCACGAACGTGCGCTCCGCCACACGGCTCACGCCCCTTTCTTTTTCTTCTTCGCGGGCGCGGGGGCGGCGGCCGCCTCCCCCTCCGGCTCTTTCGGGCGACCCTTCACCTTCTGCCACTGCCCGTCGAGCCATGCCTTGAACACCCGGCGTCCGTCCGGCGAGTCCTTGTACGCGAGGAATTCCGCTTTCTCGACGCGGGTGATCGCCTTCCCTGCATGGGCCTTCTTCGACCACGAGACGATCGAGGCGCGAAACGCGCCGCTCGCGAGGAACTCCGCATAGTGTCTCTCGATGTCCCCGCGGCCGAGGTCCGGCCCGAGACGCTTGTCCATCAGGTCGACGAGGTCCGAGGGGATGTCCTTCCCCTTGGGAGCCTCGATCGTCGCCTCGACGGCCGCGCCGGGTCCACGGGTTTCCTCGACGACGAATTGGTCGGCCCCCGCTTCGACCTCCGCGAGGGCGGCCGCTCGGCGGAACGACTGGGTCCAGGGCGTCCAGCGAGGCACCCGTCCTAGATTGAGCAGGTTCGCTTGGCACTTCCGTGAGCAGAAGAGGTAGATTGTCCCGTCCTTCTTGATGAACATCTTGCCCGTGCCGGGCTCGATGTCGTTGCCGCAGAAGGAGCAAGACCGTCGGACGGGCATGGGATCACCGCACGGAGAGTTTGCGCGCCTCCCGTGCCGTCTCCCGAAGCATGAGGGTGTCCCCGACCTGGACGGCGCCCCTCACGTTGCGTGTGATGATTCGCCCCTTGTCGCGGCCATCGAGGACGCGCACCTTGACCTGCGTCGCCTCGCCGGCCATGCCCGTCCGGCCGACGACCTCGACGACCTCCGCGGGGATGCTCTCCTCGTCCGCCATGCGCAGCCTCACTTCTTGAGGGAACGGATCTTGCCGACGAGTTCATCGAGGAGGGGCTTCGCCTTGCCCGGTTCGAGGATCGCCGCGGAGGCGGTCGCCTTGCCGAGACCCGCTGCCACCCCGAGCTCCTGCTTGCTCGGGACGTATCCGTAGGGCACGCCCTTCTCTTCGCACAGGAGAGGCATGTGGGCGAGGATCTCCTCCGGCTGCACGTCCTCCGCCATGACGACGAACTGCGCGTCCCCGCGTTCGACGAGCTTCGTGACCTCGTTCGTGCCTTTGCGGAGCTTGCCGCTGTCGCGGACGAGCTCGACCGCCTGATAGGTCTTGTCCGCGAGGTCCTTGGGGACCTCGAAGCGAACGTACATCGGTTTTGCCATCGTGGAGACCTCCTTCCGTCCCGCCTCCGCGGGACGTCATCAGTCATCGGCTCCCTGTCGCCAGAAGAGCGCGCGACGAAAGGGAGGTGCGTATAAAAGGGTTCCGACCCCTTCGGACTCCTAGTGCGTCAGAGCGATCCGGACCGGATCGTCCGTCTGCGCCTCGAGCGCCGAAAACGCGCTCGCGATGTCCTTGAACGGAATGCGGTGCGTGATCGTCTCGGCGGTCCGGAGGGCCCCTTCCGCCCGGAGCTTCAGGACCTCCCGGAGGTCTTCGTTCGTATGGCCTTGGGTCGCCATCAGGGTCTTCCCTCCGAGGTTGAATGCCTGGGCGTCGAAGGTGATGTGGCCTTTCGGGATCCCCACCATCATCACCCGGCCGCCCCATCGCACGGCGCCGATCGCCTGGTTCAACGTCTCCGGCAACCCGATGTACTCGAACGCGACGTCGAGTCCGCGGCCGTCCTCGATGGACTTCGCGACGGCCACCGGATCCTCGTTCACCGCGTTGACCGTCAGGTCCGCCCCGAGGCGCCTCGCGATTGCGAGCTTCGCGTCCCGGACGTCCACGGCGACGATCGGAGACGCCCCGAACCGCTTCGCCATCTCGACTCCCTGCATCCCGACGCCCCCGAGGCCGACGATCATGCACGACATCCCGGGCTGAAGGCCGGAACGGGACGTCGCGTGGTATGCTGTTGCCCCGGCGCATCCCAGAATCGCGCCCTCCTCGAACGGGACGTGCGCCGCGAGCAGCGCAAGGTTCCGCGCGTCTGCGAGGGCCGCCTCCGCGAAGACGCCGTCCGTGCCAAAGCCCATCGGCATCCGCTCGCAGAGGTCCTCACGGCCTCGACGGCAGGAAGGGCATGTGCCGTCGGGGTTCACGTAGTTCACGACGACCCGGTCGCCCGGTTCGACGGACTTCACTCGGCTCCCGACGCTCTCGACGACGCCGGCTCCCTCGTGGCCCATCGTGCACGGAGGATGCACGAGGACCCCTCGGTAGAAGTGCAGGTCGGACCGGCACACCCCGTTCGCTTTGATCGCGACGACCGCCTGGTCCAGTCCGGGCATCGGTCGCGGGACGTCCTCCAGGGCCGCCGAATCGACGCTTCGGAACCGGAACGCGAGCACGGGGCCGTGCCTCCTCAGACCTCACGGATCGGGACCGGGGGCGCGACCTTCTCCCAAATGTCCGGTCTCGTGTCTCGGAGGGTCGGTCGGAACGTTCGGGCGGTCTTCACGTCCCGCGGGTCGATGGTCGCCTCGACGATGAACTCCTCGAAGTCCTCCGCACGCCCGAGGTCCTCCCCACGGGGTCCGATCGCCTGCGTGCCCCCCTGGAATACGATGTTCAGTTCGGTGCCGACGAGGTTCGCATAGAGCACAAAGACGGCATTCTCGATTGCGCGTGCCGGGAGGATCTTGTCAAAGAACGATTTCGAAGTCGCGGGCGCGGCGCTGATGATCGCGAGGATGTCCGCGCCCTGAAGGGCGTACGCCTTCGAGAGCTCGGGGAAGAACGCGTCGTAGCATATCAGGAGCCCGATCTTCCCGAGCTTCGTGTCCACGAGGGTGAGCTCCGAGCCGCGGCCGAAGTACAGGCCCTCCTCGAACGGACCGAAGTTCGCCGGATGGACCTTCCGATACGATGCGACCCGCCCATCGGGCATCGTGAGGAC
>DATEUA010000157.1:0-16883 GCA_035283405.1 Thermoplasmata archaeon | reverse complement strand
GTGGCCGCGTACTGCCTTCTCCTGGAGGAGACGGACGGTCGCGCACCTCCCTACGGGATTCTGCGGTACGACGGGACGAGTCACGAGATCGAGTACAACGAGGACCTGAAGAAGCTCCTCCTGGGGAAGGTTGCGGAGATGCGCACGGCGCTCGCGAAGGGCGAGGCCCACCGGAACCACAACCGCCCGGGGAAGTGCCTCGGGTGCTCCCGCCGCTCCGCGTGCCCGGAACGACTCGCCTAGGGAGAGCGGTCCCTCTGGGTCTCCGGCATCCCCAGCTTCTCGGCGATCGCCTCGATGCGGCTTCGGAGCTCCCGGACCTCCTGGTGCATCCGGATCATCTCCTGCTCGAAGGGGCTGAACTCCTGCGCGGACAGGATCCGGTGGCTCACGTACATCCCGAGGAACACCGCGCCGACGATCGCGAGGACCGCGATCACGACGAGCCCTGCCACGAAGAGGTAGAAGAAGGTGATCAGGTTGCCGACGCTCAAGACGCCCGTGAGGATGAGAACCTCGATCGCGATCATGACCGCGACGACGAGGAGCCACAGGAGGGTCCAGCGGGTGACCTTCATAACCGTCCCCTCAACGGCACCGGCCACCGGAAGTCGTCCGGGGGTGTTCGGCGCTCCTCCCTCGGATTCGACTCGTCCTGGAGGACGAACACGAGGATCGTCCGGCCGCCCTCCACGACGACGAGGGTCGTGGTCACATTGTACTCGAAGTAGTTGTTCAGTCGATCTACGAGGTACGCATGGACCTGAAAGGCGTGTGTCGCGTTCTCAGGGACTCGGAGGTCCTTCCCATACGTGTCCGTGTCCGTCACGCGAGCCGAATAGGAGGCGTTGTCGATTCCCGAGACCTCCAGGGTGACGCTCGCATACATGTACGCCCCCACGGCGCCGCCCACGTCCACGACGAAGGTCGACCCGTCCTGCGTCAACCCGATGACCAGGAGGGGCCAAGACTGCAGGTCCGGGGGACGCCCGATCAGGTTCGGGGTGATGAGGATCAAGACGAGAAGCGCGGGAATCGTGACGGCCATCCCCGCGCGGGTCCAGGCCTCCCGCGCCACGACCGCGCGAAGGAGGCGTCCTTAGATAAAGATTCGGAAGGGGACCGGACGCTCAGTCCGAATCGGGGCCGAATCGGAGGAGGGACGCGACGCCGAAGAGACCGCCCGATACGACCGCCCCGAGGAAGTTCGACGCCGCGGCCTCGAAGGCCCCGAGGGCGGCGAAGCCCGTGAACGCGAGGGCGAGGCAGGCGACGCTGAACATCCCGCTCCACACCCAGAGGAACTTCCGGAGCCGGACGAGGAGGGACGGCTCGGTGAGTGGGAAGGCCTCATCCGCGGGCTCAGCCGTGAAGACGGTCGACTCGATCTCCTTGAGGATCGTCGCCATTTCGACGAGGACGCGAGGCCCGGGACTTCATGGCACCGCCCTGCGTGTCATCGATGAATTTCAGTCGTGATTCGCACGCAGCAAAATAAAAGAAGGGTGGCGCGAAGGCCACCCAGTTGGGGGGGAGGTAATCGGGAAGGGGTCGGGCCCCGCGTGGATCACTTCTGCATGTATTCGCGGCGGAACGAGTCCATCTGCGCCATCGTTCGCTCGGATTCCTGGATCTTCTTCAACTTGTCCGTTACAAGTTCGACGCGTGCGTACACGAAGTCGCGAATCGCGGCGCGGACCGCTTCGGAGCGGCTCGGGAAGTCGTCGACCTCGACGAGGAAGTCGAGGGCCTTCAGGAACCGAGCAGGCAGGCGAAGGGTGATTTTCTCTGTCTCGTCCCCGGGCATCCGACCCACCTTGTACCTCGATACGACCTCGTTCGACCGACGAGCGTCGGCCCAATCCGCGTGTTGATATAAAAGGGTTACTGGGACATTCTCGGCCCAGGGACCTCGCCTTCAACTGGAACGTACAGGCGCGACGGTCCCTCGTCCCGTCCTACGCATGTCCGCGAGCCGAGAGGGGACGAATCGTTTATGCCGCGCGCCCCCGTTCGCGCGATTCACATGCTGGACAGCGAGACCGTCTTCATGCTGCCGGGTCCGGTGAAGATGGACCCGCGCGTGCTCCAGGCGATGGCCGCGCCCGCGATGAACCACCGCGGACCCGAGTTCAGGGAGGTCCTGGCGGAACTCAGGGACCACGTGCAGTACATGTTCGGCACGAAGGGGGAGGTCGCGATCCTGTCCGGCTCGGGGACGGCCGGACTCGAGGCAGCCGTCTCGGGGATCCTGCGGAAATCGGACCGGGTCCTGAACCTGGTGAACGGAAAGTTCTCTGAACGGTTCGCGGATCTGTGCGGCGTCTTCG
Organism: Thermoplasmata archaeon; assembly: GCA_035283405.1. Lineage (GTDB taxonomy): Archaea > Thermoplasmatota > Thermoplasmata > RBG-16-68-12 > RBG-16-68-12 > RBG-16-68-12. Next base: position 14,553 of record DATEUA010000157.1, on the reverse strand, counting down.
CGGCGTCCACCCCGTTGACCTTCGAATGGGGAATGGCGGTCGATCCGGCCCAGGTCGACTCGGCGCTCGACAAGGGGGACTTCAAGGCTGTCACCCTGTGCTGGAATGAGACGTCGACGGGACTCACGAACCCGATCGCGGACATCGCGAAGATCGTCCATGACCATGACGCGTTGTTCATCGTCGACGGGATCACGGCGGTCGGCGGGCTCGAGTCCCGCTTCGATGTCTGGGGGATCGACGCGCTCGTGATGGGCTCCCAGAAGTGCGTCGCGGCACCCGCGGGGCTGAGCGCGGTCGCCTTGTCGGACCGAGCGGTCGGGCTGCTCCATTCGGAGACGTCGTTCTACACGAACCTGAAGGCGCACGTGGAGGGCCTGAAGAAGCAGGACACCCCCTTCACGCCCGCGATCCCCATTTTCCTAGCGTTCCGAGAGGCGCTGCGCATCCTGAAGGAGGAAGGCCTCGAGCGACGGATCGGCCGGACGCACCGGCTCGCCGAGGCAACACGCGCGGGGCTCGAGGAGATCGATCTGGACCTTTTCCCGGATCCGAGGTACGCGTCCGACACCGTCACCGCAATCCGATACCCGCCCGGCGTCGACGACGCGAAATTCCGCAGGGTCTTGCGCGAGGAGTACGGGGTGATCCTCGCAGGCGGGCAGGCGCAGCTGAAGGGGAAGATCTTCCGGATCGGCCACATGGGACTGTGCACGTTCGGAGACCTCGCCGCGTGCTTCACGGGGATCGAGGCGGCGTTGCAGGCCCTCGGCCATCGGTTCGACCGCGGCGACGGGGTCGAGGCGATCGCGAAGCGCGCGTGACCGCGAGACCTCAGTTGTCCGCGTAACCCTCGTCCCAGGTCCGGCGCGGATCGTGATTCCTCAGGTCGCCGGAAAATTCGACCGCGGCCTTGAGGGCGAGGAGCACCGAAACCCAGCGTGCGTGGTTGTCCTCCCAGCTTCCGGAAGGAACGCCCGTCTCGGTCAGGGTGAGGTCCGTTCCTCCCCGGCCGTCGTCCTCGAGGTCGAACGTGGCGACGCTACTGCCGAAGTACGTCACCGCGAATCGCGAGGGCGGACGACTCTCGAGGACACGGGATCGGAGGACCATCCCGTTCACGAAGTGGTACTCGATGACCCCTTCGGATTCGTTCGCCGTCTCTGCCCAGAACCGGGCCCGTCCCTCGTCCGTCGAGAGAAAGGGGAACACGGTTTCCCTCGCGGCTGCGAGATGGACCCGCCAGCGGACCGGACGCGGATCCCTCGGGATGTCCACGGTCACGCCTCCGGCGAGCGTCCCGGGTTCGGCCGGGCGAGGTCCAGACGCAGGAGGAGCCGATCGTACGGCCCATCCGGGTCCTGGAAGAACCCTCGGTCGACCCGTTCGTCCGCGAACCCGATTGCGCGATAGAAGGCCCTCGTCCGTTCGTACGGCCTGTAGTCCACCGAGTCGGCCACCGTGGAGACCTCGAGGAATCGGAATCCCGCAGAGCGCAGATCAGGCACGATGGCCTCGACGAGCGTCCGCCCGATCCCTGCCCGCTGGACGTCTTTCGCGACGCCCATCCACGAAAGGTTCGCGACCCGTCCGTCCACGGGATTCCATGTTGCGAATCCGACGAGCCGGGATCCGAGGAGTGCGACGTGGCCCGCGTGGTTTCGCAGATCGGTCTCCATCTGTCGAAGTCCCTCGTCGTTGAACCAATCCCCGAGGGACCGCGCGAGCGCAAGGACGTCCGCGGCGTGACCCGGTACGAAGCGTCGCACCGAGACCGGGATCACCGCCATGTCACCTCGACCTCGTCCGTGCGGAACCGCTGGTCCACGGTCGTCTCCTTCAGGGACATGCGGACGCCCGCCTTGCGCATGAGCAGCCCCGTCCACGCGATCATTGCGCCGTTGTCGATGCACAGGTCCCCGGGCGGCACGAACATCCTCGCGTCGCGATCCGAGGCCATCCGGCCGAGCATCCCCTGCAGTCGTCGGTTCCTTGCGACGCCTCCTCCCAGGAGGACCTCGTCCTTGTCGACGTGGGCCATCGCGCGCTCCGTGACCTCCGTGAGCATCGCAAAGGCGACTTCCTGAATCGAGTAGGCCAAGTCCTCCAGGGATGCGCCGCTCCGCCGCAGGGCAAGGGCCGCGGTCAACATCCCGCTGAAAGCCACGTCCATCCCCTTGACGCTGTATGGGAGGGTCAACAGCGTCGTGCCCCGAAGTGCCAGCTTCTCCAGGATCGGTCCACCGGGGAAGGGGAGGCCACACTCGCGCGCGAACTTGTCGAGCATGTTCCCGATGCCGATGTCGAGGGTCTCGCCGAAGACGCGGTAGCGACCCCGAGCGAAGGCGATGACCTGCGTGTTCCCGCCGCTCACGTACAGGAGGACGGGATCGTCGCAATCCGTGAGGGCCCGGCCGACCTCCAGGTGCGCGACGCAGTGGTTCACCCCGACGATTGGTACATCGAGGGAGAGGGCGAGGGCCCGGGCGGCCGTGGCCACGGTGCGGAGACACGGCCCGAGCCCGGGGCCCTGGGAGAAGGCGACGAGATCGATCGCACGAAGCGGAATCCCGGCCGCTGCCGCGGCCTTCCGGAGGAGCGGCGCGATCACCTCCGCGTGATGGTTCGCCGCCTCGCGCGGATGAATGCCGCCCTTCTCCGGCTTCACCATGTCGTACACGTTCGCGAGGACCCGGCATTCCTCGTCCACGATTCCGACGCCGGCCGTGTGGGCGGTGCCTTCGATGCCGAGGGCGAGCACGGGGTCCCATAGATAGCCACGCGGGAAAGGCTTTGCGAAGCCCGGTCCGATCCCCTCGAGGAACAGTCTAAGGTTACATCCGGTCGGCCGACATCCCGTCGAGGGGCGCCTCCGTGTTGTACTTCACATACACCGGGATCCGGGTCCGGAACCTCGAGCGGGCGAGGCGGTTTTATCGGGACGCACTGGGAATGCGCGTCGTGAATCGAGGGCGGATGGATGCGGGCGGCCTGTTCGTCCACCTAAAGAGTCCCGAGTCGAGCCAAGTCCTCGAGCTCAACTGGTACCCGCCGCGGACCCGGTTCCACGAACCGTACGCGAACGGCTCCGAGCTGGACCACCTCGCGTTCTGGTGCCGCGACGTGCGGGCCGACTTCGGGAGACTCGTGTCCGCGGGTGCGGAGGTCGCGGTCGAGCCGTGGGACGAGGGCGGGTGGACCCTCGCGTTCGTGACCGATCCCGACGGCATCTGGATCGAGCTGCTCGGCCGGAAGCCTTCGCGGGGCCGCCGGAGTCCCCCGTGGGTCCGACAACGGTCGTCAGGACATTAATGGCTCCGGTCGGCTTGCCTTGGTCGCCATGCCTCCGGAGGACCGCGGGCCGCTCCTGTATGGGTACTACCCGATCCCCGCGAACCCCATGTCCGTCGCTCTGCTCCTTCTCGTCGGGATCGTCACGTTGATCGTGGGGCCCCTCGCGATCGCGCCCTTCGGGTTCTGGCCTCTCGGCGGCGTCTGCTTCGTCCCGCTCGCGGCGATCCTCCTGTGGATCCTCGTGTTCAAGCCGAGCCCGACGTACCTGTTCGAGGAGGGGGTCGAGGTCTCCCTCCCTCTGTGGCGCCGCATCCGCGGGGACCGCCGGTACGTCCCGTGGTCCGAGGTCCGGGACGTGTACCCCGCGAGCTACGAGGTCTCCGGTGCGTTCATGTCTCCGTTCGCGTCCTCCGCCGGCACTCTCGTCCACGCGGGCCTGGGCATCGAAACGAAAGACGGGCGCCGTCGGCTCGTCCGCTTCACTCCCGGCGCGATCCGCGGCTTCCGGGCGGAATCCCGGGGGTTCCAGGAGGCGATGGGGATCGTTCGAGACCGGTTCGCACGCCGAGGCGAATCGATGGTCACGACCGCGAAGTCGTTCCGCGATGAGGAGGTCCTCGCGATGCAGGCGGCCGCGCGCGAACCTCTCGTGTCGATCGAGGGCGTCTTCCTCGCGTTCTTCCTCCCGCCGTCGATCGTCGCGGTCGCACTCCTTGCCACATCCGCCGCCGGCGTGGCCCTGTCGACCGTCGCCACGGCGATCGCGATCTTCCTCGCCGCGCTCCCCCCCGCGGTGTCCATGCTCCGCACCTTGCGACAGAGCGAACGGAGGAACGAGATCCTGAGCGAGCTCGCGAAGTTCCAGGAGAGCCTGCGCGAGGGAGCCCGCGAAGCAACTGTGAATGAATAGGCCGGCAGGATACATCCGGCCCGGCGGCGTTCCCATCCAGATCGAGTCAGCGGGGGATCGGTTCCGATTCGACAAGATGCACCCGGAACGGATCGCGAACGTCGTACGTCCGCCCCCGCCATCGAACCGTCTCGAGACGCCTTGTGCGGAGGAGCCCGACGACCATGAGCCACGGGACCGCGAGGCTTGCGAGGGCGGTCCGCCACTCCGGGACGGTCCACGCCTCCTGGACCTCCCGCGACCCGCCGAAGAACGCTCGGCGACGGAGGAACGCCTTCGCCGCGGTCGCGGGCAGCGTGACGAGGAACAGCGCCGCAGGCAGCAGGAAGTCGATCGAGACGAGCGCGGAGAGCAGAAGGGCGACGACGCCGAGGACGACCGCGCCGTTGAACACGGCGAACGCGGAGGCCGCGTACCGCCTCACCTCCGGCAGGTAGAGGCTCGCCATCGCAATCTGCCGGTCACACCATTCGACACACGTCGCCCGGTCCGCATCCTCGAAGGTCGGGACGAGGGCCGCGGGCGAATACACGACGTTCATTCCCGACGACCGGACGGCCTGCGTCAGGACGAGGTCGTCGCTCAGGACGTCCCGCCAGCGCTCCTCGAGACGGAGTCGCGGAAGATGTTCCGTTCGGATCGCGCAGGAACCGCCCCACGCGTAGTTCAGCCGGGTATCGAAGAGCACGTTCGCGCTCACCGCATTCCACTCGGAACGGACCAGGCCCCAGAGGGACGCGCGGGAGGGGACGTACCACCGGAAGCCGGTCGAGACGCCGACGGTCACGTCGGCGAGGGGCTGGACGAGCTGATGGAGCCAATCGGGCCCGGGCCGGATGTCCGCGTCGGCGAACACGAGGACCTCGTCCCCTGGCTCGACGTGCGTAAGGGCGGTCCGCAGGGCGTTCACCTTGCCCGGCGTCCCCGTGGGGTCCGCGAGCATGGCGTCCACGCGGACCTGCGGCAAGGTCCGCGCGAGTTCCCGGATTCGGGCCAATGCCGGATCGGAGAGGTCGTCGGCGACCGCGAAGACGCGGAACGAATCATACGTCTGGCGAAGAATCGAGAGCAGGTTCTCGTCGAACCCCTCGTCGAGGCCCCGCACAGGGAGGATGACCGCCACCCGCGGGGCGTACGCTCCGAACGACGTGCGCAATCCCCGCCGCACATGTCCCGTCAGTCGGAATCCCTGGACGAGCGACAATGCATTCGCGAGCGTGGCGAGTACCGCGAGGGCCGTGAGGACCCACCACAAGGCGGCCGACACCGCGCGACGAACGGGAGGCGACGGCCTTAAAGCTTCAGGGGATCAGCCGCGGAGCACGCCGACCGCGTGGCCGCAATGTGGGCAGTGCGCGAAGCCGATCGGGTTGAGCATGCCGCACGAGGTGCACGCGCGGAGCTGGGTCGGCGCCGTGGGCACAGGGCTCGCTCCCGCGACGATCGCCAGGGCGCCTCCCGCGATCGAGAGGGACATCCCGATGAAGAACCCGCCGAGCCCGAACGCGCTGAGGGATCCGAACACGACCATGACGATGCCCCAAGTGACCCCTTGCGCGGGCTTGCGGAAGGTCAGCGACGCGCCCAGGATCACGAACGCTCCAGCCACGATCGTCAGGAAGAAGCCAACGGCTCCGAAGAGGCCGAAGTACCCGTACGGATAGAAGAAGCCCCCGAAGACCGCGAGGCTGACGAGGGTGATCACACCGCCGACGAGGCCGAAGACGAAGGCGAGGACCGCCCGGCTGTCGCGCTCCATCGCATCCCCGGACCTGCATCGCGGGCCGGGGCTTGAATCCTCGTCCGGAGTTCGGGGTCCTTCTCACGCCGTCGCGACAAGAACGTTGTCGCCGTCGACGCGCACCTCGTACTGCTTGAGGCGTGCGACCGGGTTGACCGTGTTCTGGCCCGTGGTCACGTCGTATTCCCACCCGTGCCACGGACACGCCACCGTGGTCCCGCTCAGATCCCCCTCCCCCACGGGACCCCCGCGGTGCAGGCACGTGTTCGACAGCGCGAAGAAGGACCCGCCCACATTGAAGAGGGCGACCCCGTGGCCCGCGACGACAACGACCTTCGCGGTCCCCGGGGGCACTTCGTGGACCTTCGCGACGATGGCGAACGCCGCCACGGCCGTCCGAAGGGCGCGTGGGGTTTCAAGCTTGCGCGGCCACCGGACAACAACCTTATCGGGGCGGGACCGCTGGACCGGGCGGGTCGATACGCGTGACGCGGGAGGAGCAAGCCAAGTTCGTCGCACAGTGCCGGGAGGTCGTCCTGGCCCTGGGCCGCCTCGAGGGGGCCATGGGAAAACTCGATGAGCGGCTCACGAAGGAGGAGCAGAAGGACGCGATGAAGGACGTCTTCGAGTGGCTCGGGTCGACGACGGACCTGCCTCCGAACTCGTACACGAGGGAGTGGGCGCGGGAGCTTCTCGCGCAGATTGGCGCCCTGGCCGCGTACGACAAGTACGACGGTTCCCCTGATTCGTATATCGTGTAGGGGCCTCATAGCGAAACCTTATTTCGGCGCGGGGCATCCCATCGGCGTTCGGGGGAGCCCCGATGGTTTTCCGCAACGAGCGCACGTGGCAGAACGCGGTCGAGGCCGGCAAAGAGGAGGAGTTCCACCAGGCCTACGAGGCCGCCGTGGAGAAGATCCAGCAGGAGTTCGGAAAGAAACACTCGATGTTCATCGGCGGGAAGGCCGTGTGGGCCCGGGACACCTTCGAGGACCTCTGCCCGTGGGACACGAGGAAGGTCCTCGGAACCTTCCAGAAGGGGACTCGGAGCCACGCGAAACAGGCGATCGCCGCCGCGCGGAAAGCCTTCCCGGATTGGTCCTCGACGGACTACACGGAACGGGCGGCGATCTTCCGACGCGCCGCGGACCTCGTCTCGGAGCGGAAGTTCCATCTGTCCGCCCTCATGTCCTTCGAGAACGGGAAGAACCGGTACGAGGCCTTCGCGGACGTCGACGAGATGGGCGACCTCATCCGTTGGTACGCCGAGGAACTCGAACGGAACCGCGGCTACTCGTATGAGATGGGCAAGTTCCTCCCCGGAGAGCACACCCGGTCCGTCCTGAAGCCGTACGGGGTCTGGTCCGTCGTCGCGCCGTTCAACTTCCCGGCGGCGATCGCCGCGGGCATGTCCGCGGGGGCTGTGATCACCGGAAACACGGCCGTCTTCAAGCCCGCCTCCGACACCCCCTTCATGGGACTCCGTATCTACGAGGTCTTCCGGGACGCGGGGGTGCCGCCGGGTGCCTTTCACTTCGTCACCGGGCCGGGGTCGACAATCGGACGGGAGCTCGTCGAGAACCCGGACGTGGACGGGTTCGTCTTCACCGGATCACGGGACGTCGGCCTGGGGGCGTTCAGGTCCTTCAGCAAGACGTTCCCGAAGCCGATCATCACGGAGCTCGGCGGGAAGAACCCCGCAATCGTCACGGCGACCGCAGACCTCGACCGGGCGGCCCTCGGGGTGATGCGGGCGGCGTTCGGGTTCGGGGGACAGAAATGCTCCGCTTGCTCTCGGGTCCTCGTTGACAAGCGCGTGAAGAAGGTGTTCGTGGACAAGCTCGTCGCGGAGACCCGGAAGATCAAAATCGGCGACCCGACGAAACGGGACGTGTACCTGGGGCCCCTCATCAACGAGGCCGCCGTGAAGACCTACGCGAAGGCGATCGAGACGATCAAGCGCTCCCGTGGGAAGATCCTAGAGGGCGGCGCGGTAGTGAAGGGCAACGGACACTTCGTCAAGCCCACAATCGTGGACGGCCTCCCGCGCACGCATCGGATCAACAAGGAGGAGCTGTTCGTGCCGATCCTGTCCGTCGTCGGGGTGGACGGACTGGACGACGCGGTCCAGCTCGCGAACGACGTGGACTACGGCCTCACGGCCGGGATCATGACTGGCGACCCGGCGGACGTCACCCGATTCTTCCGCGACGTACAGGCGGGGGTCGTGTATGCGAACCGGACCGCCGGGGCGACGACGGGCGCCGTCGTGGCCGTACAGCCATTCGGAGGGTGGAAGATGTCCGGCATCTCGGGGAAGTCCGCAGGCGGCTACTTCTACCTCCCGCAGTTCATGAGGGAGCAGAGCCAGTCGGAGTACGAGTGAGAGGCCCGGCGGCGCGATTCTCCGATTCCGCGTGGCCGGGAGGAACCCTCCTACCCGAACCCAGATCGCTTGTCGACTGTTCATGAAGTCGGGGCTGGGAGGCTCTCGTGGCCCTCTCGTCTCTCGCACGGAAGGACCGGGCCGGCGGGCCTACGGGCGCATCCGGCTCATCCGCTCGAGGAGCCTGTGGAACCTCGAGATCCGACCCGCTCCGGGGACGAGGCGCGTCGGCACGGGCGAAGCGGCAGGCCAGGGGGCGACCCGGGCCCGCCACGCGATCAGGATCCCTGCACCGGGCAACGCGGAGCCTAGTCCCAGGAGGAATGTGAGCCCGACGAGGTCGTCCGTCGCGGACGTCAGGAGGCCTGTGAGGGGCAGGATCGCGACGAGGGCCAGGGTGTACGCGAACCCGCCCATGGAAAGGACCGTCGCGCGCTGCCCCGGCTCCAATCGCCGGTTCAGGAACGCGGTCGTCATCGCGGGTTGGAGACTCCAGGCCACGTAGACGGGCGCCTGGAGGACAACCGCGAACCAGACGGACCCGATGGCGGCCATCCCCAGGAACGCCGCGGCGGCGAGGAGGACCACCAGGGCGATCGTGCCGAACTCCCCGAGCGCGGACGAGAGACGTCCCGCGAAGCCCGAGACGAGCGCGGCGACGAGAAGGAACGCGGAGACCCACAGAGCGACCTGGGCCTCCGGAATCCCCAGCGCTCCCGTGAGGTACAGGGGCCGGAACAGGGCCATCGTGTACAGGGTGACACCGAGGACGACCTCGAACAGGATCAGGAGCGCGACGCCCTCCCGGCGACGGACGATGTGCCATCCGCGCACGAGCTGCTTCGCGAACGTCGGCTCGCCCACCCGGGTCACGTCCGGTTCCACGAAGGTCGCCGCGACGCCGATCGAAGCGAGGTTGATCGCCGCCCCGAGGAGGAGGGTGTGCTGGATCTCCCCCGTGAACGCCACCAGGATTCCGCCCGCAAAGGCCCCCGCGGCGTTCGACGCGAGCTGGACCATCGTGTTCCGGCCGATGTACCGCGGGAACTCGGACTCGCGGCCCGCCTCGAGCAGGGTCTCGTAGAGGTACGCGGACGCGCCGATGGAGAACGCCGCGCCGACGGACCAGATGATGTTCGCGATCTGGTAGTGGAGGAACGCGGCGCCGAGGCCGTATCCCAAGATGCCGACGGACCGAAACGCCTCGCTCAGGAGGATCGTCTTCTTCCGCCCGAGCCGGTCCGCGACGACGCCCGCGGGCAGCTGGAAGACGAGGAGGCCGACCCAGAAGGCGACGTCCACGAGAGTCAGCTCGAAATCCGAGGCGAGGTGCTCCCGGATCCAGAGGGCCCAAAACGGGATCCAAATCGCGAACGAGGTAGTCGCCTGGTATGCGTGAAAGCGCCAGACCCTTCGGTCCACGTTCGACACAGGGACGCCTCCGGAGGGCGGGCCAGCAATCGACTCCGGCTATTTGTGCTGTGCGCGCCGTGGGCAGGGCACGCCCCGGCCACGCGTCAAACGAAGAATCACCGGCGAGAACCTCGTTGGAAGGTATTTATGAACCCCTGAGAACGGCTCCGTTAGGTCCTCCGAGGTCCCTTGCCGGGCCTCGATCCGCCGCCGTGGTCGTGAATGACTCGAACAGGCACCGCACCGAAGGGTATCGCCGCCGGGGCGGCGCTCCTCCTCGCCACCCTCTTGCTCACGGTCCAGGCGCCTCCCGGGGGGAACCTCTACGCGGCTGCGGCCCCTCCGTCGACCTTCAGAATCGGAGAGACGCAGGAACCGGACAGTCTGAACCCGTTCATCGCCATCTCGTCGGCGTCCTATGCGATCTTCTCGACCGTGTATGACCTGCTCGTTGGGATTGGGGAAGACCTTACCCCGGTCCCGCAGCTCGCGAGGGACTGGAGCGTGTCGGCGGACGGCCTCGCGTGGACCTTCAACCTGTACCCGGGGGTCGTGTGGCACGACGATACCCCGACGACGCCTCGGAACTTCACCTCCGCCGACGTCAAGTTCACGATCGAATACATTCAGACCTGCCGGCTCACCCGTTTCCTGGACTACGTCGGGGATCCAACGGATCCCGCTGCGACGTTCATTCGCCAGATCGACGCGGCCTCGCCGACGACGGTCGTGATCCACACGAACAAGCCGAAGGCGAACATCTTCATCCTCCCTCCGATCCTCCCGCAGCACGTCTGGAGTCAGGTGACGTGCCTGCAGGCGCGGCAGAATTACAAGAACGTGCCGCCCGTGGGAACGGGCATGTACCGATTCGTCCAGTGGCAAAACGGTCAGTTCCTCCGGCTCGTCCTCCACGACCGCTACCACCTTCTCCAAGCAGGCAAGGACTACGTCGACGAAATCATCTACCGATTCTACAACTCGGAAGCCTCCCTGCTTAGCGACTTCCTCCTGGGCAACCTCGACGGGACGGGGGCGCTGACAGCCCAGCAATTCCTATCCCTGCCCCTGGACATCGACGGAGGCACCGCGAACCCCGACGCAGACCCCGATCCGGACATCACCAAGTTCGTCCAGGACTCCCTTGAGCTTGCGGAACTCGGCTTCTGTTCCGCGACGGACGCCCTCATCACCGAATACGGCGTATCGGGGAACCGGCACTGGCTCTCCCTGAACCTCACCGTCCGCCAGGCAGTCGCGAATGCAATCGACAAGACGAGGCTCGTCGACCTGATCTGGAGCGGGACGGACGCGGCGACCGGTGCGCTGCTCGGCCTCGCGAAGCCCGGCGACACGCTGATCCCGCCCGCGACGCCTTTCTGGCACTACAACGTCACGGCACAGGAGGAACTCCCGTACGACCTCGGCCGGGCCGCCGCACGGCTGTCGGATCCGGCCGGGGACGGCTGGACGACGACGGACGGAAACCCGCCGAATCCACTCGGGAGCAACCTGGATGCGAACGCGGCGAACAACCGCGACGCGTTCGGGGATCTGAACGGGGACGGGGTCCGCGAGGTCCTCGACATGGCGTATGTCGCGTCCCGCAACCCGGAGGCAACGCCCCAGGCGAACCGGGGCGTGCGCGGTTCGGCGGCTAACACGCTTCGCTTCGGAATCTGGATCCTCAATAGCGATGGCGAAGGCATCGCGGCGGCGGACGCGTTCATCCCTGAGCTGGCCAGCATCGGCATCGCAGTGGTGAAGGAGATGGTCTCGTTCCAGCAGCTGCTCGGGGCGAGCTACCTCTGCGACTACGATTCGTACATCTGGGGCTGGTTCTTCGGCGTGGACCCCGACTTCGGGCTTTCGGTGATGACGAAAAACCAGATTCGGGGCTGGCAGGACGCGTGGTACTACAACGCCACGTACGACGCGTGGTACTTGGAGCAACAGACGAAGGTCGACCTGTACGAGCGCCAGGCGATCGTGCACGCGATGCAGCGCCTCCTGTACCGGGACCAGCCGTACAACATCTTGTGGTACCCGCAGTATTTCGCGGTCGCGCGCTCGGACCGCTTCACGAACTGGGGTGACTGGACGGCCCACCCGGGGCTGGGCTTCACCGGATACGGGAACGTGTTCACGATGCTCCGCGTCGTGCCCGTGTTCCCCGTTGCGAACCAGTGCCCCATCCTCGTGGCCATCGAGGCGCCCGTTCAGCCCCGGGTCGTCTTCGCCGGAGCTGTAGCAAACTTCAACGGAACCGCGATCGACCCGGAGGGCGATGCGCTGAACTGGACGTGGGACTGGAAGGACGGCAACGTCACCCTGGTCAGCACGGGCGCCGGTAACGCCTCCGTGACCTCCGGCCATGCGTGGAGCACCCCGGGCGACTACAACATCACTCTGACCGTAGATGACAGCCTGTGCGGAGGCACCGTGACGTCAACCCCGGTCTGGGTCCAGGTCCTCATGCCTCCTCCCCCCATCGGCTGGATTACGGGCACCGTGACGGAGGCCTCCTCAGGATTGATCATCGCCGGCGCGACGGTGAGTGCGACGCCCGGCGGCGCGAACGCGACCTCAGCCGCGGATGGGACGTATAACATCAGTGTCGCGCCGGGCAACTACACCGTCACGGCGTCGAGGTCCCTCTACATTTCGCAGAGCCAGGCTGCCAATGTCTCGCAAGGCATCGCGACAGCCGTCAACTTCCAGCTCCAGCCACAGCCGGGATGGATCGCGGGAACCGTAACCGACGCGTCCTCGGGCGCACCGATTGCGAGCGCCACGATCGTGGTGATCCCAGGAGGCGCGAACGCGACGACCGCTGCCGACGGAACGTACAACATTTCCCTCGGTCCGGGCACGTACACGGCCACGGCCTCGAGACCCTTGTACGGATCGCAGAGCCTTGGCGCGACGGTCGTCTCCGCCGCTACGACGAGCGTCGACTTCCAGTTGACTCCGGGAGCGGGATGGCTCGTGGGGACGGTCACGAACGCCGCAACGGGCGCCCCGATTTCGGGGGCGACGCTCACGTTGGTCCCCGGAGGTCTCACGACGACAACGGCGCCCGACGGGACGTACAACCTCTCCGTCGCGCCGGGAACGTACACCGCGGTCGCGTCGAAGTCCCTTTACACGTCTTCCTCCCAATCGGCCACCGTGGTCTCCGGAGTCACGACCATCCTTGACTTCCAGTTGCAACCGGTGCCGGGATGGATCGCGGGCACCGTCACGGATGCGACCACCGGGCTGCCAATCCCTGGGGCGACGATTACCGTGTCCCCGGGAGGATTCATCATGGCGACGGCGGCGGACGGAACGTACAATGTCACCGTGGCCCCGGACACGTATGCCGTGACGGCCTCGAAGCCCCTTTATGTCGCCCAAACCCAGGGAGCGACCGTCACTTCGAACGCGACGACGACGGCGGACTTCCCGCTCGGACCGGTACCCGGATGGATCGCAGGCACGGTGACGAATGCGGCGACGGGGGCGCCCATCGCAGGGGCGACGATTGCGGTGAATCCCGGGGGCATCTCGACGGTCACCGCGGTCGACGGCACATACAACGTGACCGTCGCCTCGGGCACATATACGGCGACGGCCTCAAAGGCGCTCTTCCTGTCCCAGAGTCAGGCCGCCACGGTTGCATCCGCCGCGACGTCGATCGCGAACCTCCAGCTCACGCCGATGCCCGGGTGGATCGCCGGCCTCGTCACAGATTCGGGGACGGGCGCACCCGTGGCGGGGGCCTCGGTCACGATCGCACCTGGCGGCGCCTCCACGACAACCGCGGCGGACGGATCGTACAACGTCAGCCTCGGACCCGGATCGTACACAGTCACGGTCTCGAAGTCGCTGTACGTCTCGCAGGCTCGATCCATCGTCGTCGCGTCCGATGCGACCGCCCTTGCGGACATCTCGTTGGTCCCCGCCCCCGGGTGGATCTCCGGGACGGTCACGGACGCTGCCGGGGGGGCTCCCCTCGCCGGCGTGAGCCTGAAGGCCGTGGGGACATCCGGCCAGGAGTTCCCGGTGACGAGCGCTTCGGACGGTTCGTACAACGTCACGCTGGCTCCGGGGACTTACACGGTCATCGTGGTCCAAGCGACGGGCTACGTGAACCAGGGTCGAACGAGCGTGGCCGTGACGAGCGCGCAGACGACGCCCGTCGACTTCCCCCTCGTCAGAGAGATGGGATGGATCTCCGGGACGGTTACGGATGCGACAACGGGGTCGCCCCTCGCCGGGGTGAGCCTCAAGGCGGTCGACTCGATGGGTCGAGAATACCCGGGTGTCACGCAGGCCGACGGGACGTACACCGTCCCTGTGCCCTCGGGGACCTACACGGTCATCGTCGTCCTGGCCCCAGGACACGTGAATCAGACGAGGTCAGGGGTCAACGTCGCGGACGGACAAACGGTCCCCGTGAATTTCCCGCTCGCCCCGGTGTCGATACCGCCCGCGGGCATCGCCTCGGAAACGATTCTCGCCGGAGCCGCGCTCGCAGTGGTCGGCGCAGGGCTCCTCGGAATCCTTCTCCTACGGAGACGCAAGAAGGAGTCCGCCCCGGCGAAGGACCCGGAGGCGACGCCTGCGGATCCACCCCCGCCCATTGCGGAGACCGTCACCCCTCTCCCACCTGAGCTCCCGCCCCCGCCACCTCCGCCACCGCTTCCGGAGGCCCCGGTGGGCAGGTAGTCGCCTGTCCCGGGTCGCAAGGAATATGCCCCCGTTCGAAGGACGTCCGACAAATGAACCGGACAAGGGGGCCGCGAATCTCCGGAAACGTATTTA
>DATEUA010000156.1:0-3364 GCA_035283405.1 Thermoplasmata archaeon | reverse complement strand
CCGTGTCAAAGCGCTTGTGGGCCACGTCGATCGTGAGCCCGCGCTCCCGCTCCTCCTTCACCTGGTCCATGACGAACGCGAACTCGAACGTGGCCTTGCCGAGCTGCTCCGCGAGCTTCTTCAGGTTCTCGAGCTCGTGCGCCTCGATGCTGCCGGTGTCGTACAGGACCCGGCCGACGGTCGTCGACTTCCCGTGGTCGACGTGACCGATGAACACCAGGTTCAGGTGTGGCTTTGCGGGCATGGTTTTCCCTCTTGAGGGGGCGTGTTATTGACCTCACGTATTTATGCCTTTGCGGCGCGCACCGTGCGTTCCGTATCCTAGGACCGTCACGCCGCGTAGTACGACTCGTCGTACGGCTCCGGCTGCAGTCCCTTCCGCTCGCGGATCTTCCGGACGATGTCCGGCTGCAGCTCCGCCGGGACGGCCTGGAACCCGACGTTCTCCGTCGACCAGAACGCGCGGCCCTGCGTCGCGGACCGGATCGCGGTCGCGAACCCGAACATCTCCGCGACGGGCGCCTTCGCCTGGATGATCGTGTGGTCCCCCTCCTGGGTGATGTCCTCGATCACCCCGCGCCGGCTCTGGATCTCCCCGATCGCGGAGCCCATCACGTCCTGGGGGACGTTGATGAACACCTTCGTGAGCGGCTCCAGAAGGATACGGCCCGCCTGGCACATCGCGCCGTAGATCGCGCGGTACGTGGCGGGGATCACCTGGGCGGGCCCGCGGTGGACCGAGTCCTCGTGCAACTTCGCGTCCACGAGGCGCGTCTTCACGCCCATGCACTTCTCCGCCGCGAGGGGGCCCTTCTTCATCGCCTCGTCGATGTACGACTCCTTGATCAGCTCCATCGTCTCGTGCAGGTACTGGATCCCCTTCGTCGCGTCGATCAGCATGTTCGTGTCCCGGATCCACACGACGTTCTTCGCCTCGTCCCGGTCCATCCCGAGGGCCTCGAGCTGCTTCGCGAGGGCCTTCGAGTCCTTGATCCGCTGCCCGGACGGGATCTCGCCCGCCCGGATCGCCTGCACGATCGCGGGCTCGAGCGGCTCGGCCTCGAAGTAGAAGCGGTTGTGCTTGTTCGGGGACTTCCCCTCGAACGGGCCGCCCTTGCCCCGGACCCCCTCCCGGTACACGACGATCGGCGGGCTCGTGGTGACGGGCACCTTGTACTCGTTCACGATCCGGTACATCGTGATCTCGAGGTGGAGCTCGCCCATCCCGGAGATCAGGTGCTCCCCGGTCTCCTGGTTGATCTCGACCTGGATGCTCGGGTCCGCCTTCGCGACGCTGCGGAGGACCTCGACGAGCTTCGGCAGGTCCTGCGTGGACTTCGCCTCGATCGCCATCGTGACGACGGGGTCGGAGTAGTGCACGATCGCCTCGAACGGCTGCATCTCCTTGTTGTCGCTCACGGTCGAGCCGGCGATCGCGTCCTTGAGGCCGACGACCGCGACCACGTTCCCCGCGTCGATCTCCTCGACGGGGATCCGGTCCGGCCCGACGATCATCGCCACGATCTGGGCGCGCTGCGGCTTCGGCATCCCGATCACCCACAGCTCCTGGCCCCTCCGGACCTTCCCGGAGAAGAGGCGGCCCGCGGCGGTCTCGCCGGCCTGCGGGTCCACGAGGATCTTCGTGACCATGAACCCGACCGGGCCGTTCTCGTCGACCGTCATCATCGCCTTGCCGACGGGGATCGAGAGGTCGCCCTTCCAGATCACGGGGATCCGGACCTTCTGCGCCTCGAGGGGGTTCGGAAGGTGCTTGATCACCATGTCCAGCACGACCTGGTGCAGGGGCGCCCGCTTCGCGAGCTCCTTCATCGTCCCCTCCTGGCAGTGCCTGTACACGTCCCGGAACGTGATCCCGGTCTTCTTCATGTACGGGACGCTGATCGCCCACTTGTGGAACGCGCTCCCGAACGCGACGTTCCCCGCCTCGACGTTGAGGGACCACTTCTCTTGGAGGTCCTCGGGGAGCTGCTTCCGGATCCGGGTGTTGACCTCCGTGATGATCTTCACGAACCGCTGCTGCATCTCCTCCGGGGTGATCTTGAGCTCGTTCACGAGCCGGTCCACCTTGTTGATGAAGAGGACGGGCCGCACCCGCTCCTTCAGGGCCTGCCGGATCACGGTCTCCGTCTGGGGCATGATCCCCTCGACCGCGTCGTCGAGGATGATCACGCCGTCGATTGCCCGCATCGCGCGTGTGACGTCCCCGCCGAAGTCCACGTGGCCCGGGGTGTCGATGAGGTTGATGAGGTACGGCTTCCCCTCGTGTTCGTGGACCATCGACGCGATCGCCGCGTTGATCGTGATCCCGCGGGCCTGCTCCTGCTCGTCGTAGTCCATGAAGAGCTGGGAGCCCGCGAGCTCCTCGGAGATCATCCCGGCGCCCGCGATGAGGGAGTCAGAGAGTGTGGTTTTGCCGTGATCGATATGGGCCGCGGTCCCGATGTTGCGGATGAACTCCTTCTTGTGGAGGAGGGCCTCGGCCCTCTTGATGTTCTCCTCTTTGCGCCCCATATGAAGTCACAGACCTACTTTGATGCCGATTGATAAGGATTGCGAGGGCCGCGGCCTAGCGCGCGGACATCGCGATCCGCTCGAGCTCCTCCTTCTTCGCGATCGCCGCGCTCTCCATCTCCCCCCGGGAGGCCCGGAGGATCTCGTCTGCGAGGCACTCCTCGATCGGCTTCGGCGACTTGAACGACGCGGAGGTCGCGCCCACGGTGATGTTCCGCAGGGCCATGTCCAGGCGGCGGGACGGCGACACGTCCACGGCCCGCGGCACGCTGATCCCGCCGAAGCGAAGGCGGGTGATCTCCTCGCGGGGGGACGCCTTCTCGAGCGCGTTCACCAGGACCTGCACCGGGTTCTGCTTCGTCCGCTGCTCGATGAGGCCGAACGCGCGCTGCACGACGCGGATCGCCTTCGTCTTCTTCCCCGTGAAGTCCTCGGACCGCATCATCCCGTTGATGAGGCGCTCGACGATGTTCGTCTTCGCCTTCCCGAAGGGCTTGACCGAGGCCGCGCCCGCCGCGGAGGCGCCCGCGGAAGCGCCCGTGAAGACGAAGAAGGAGCCGAAGAAGCCGAAGAAGAAGTACACGTACGAGCTCAAGCTCTTCGAGCGGTACGACCTCGCCGAGGTCGTCGTGCACGACCCGGGCCTCACGCGGTACATCAACCTCACCGCGATCGTGATTCCGCACACGGGCGGGCGGTACTCGAACAAGCCCTTCGGGAAAGCGAAGACGAACATCGTCGAGCGCCTCATCAACGGGATGATGCGGTCCGAGGACTTCACGGGGAAGAAGACGAAGGCGATCCGCGTCGTGCAGCGCGCGTTCGGCCTCAT
>DATEUA010000155.1:0-4189 GCA_035283405.1 Thermoplasmata archaeon | reverse complement strand
TCGTGACTCGGGAACGCCTCACCCCATTGCGAGGCTTTCTGCGTTCTAACGGCATCGGTCATGTCGTGACAGTGGCACGACTCGGTTCGATTTTGCCCAGTTGAGTAAAAGGTTTTACCCAATTGAGCTAAACCGCGGGCTCGATCGGAACGACGTCCAACTCGTTTACTCAGCTGAGTAAAACGAAGGAAGGCGCGCTGGCTAACCTTTACTACTCGCCACGAATACCTCGAGTCAATGAAGCCCGTCGCGTCCCGCGTGAAAGCGATCGGCGCCTCCCCGACCGTTCGCCTCGGCATCCTCGCGAACGAGCTTCGAGCGAAAGGCCAGGACGTCGTCAACCTCGGCGTCGGAGAGCCTGACTTCCCCACGCCCGCCCACATTATCGCGGCCGGCCAGAAGGCGATGGCCGAGGTTGGGATGACGAAGTACGTGAGTTCGATGGGCCTCCGCGAACTCCGGGAGGCGATTGCGGAGAAGTCTCGACGGGAGAACGGAATCCCCGCGCAGCACGACAACGTCCTCGTCGCCCCGACGAAGCACTGCCTCTTCCTCGCGATCATGTCCCTCGTCGAACCCGGGGACGAGGTCCTGATGCCCGATCCCGGATGGGTGAGCTACGACCCGATGGTGCGCCTCGCGGGCGGACGCCCCGTGGCCGTCCCCGCCGCGGACGAGGACGGCTTCGTTCTCACGCCGGACGCCCTCGCGAAGGCGATCACGCCCCGCTCGAAGGCGGTGATCGTGAACAGCCCCTCGAATCCTGCGGGCTCCGTCTTCCCAGAGGAGACGTTCCGCGGGATCGCGGATCTGTGCAAGGACCACGACCTCTCCCTGATCTCCGATGAAATCTACGAGAAGATCCTGTACGACGGGCGTCACGTGTCCCCGGCCTCGCTCGACGGGATGTTCGAGCGAACCATTACGGTCCACGGATTCTCGAAGACGTATGCGATGACGGGCTGGCGGATCGGCTGGCTCGTTGCGGACAAACCCGTTATCAAGGAGATTGTGAAGGTCCAGGAGCAGACGATCACGTGCGTGCCGGGGTTCATCCAACGCGCGGGCGTCGCGGCCCTCACGGGCCCCATGGGACCCGTCGACGCGATGCTCTCGGAGTTCCGCGCGCGGCGCGAGGTCGTCCTCGACGCGCTCCGCGCGATCGAGGGGCTCGACGTCTTCCGACCGAGCGGCGCGTTTTACGTGTTCCCCCGATTCCGCGCGACGGGGTCCTCGCAGGAACTGAGCGAACGCCTCCTGAAAGAGGGACAGGTCGCTGTCACGCCCGGGAGCGCCTTCGGGGCCGCGGGCGAGGGACACCTCCGGATCTCGTACGCGGCGTCCCGCGAGACGATCCGCGAGGGCGTCCGCCGGATCGGCGAGGTCTTCGCCCGGCTGTGACCCGCCGCACGGGCGTGACTACTGGGCCATCTGCGTCTCGCCGCAGTTCGGGCACATCACTTCGATCGGCCGCTTGCTCGTCGTGATCTCGATCGGCGACCCGCACGCCTTGCACGAAACCGACATCGGCGCGGGGCCTGGGACCGCCGTCGCAGACGGCGGCGGTGCGGGCTTCTCCGCGGGCGCCTTCGGCGCGATGCCGCCCATGGACATCCTCCGCCACATCAGGACCATCAGGAGGATTACGAAGAGCAGGGCGATCCCGAGGATCACGGCGAACGCGGGGATCCCGCCAATCGTCGTGTCCCAGAGGGGGTTCGTCGAGCCGATCCGGACAACCGTGTTCGCAGATGCGCCGGTCGTCAACTCGTAGACAAACAGGTTCGTCGGGCCGTGCCCGATGTCCGCGGGCAGCGCGAACGTGAGCTCGCCTCGGTCGCTTGCGGTCTGAACGACCATCCTCGGCGTTCCGAACATCTCGATGACGAACGCGAAGGCCTGCGGCAGTGCCGTGCGGCCCCGCGGGATCAGCGCGTACGAGATCCGGATCGTCTCGCCGGGCAAGTACGATGTCTTGTCGACGGTGATCTGCAGTAGCACGCCTCCCGTGAGGACGGCGGACGCGCCGCCCACGACGACGCGGCCCGGCTCTGTCGCCGTGATTCGGAAGGTGTATTCGTCGGCGGGGACGGCGGGAACCTGGAACGTCACCGAGCCCGCCGTGGCGGTCGTCGTCGTGACGACCCCGGATTCGACGAGTGTGAAGGGGAACGCAGAGGTATCGAAGACCTCGTAGTAGAACGTCGGGGCCGTCATGACGTTCGTCAGGAGGGAGAACGAGGCCGTGACCCGGTCGTTCGCGCCGTACTCCATCCGGTCCAGGTTGACAAGGAGAAGACCCGTGAACACGGTGAACTGTCTCCCGGCCACGGCCGGGTTGCCGCCCCCGTCGTCCGCGGTCGCTTGGAAGACGATGGGACCGTCGTACGTGTTCGGAATCCGGTACGAGAACATGCGGTCGGTCGACGTCGCCCCTGCAAGGAGGCTTCCCGTCGTTCCGTCGCGGACCTCGTACATGTAGGTGAACGGCCCGGCGCTGCCGAGGACGTCGACGTCCATCTCAACGAGGTCGCCGCTCATGTACTGGTTCTTGTTGAACGTCAGGATCGCGACGACTTCGACGTTCACGGCGACCGCGAAGACGTCCGTGCCCGAGGCGGTGACCGCGTTGTTCGCAACACCGTCCGCGAGAACCTGATACGAGGTGCCCTCCGCGACCCCGGAGGCGAGCTGGAACCCATGGCGTACGTACCCATGTGCGTCCGTCAAGAGGTTCTGCGCCCCATACCCGTCGACCGCGAGGCCCGTGAGCTGGTCCGTCACGGTGATGTCGATCTCGACGCCCGGCGCGCCCGGGGTCGTTGGGAAAATGGGACCGTCCGTGACCCTCGCGCGGACGTCGAGCGTCACGATGCCGCCCGGCTCATACGTATTCGAGGGGACGTTCACGACGATGCGGAGCCCGTCGACCTCTGCGAACGCGTTCGCAGACGCAAACCGGTCAGGGTTCGACTGCGTGTTGTTATAGTATGCGAATCCGATGATCGAGCGGTCCGTCGGGACCGTCCCGAGGAGGGTGAACTGGAGCGTGCCCGTGGGCAGCAGGAACGTGTGCGGATTCGGCGAGATCAACGGGATGTCCGCGCTGTCCCAGACCCAAAGCTTCCCGGAGCCGTTCGGCGCGAGGGAGCCGTTCCGGAGGGAGTTCACGGACCAGATCACGACCACGTCGTCCCCGGGCAGGTACGCGGGCCGGTCGAACTCGAGGCTGATCGCCCACGTCCGCACGAAGAGGCGCGGGATGTTCCCGAAGCTCGTGCCGACGCCGGCGTTTTCGATCCAATTCTCGTCATGGACCTCGATCCAGTAGTAGTCGCCGTCCGGGATCGCGGCGGGCATTGTGTACGTGAGGACGAGGCTCGACACGGCGGCCGGAATCGTCTGATCGTCGAACAGAGTTCCGCTCCATTCGATGCGCGACGGGCCGTTGTCCCAGACGACCAGAACGTCGAACGTCCGCGGGTCCGCGGGCCCGACGTTGATCGTGAACCGAATCGTCTCGCCGGGTGTGTAGAAGAACGGGTCGTATTTCGGCGGGTCGACGGACGCCGTCACGGCGGCCTGGGCCGGCGGCGGGATTGCAACGAGGACGCTGAGGAGCAGTCCGAGGGTGAGCGCAGCGACGAACAGCTTCGCTCTCATGCGATGAACCTGCCGTAGGAGAAACAACTCTCCGTCATCCCATCCCTGCGACACGTCGCAGACGCGGCCGCATGGGTCCGCGCTATTTAATAACTTTTGTAAGGGAGCGACGCGTCAGACAGTCCCCTCGCGCGGTGGTCCATTCGAAGGTCCATGTTGGAGACTTTCCGATTCGCGGCGCCATCGGACCGCGTCGTCCGTGCGGCCCGCGGCCTCGTAGAACGCGGCGATTTCGCGCATCCGCTCTACGAGACTCGGAACGTTCCCCGTGTGGCGGATCCGCTCGACGCCCTCGCGGAGGCGTGCCTCGGCGTCGCTCGTCGCACCCTGCACCGCGAGGCGCTTCCCCTCGTTCGTGAGGATCGTGGACTCGAGGACGGGATCATCGAACGGGGCGGCGAACTCGCGCGCCCGCCGGAGGGCGGATTCCGTGTCGTTCATCCGACCTGCCGCGAGGTAGGCGTCCGCGGCGTTCGCGAGCGCGTACGCCGCGACCCGGAAGTCCCCTCCCTGCTCGGCCGCCCGC
>DATEUA010000154.1:0-6682 GCA_035283405.1 Thermoplasmata archaeon | reverse complement strand
GCGTTCAGCGTGAAGAAGACCGACCGGAAGAATCTCGCGGACATCGCCGCGACGGCGATGTCAGGCCGCAGCGTCGGCCGCGACGCGGAGTTCCTCTCGGAGCTCGCGGTCAAGGCGGTCCTCTCGGTCGTCGAGGAAATCGCGGGGGAAGTCCGAGCGGACGTGGACAACATCCTCGTGCAGAAGAAGCACGGCGGGACCCTGCGGGACACCACCCTGATCGATGGCGTCGTCCTCGACAAGGAGAAGGTCCACCCGAGGATGCCGAACTTCGTCAAGGATGCGAAGATCGCCCTCGTGAACCGAGCCCTCGAGGTCAAGAAGACGGAAGTCAGCGAGGAGATCAAGATCCGGGACCCGACGAAGCTCCAGAAGTTCCTCGACGAAGAGGAGAAAGGCCTCCGGAACATGGCCGATAAGATCGAGGCGTCCGGCGCGAACGTGGTCCTCTGCCAGAAGGGGGTCGACGACCTCGTCCAGCACTTCCTCGCGAAGGCGGGGATCTACGCGGTCCGAAGGGTCAAGGAGAGCGACATGAAGAAGCTCGCGAAGGCCACGGGCGGCCAAGTCGTCACGAACCTCGACGACCTCACGCCGAAAGAGCTCGGCCGGGCGGCCCTCGTCGAAGAGCGGAAGGTCGGCACGGACGACATGACGTTCGTCACGGGATGCAAGAACGCCCGGGCGGTGACCATCCTCGTCCGGGGTGGCACGGAGCACGTCGTCGATGAAGTCGAGCGGGTCCTCCACGATGCCCTGCGCACTGTCTCGGCGACCCTCGAGGACGGAAAGGCGCTCCCGGGCGGCGGCGCGGCGGATATCGAGCTGTCCCTGGCCCTCAGAGACTATGCATCGGGCGTGGGCGGGCGCGAGCAGCTCGCAATCGAGGCGTTTGCACGCGCCCTCGAGGTTGTCCCGAGGACCCTCGCGGAAAACGCGGGGCTCGACGCGATCGACGTCCTCATCAGGCTTCGCGCGGCCCACGGGAAGAGGGGAGGGAAGAACACGGGAGTCGATTTCCTCTCGACGGAGCCGAAGGACATGCTCGTGGGCAGGGTGATCGAGCCCCTGCGGGTGAAGAAGCAGGCGCTCGAGTCCGCGACGGACGTCGCGGCGATGATCCTCCGGATCGACGACGTGATCGCCTCGAGGAAGAGCCCACCGCTCCCGCCGGGCGGCGGCGAACACGGACCTGGCGGCGGGATGCCGCCCGGCATGGGCATGCCCGGAATGTAGTCTATCCCGCAGCGGAACCGGAGAGACGCGCAGCAAGGCGGCGTCGAGCCGCCTCCGCGCCCTCGTCCCAATCCACGCGGCTCCCGACCTGCACGACCTCTGTCTGACCCTTCGCGCGCTCCCGGGCGACGCGGGGAGACAGCGGCTCCAGTCGGAACCACCAGTCGAGTCCCACCGGGAGGATCAGGCGGATCGTCCTGCGCGATTCCCCCGGCCGCTCGTCGACCCGATGCCCCAGTTCTTCGAGCACCCGGCGCACCTCCATCTCGATCTCATCCAACGACCCGTCCGCAATGAGCCGGAAGCTCCGGGCCCGGCGTCGTACGAACCGCGGCCCCAGGAGGACGAGCGCGAAGACGAGCAGGAACGTCGCGACGGAGAGGAGCACGAGTCCGACGTCCGCGGCCTCCCTTCCCAGGACGACCAGCGCGGCGAGGCCGGACGCCTCGAGAAGGACCGACGTCCCGAGGAACGCGACGAAGATCCGTGCGTTGTTCGAATAGCTCCATCCCTCGTCGGACGCTGCCAGCTCAGGATCCCTCCGGAAGGAAGGCCCCGAACTTGCCCCGCGACACCTCGAGCCCGAAGTTCGTTCGGCGGACGTAGCAATCGAGGGCCCTCACGTTCCCTCCGACCGCGAGGCGGCCTCGCTCGACGAGGCCCACGTCCTCGTCCCACAGGACGAAACGACACGCGCCGGTCTCGTCGCGCAACTCGAGGTTCACGACCCGGCCCCGGCTGCCGTCCCCTCGGGTGAATTCCCGCAGCGGCGAGATGGACAGGACCCGGGCGTTCAGGCTGACCTCCATGCCCTCCTCGAGATCCGCAATCCGCGCGAATTCCGCGACGCTCCGGCCCAGCCTTTCGACGACGAGCATTTCCGCCGCATCTCGGTCCAGGAGGCCGCCCCACTCCGCGACGGTGTCCACCACGCGGGCCTGGAACACGTCGGGGCTCAGGAGGTCCTTCACCCTCTCGTAATGCCGTCGGCCCACGACCATCCGATGACGCGACGATGAAAAAAGGCTTTGCCCGACCGTCCGGCTATCCCGCGCGGACCTCGGCCGATTCCGCTCGCGCGGGGGCCTCGGACGGATCCGTCGAGCGTGCGTCCACCGGAAGCCGCTCGCCCATGCTCAGGAAAAGAAGCGCGACGACCGCGAGCTGCACGAAATAGAAGTCCGCGAGGAGCCGGCCTCCGAGGAAGACGAGGAGGAGCCCTTGGAAGAGATAGGGCTGCCGGGAGCCCTTCGCACCCAGGACGGCGAGGAGGAACGCGCCCAGGCCGACGAGGTATAATCCCATCGGCAGGACGATCTGGAATCCGAGGGACCAGAATCCGATGAGGGGCAGCAGGTCAGGACGCGCGACGGAAGCGATCGCGAGCAAGCCGACCGCGAGGCCGGGGACCAGGAGGGCCCGGGCGCGGGGCCGAGCCCGGACCGCCAGCGGCGCAACGATCGCGCCCGCAAGGGCGAACCCCTCGCCGATCCGATAGACGTCCGCCCGGCCCGGGAGGCTCGGCCCGAGGGCCGCAAGGGCATCCCCGGTCCTCAGGTACAGCGAACTCGCGTACGCCGCGAAGACCAGGGCGATGAATCCGGGCGGGCCGAACGCAAAGACCCATGCGGGCCATTTCCCCGGAACGGTGGCCCGAACGGACCGGGCCCACGCGCGGAGCGCCCGGACGAGGAAGAAAGCGAGAAGGGCCGCGGCGTACAGGTCCGCCGCCACGACCGCACCGGCCCAGGAGGAACCGAGCAGGTGCGCGGCGACGAGGACCGGGATCCACAGGACCAGGGCGTACCCGAGGGGATCTGAGTCGCGAAGGAGGCGGTGGCCCGCCGCGGCCAAGAGGAGCGCGCCCAGGATGTACGCGAAGTTGTATGCAAGGGTGCCGAGCAGGACCAGGTCCACGGAGACCTGCTCCCGGGCCCAAGCGGGGAACTGTCCCGTGACCCGGTTCAGGACCCGGAGGAGGAGGAACTCGACGAGGACCGCGACGACGAGGAGTCGCGCCGCCGTGGGCACGAGACTATCGGACCACGCCGCATGTTGGGGGCGACGCGTCTCCAACGCTTGGGACCTCCTGGATCTCCTCGGGCGACACGCCGACGGCAGCGGCGTCCGTCTCGACGATCATCCTCACGAGGTCGACGAGACTCGTGTAAATGGAGCGAGGGGCCCGCGCCGCCAGCGCCCGTTGGTACGCGGGGAGCCACCGACCCGCGTGGTCCCGCAGGAACGCCGCGCGGGCCTCGTGACACAGCCGCGCCTGGGGAGCCTCGCCGCCCCCGAGAGCGACCCCTTCCTTCACGCATAGGAAGGCGAGGAGCTCGAGCTCGCTCACGACGTGATCCGCGCGATCCGTCCGCGGTTTGAGGCCGAACGCGCGCAGGAAGCCGGACACATCCGCGAGGGTCGCGAGGCCTTGCATCGAGGGAACGTAGGACGATTCGTACGGGGACACGGTACCCTTGAGGAACAGCTCCGTGTACTCCTGGGAAAGGCCGCGGCGGGTCGGCGCGCGCTCTCGGAGGAGACGCCGCGTCGCGGCCGCGGCCTGGGCCACGGGTCCGGAGGCAACCCGTTCGAGGTCCGAGACAGGATCCCCCGTCGCGAGGCGATCCGGGTCCGCGAGGGCCCGGGCGGCGAGAGCGTACAGCTGGGACTGGACGAGGGCGTCCACGCACGCGCGGACTTGGGTCACGGTCCGATCTCCTTCGACTTCCTCCGACGGTTCATGTTCAGGATCAGGACGAATGCCGTGACGGCGAGCACCCCAACGGTCACGAGGACCCGCGGCACGACGTCGGGCTCGAGGGGCCCGCGGACCCGAAGGGTGACCCACGTGCTCACGGACTTCCGCGAGCCGACGTTCCCCGCGTCCCCGTCCCAGACCGCGAACGCGATGACGTTCCCGTCCTGGATCGGTGTATCTTGCGGATCCCCGCTGTCTTTCGGCCTCGAGATGACCACGCTCCATGTGCCCGCGGCCCAGACTCCCCAGCCCAGGGCGCTCTGGACCGACTGCGTCGTAATTGTCGAGAAGCCCTCCGCGACCGCGTCCTCGACGGGAGTCACCTTGAGCGGTTGCGAGAACGGGTTCCCGATCTCGTATCCGACGAGGTAGATGCTCGCGTTCGCCTCGAACGCGGTGGGGACCTCGTACGGAGGCCCGCCAATCGCGTAGGGATAGTAGTCGACCCAGAAGTTCGGGAACTCGTCCTGGAGATCCGTGAAGCCGTTCGCGATGTCCGCCTGCCAGTCCGCCTTCCACTGCATGATGTGCATCCGCGCGGTCGCCGCCCCCATGCAGATGAACGGAAGCTGGGTCGCGGCGCTGATCTGGATCGCGACCGCGTCGCGGAAGGCCGTCTGCGACGTCGTGTAGTTGTTCGGAGCGTCGTCCGCCCACGTGATGCGGAAGGCCGTGTCCGTCGCGTTGTTCAGGGACCGGACTTCGATCGCCGGCACGGCGGGGATCTCGAGGGTCGGTCGGATGACGACCTGGCCGGAGAGAGGCACGCTGATCGGGCCGGCGAGGTCCCAGAGGGCGGACCGGGGATTCGTGGACGGAAGGGATCCGTCGACGGGGGCCGAACGGAGCTCCGTCCCGGCCGCGGCGATCCGAGGGGCGAGCCCCGCATATTGGAGGCCCGTGAGGACGAGCGCGAGGACGAGCAGGCCGACGAACAGGCCGCGCCGGGCGGTCCCGGCGGAGGAAGGCTCAGGTGATGTTATGGCGGAACACCCCCTGCGCGGAATCATAGAAGGGCCGGACGACCGCGGGCTCCTGGAGCGGGACGCGGACGACCTCGGCTCCTTGGACGTCGAACCCGACCGCATCGGCCCCTTGCAGTTCGAACCGGCCGAGGATCTTGTCCGTGCTGACGGCAAGGAGCATGACCGCCCGGAGTTCTGGCTCGAGGCCCTGGCGCATCCGCTTGTAGGTCTCCACGGCCGCGTCGGCCTGGGGCCCGAACATCTGCCGGAGGAACTTCGGATCCGCGTGGATCGGCGGCACGTAGAACATGTTCGGCTCGAGACCGAGCTGGGGGTAGAGCGGAAGGGCGACCTTCTTCACATGGACCAGGAAGTCGATGGGGTTGGCGGGGTCGGCCCGCTCTGGCTGGTTGATCACCCCGACGGTCCGGATCTTTCCGATGCAGTTTCGCATGCATCTCGGCTGGATCCCCATCTCGACCGCAGGATAGCAGAAGATGCACTTCTCCGAGATCCGGGTCACGTGGTTGTACATGACCCGCTTGTAGGGACACGCCCGGACGCATTCCCGGTACCCGCGGCAGCGCTCCTGGTCGATCAGGACGATGCCATCCTCCTGGCGCTTGTAGATCGCCTTCCGCGGGCATGCGGCGACGCACGCCGGGTACGTGCAGTGCATGCAGATCCGCGCGAGGTAGAAGTTCCAGATCGCGTGGGGGATGCTCAGGTGGTGGTCCGCGGGCTCGAGGACCGCGTTCGTCTCGTCCTCACCGCGGTTCGGATAGGCCCAGTCGATGTCCTCCGGACGCCAGCCCTCCACGCGTTCCCCGGCGGGGGCGTTCTCGAAAATCGTCCGGCTGCGCAGCGTCGGCGGGTCCGTCGACATGTCCCAGACCGCAGGTCCGGTCTTGTCCAGGATCCGCACGTCCCAACCGAGCGGGTAGGAGCCCCAGGGCTTCGTCTCGACGCTGTTCCAGAACATGTACTCCTGGCCCTTCCCCGCCGTCCACAGGGTCTTGCACGCCATCGTGCACGTCTGGCATCCGATGCACTTGTTGATGTCGAAGACGGCGCTCATCTGCTTCTGCGGCCGGGCCTCCGCGTATTCGTACGCCATCGTCCGGTTCAATTGCCAGTTGCGCACGTCCGCCATGGTCACGCGCCTCCGTAGTCTCCGACGAGGTAGCGCCGCATCCGGTCGTCCTCGTACGTCGGGCGGAAGCCCTTCCGCGCAGGGTCCCAGAGGCCCACCCCGCCGATCCCTCCGTCCTCCGCCTTCGAGATGATCACGAACGACTCCTTCGGCGCGCCCGTGGCCCCGTACACATCGAGGGCGAACCCGGTGCCGATCCTCTGGCCGAAGTCGTCCTTCCGGACGAGGGAGTCCGCCATGAGGGTCGGCTTGAGCCACGCTCGGGTGATGGACTGGTGGCTCCCGTACCGGTACGCCGCTTGATATCCCGTGCGTGGGTTCTTCGCGAGTCCGTCCGCGCGAGTCTCGTGGCCCTCGACGCTCCCGTGAGTCGAGCCGTACATGTGGAACCACGCTCGGGCCGTCCCGCGCGGGATCCCGGGGTAGTACCGGGCGCGCACCTTCCACCGCATCACGTGGTAGTCGTCGGGCCGGCTCTCCCATCCGCGGAAAGGCCGGTCCTGGGGGTCCCCGTCGACCCAGATGTAGTCCCCGTCCTCGACTCCGAGCGCCTTCGCATCGAGCGGG
>DATEUA010000153.1:0-7767 GCA_035283405.1 Thermoplasmata archaeon | reverse complement strand
TTGTCACCAAGTCCTCCTCGGTTCCGCCGAGCCCTAGAGTGAGTACCACTTGCCTTCCATAGGGAGGAGGACCTCGCGCCCCTCAAGCGCCTCTGCGAGGATCTCGCGGTTCTCGCCGTGCATCAGGACGACGCGCGTGGGATCACATCCCTCGATGAACCGCACGAGGTCGTCATGTCCTGCGTGGGCCGAGAAGTCGAACTTTTGCCATTCGCACTTCACGTCGACCTCGACACCGTACAGGTCGATCACACCTTCGTCCACGAGCCTCCGTCCGTTCGTCCCCTCGACCTGGTAGCCCGTCAGGAGGATCGCGCTCCTCGGGTCCTCGCGGATCTGCTCCAGGTAGCGCAGGACCGGACCGCCATCGAGCATCCCGCTTGTCGTGACGATCGCGTCCGCCTGCAGCGCGAGCTCACCCCCCTTCCGGCTGTGGACGACCTTCACCCGGTGTGCCGCCTGCCGCAGCTTCTTTACGGATCGGATGTACTCGGGATGTTCGAGGTAGATGCCGTTCACCGTCTTCCCCATCCCGTCGAGCCACACGTCGTAGCGGGCCTTCGCGAGGGTCAGGATTACGTCCTGGGTCCGTCCGACCGCGAAGGAGGGGATCAGGGCGAGGCCTCCGCGGTCCACGATCTGGCCGATTTTCTTCAGGAACGCGTACTCGGACTTGAGCCGCTCCGGATGCTGCCTTCCGGCGTACGTCGATTCGATCACAAGGGTGTCGCATGGGATCGGACGCGCGCCCCACACGAGATCCGTCGTGAGGGTGTGCAGGTCCCCGGTGAACAGGAGCGTCTCCGTGCCGTTCACTTCGTACATTGTCGCGCCGGGGATGTGTCCGGCGGGATGCGCGGTGACCTCGAGGTCACCGACTTCCACATTGTCCCGGAAGTCGACCGTGCGGTACCGCCCGCGCGCGGCCCGCAGATCCCGCTCGTCGAAGGGGGCGTCGTACCCCTCCGAGGCCGCGATCTTGAGGCTGTCCTGCAAGAGAAGGTCCGCGACGTCCGCGGTGGGCGGCGTCATCACCACGTCCACATCCTCGCGCCGCGTGATCCACGGGATCATGCCGCTGTGGTCCAGATGCGCATGGCTCACGAACATCCCGTCAACGGGAGGAGCCGGAAGCGGGTACTGGGGCGGGTCCCTCGGCAGGAGCCCGTAGTCGAAGAGCATCGAGGTCGGTCCTTTCTTCAGGACCATCCCGAGGCGACCGACTTCCGAGGCTCCGCCGAGGAACTGGATGTCCATTGCGCGTCCGAACATTGGACGCTCTATAAGGCTTTGGCTGGCCCTGGGAAGAAAAGGCGCTCGCACCGGATCGCGTGCCCCATTCGTCGAGCTCCGAGCAGGAGCATTGCGGCCTCGAGGAGCCGATCGTTCCCGAAGAAGCGGTCCGCGAGCCGCTTGATCCTCGCCCCTTCCTGCAGGGGCCCACCGACGGCCGCACGCCACCTGCGTTCGTAGTCGGCGAGGGGCGTTCCTGCGAGGACGTGGTCCGCCGTGGTCTGCCCCGCGATTCGCCCGCAGATCATCGCGACGTTGATGCCGCCTCCGTTCGTCGCCATGACATGACCCGCCGCGTCCCCGACGAGGAGCGCGTTCCCCCGGACCGACGTCCCGACGGGGCCCGTCACGGGGACGTAGCCACCGGTCGCCTTGCCGGATGAGAGGCCGCGTCGCTCCAGGAACCGGTCGAACAGCCTGCGAAGGTTCCCATGGAAATGCTGCCAGGTTCCGAGCCCAACGTTCGCGCAGCCGGCTTTCGGGATGATCCACGCGTATCCGCCGGGGGCGAGGTTCCCGAAGTACAGGTCCGTCGCATCCCCGAAGGCTCCGTCCGCGGTCGTGCTCATCGCGGGCGCGGAGACGGGCCACGGCAGGCCGACGCCGTGCGCGACGGTGGAGCGAGGTCCGTCCGCCCCGATCACGACCCGTCCGTGGTACGTGCCGTGGTTCGTCACGATGTCCTCGCCACGAACCCGCTCGACGCTCGTCTCCGTCAGGAGCTCCGCGCCTTCCTGGACCGCCTGCGCCGCGATCCCTTGGTCCATCTTGTCGCGGCGGACCGTGAAGCCTCGGAACGGGATGTCGTAGCGGCGCCCCTTCGGGGTGAAGATGCGGATGACGGGGGTGTCGATCTCCCTCGTCCGGTAGGGGGCCGCCATGAGGTCCTCGAGTTCTATGACGGTCGGAAAGAGGGCCCGCGCCTCCTCGTTCGTCGCGACGTATTCGCCGCACTGGACCGGGACCCCGATCTCTTTGCGCTTGTCGAGAAGGAGGACCTTGAGGCCGCGACGGGCGGCGTAGCGGGCCGCGCTACTCCCCGCGGGTCCCGCTCCGACGACGATCGCGTCGTATCGCATCGCGAGCCTCCTAGGCTCACGCGTCCCGCGACAGGACGAACTCGACGAGCTTGAGCAGGTTCGATTTCGCGTCGGACTCCGCGACCGGGTCCAAGGCCTCGCGGGCGAGGAACCCGAAGTGGCGCGCGTCGACCCGAGACTTCTCGACCGCCCCGGAGCCGCGCACGAGCCGCAGAGCGACCTCGACGTCTGCCTCGTTCTTTTGCCGTCTCTGGAGGATCCGCGCGAGCTCTGCGTGGTCGATTGCGCTCCCGTTGTTCAGGGCGTGGATCGCCGGGAGGGTCACGTTCCCCTCCTTCAGGTCCGTCCCCGCGCCCTTCCCGAGGCGGTTCCCGTCCCCAATCACGTCGAGGATGTCGTCGACGATCTGGAACGCGATCCCGAGATTCAGCCCGTAGTCCCCCAGGGCGTCCACGAACTCGAGGCGCGAGCCCGCGAGGAGGCCCGCGATTTTCGCGCCCGCCATGATCGGAAGGGCCGTCTTGCGGCGGATGATGTCCAGGTAGTCGTCCCGGCTCACGTTCACGTCAAACGCGCGCCGCTTCTGTCGGATCTCGCCCTCCGCGAGGGCCGCGCACGCGTTCGCGGTGAGCTCGACGATCTCCGCGTCGAACTTGCCGCCGATGCCGAACGCCTTCACGAACAGAAAGTCCCCCGTCACGAGGGCGTTCTGCAGGCCGAACTTCTTGTAGGCGGCCGCGCGGCCGCGACGCATCTCGCTCCCGTCGTTAATGTCGTCGTGGATGAGGGTCGCGCTGTGAATCAGTTCCAGGGCCGCCGCGAGATCCACCGCCTGGCGGATGTCCTTCCCTCCGAGAGCTTTGAACGCGAGGAGGGTCACGATGGGCCGGATCCTCTTCCCGCCCGCCTCGATCACGTAGGACGCAATGTCCGTGAGGAGAGGCTCTTCCGAGGCGATGCTCTCATGGATCCGCTTCTCGACCAGGGCCAGGTCGGCACCCACGCCGAAGTCCAAAGGACCCGTCATCGAGGCGCTCCGTTCGCGCCTATGAACCGGGCTTATTTAACCGTTTCTTGTCGCACTCGGACCTACCGCGCTCATCCGCCGTCCGCGATGCCTTGCGCGACTTCCAAGAGTGCTCCCGCACTTGCCTTCCCGGTCGTCGCCGCCTCCCGGATCGCAGGCGCGATGTTCCGGAGGAACGAGTGGATCATGTCGTCGCGGTTCCCGATCCATTCCGCCATCATGACGACGGGCATCATGATCGTGATGAACGGGTAATACTGTCCTTCGTCGTCCGCGTCGCGTTCGATGTACTTCAGGCCCTTCGCGGTGATCGCCGCGACCCGTCGCAACTGGACATCGAAGTCCTCGAGCGTGAGCTGAGGGTTGTACCCCTTCAGGCTCGTGAGCTGAGAGACCTCCTTCTCGCGCATCGAGATGAGGGCGAGGTTCGCGATCCCGTTCCGGAGGTCTTTGTGGATGCTCGCGACGTGGTCGAGGAGCACGATTGCCGCGTCGTAGTGATACCAGCCGGCCAGGAACGTCTTGAGGCTCGACGTGTCGTACACCGGATCCGAGAAGGCCATGTCGACGAGGTTGTACCGTGCCGAGCTGCTCACATGGGCCGCCAGCTTCTCCCACCAGGACCACCCTTCCCCGGGCGCGTGAAATTCTTTTGCGATCCTCTCCATCTTCGGCACGGAGAGGTTCGTCTCCTTCTGGAACATCGTGAGGGCCTGGCCGAGGGCGACCCGTTCATTCAGGATCTCCATCTCGTAGAAATATCGGTCTCCGTGGGGGGAATGGCTCCACAGCACGTTGTATCCCTGGGTCATGTTGTTGATCAAAGTGAACAAGGGTATCTGTTCCCGTTTGAGCATCGAGACGAGGCTCTTCATGAAGATCGTGGACTCGAAGCTCGGGTCGATCATCGAGTTGAACACGAGGTGGTACAGGTCCTTCGCCTCCAGGTACGTGTAGTGGCTCCGGTCGACGAGGTCGTCCAGGATGTTCGTCTCACACTCCTGGAAGATCTTCGCGGTCATCGACCGGCTCAGGTTCTCCCGGCTCATCCGCGTGGCGCAGCGCTCGGAGAGCATCGCGGCTCCGGCGGCGAGCCGCAGGGTCTGGAGGTAGTTCCAGCTGTCCCCCTGATCCTCGAAGAACGCATCCGCGGGCATGTCCGGAGGCCGGAGGGGGATCCCGGTCAGGGATCCGGATCGCTTCAGCTCGGTCAGGATCGAGTGGACGTTCGTGATGTGGTTCCGTAGGATCGACTTGTCGAAACCGAAGTCGTGGAAGTCGAAGAGGGCCTCCGCGTACCCGCCGAGACGCAGCACCGTCCGGGCCACGAGGTCCAGGTCTTCGTGGCTGATGCCCTGGCCTGGCCCGGGCTGTATCTGCGGCATTCATCCATCGCTGGGGCCACAGGAGGCATGAAGGAGGGGCGGCTGGTTCTCTGGTGTGATTCGTGAACCTGAGACTACCTTCGCCAGGAGGGGGCTGAAGTCAGGCCTGATAACGAGGGTGGAGCGTCTAAATACGGAGTCGGCCCACCCGAATACGCGGATTCGTCCACAGGTGACAGCACCTGGTTGAGAGCGGAAGCCTCGTCATCTACCTTGGGGCCGCAAGCGCCCTTTTCCTGTCGGCCGTCGTCATCAGCTCGACCGCCCGGCAGAAGACCCACCGGGCGTTCCAGAAGCACGTCCTCCTCTTCGGGACGATCTTCCTCGTCGGGGCCGTCATCACGAACATCGCGGTCACGGTCTTCGCGAACTTGAACGCGAACCCCGCCCCGTCGGACCGGCCGCTCGTGGAGCGAGGGATCGTCGTCGCGAAACAGATCCAGGCGACGTTCGACTACCTGTACGCGATCGCGATCGGCGCGTTCGTCGTGGTGGCGACGACGCGAACGATCGAGAAACGCCAAGACTTCACCCGCTACATGACCGGGGACTTCCCGAACTCCTACGTGTTCTACGTCTTCGTCCAGGTCGTCGCCCTCGCCTCGATCCTCGTGGCTCCGGCGACCGTGGTGTCGATCTCGCCGACGGTCCTGCAGCTCGACACGGTCCTCCTGTTCACGAACGGGATCGCCGTCCTCGCCGTCGTAAGTTACACCTGGTACCGGATCACCAGCCACATGCGCAAGACGAAGGTGAGCGCGGAGGTCCGCCGGGGATCGTACTTCATCGTCCTGGGCGTGGCGGGCATCGCGATGAGCGAGCTGCTCTTCGAGGTGGTCCTCCCCTACTTCTTCCTCGACGTCCGGTCCGCGGGGTTCATCGTGCTAGTCGCGTTCATGGGACTGATTGCATTCTCCGTGCGCGAACGGTCGTTCCTCCAGGAGCTCATCGTCCCTGCCGCCGAAGCAAACCTCTTGACGAAGCCGACGTACGAGCTGGAGCGGGGCCGCACGTACGCGATCCTCGAAAGGGACGGTGGGCGGTCGTTCGAGATCTTCAAGGACCTCGTCACGCACGGTGCCCAGGGGCTCTGCATTACGCGTCGCGCACCGAAGTCGGTCATGAGCGACTATGGACTCGAGCGCACGCCCATCTTGTGGCTGAGCCGCACGGCGTCCGAGAAGAACTCCGTTCGACCGTCCCCCCCCGAGAATGTCGCGATGGCCGTGGAGCATTTCGTGGACGTCGGGCTGCGGGGGGTCGTCCTCCTCGACGGGCTCGAGTATCTCATCGCACACAATGACTTCGGCTCGGTCCTGGCGCTCCTCCACGACCTGAACGAGAAGATGGCGATGCAGGATGCGATCCTCCTGGTGCCCCTCGACCCGGCGACCTTCAATGAACGGGACCTGGCGATGATCCGACGCGAGGTACGTTTCCTCGGCCCTCTTGCCTCGGACACCGACCTCGCAAATGCCGTCGCCCGGTGACCTGCCCAAAGGCTTTTATCGTGCGGACATGGAAGAGGAGTCAATGGACGATCCCGAGCTCGAGGCGATCCGTGCTCGGAGGCTCCAGGCGCTCCTTGCGAGCGGTCCCTCGGCCCCGGCCCAGGGCCAACCCTTCACGCTGTCGGATGCGACGTTCGACGGTGAAATCGCGAAGCCGGGACTCATCCTCGTGGACTTCTGGGCGGACTGGTGCGGGCCCTGCCATCGCGTCGCGCCGGTCCTCGAGGCGATTGCGAAGGACCTCTCCGGCGTCCTGCGCGTCGGGAAGCTCAACGTCGATCAGAATCCGCAGACTCCGAGTCGCTTCGAAATCCGATCGATCCCAACGATGCTCCTGTTCAAGGACGGGCGGCTGGTCGACGGGATCGTCGGGGCCTACCCGCGTCCACAGATCGAGGCGATGATCCGCCGCGGGACATAGTCACTTCGCGAGCGGTCCGGTCGGCCGAGGCGCGGGTGCCTTCAACTGCTCCTTCAGTTTCGCGACGACCGCTTCGAAGGCCTTCGTTGCTTCGGAGTCCGGATGCTCAAGCACGAACGGTCGTCCCGCGTCTCCCCCGACGACGATGCGCGGGTCGAGCGGGATGCGGCCGAGGAAGGGGAGCCCGAGCTCTTTCGCGGCCGCTTCGCCCCCGCCCACTTTGAACACGTCGATGAACTTGCCGCAGTGCGGGCACGTCATCCCGCTCATGTTCTCGACGATGCCGAGGATCGGCAGACGGACGGCCTTTGCGAAGGCGATTGACTTGCGTACGTCGAGGAGGGAGACCTCCTGAGGCGTCGTCACGACGAGGGCGCCGTCCGCGTCCGGGATCTCCTGGGCGATGCTAAGCGGCTCGTCGCTCGTCCCCGGCGGCAGGTCGACGACCAGGTAATCGAGCTCGCCCCACTCGACATCGCCGAGCATCTGCTTGAGGGCCTTGATCTTGAGAGGCCCGCGCCAAACGACCGCGGTGTCGGGATTCACGAGATGCGCCATCGAGATGACCTTCACCCCGTTCGGACCCACCGCGGGCTCCATGCCCGCTTCCGTCGCCTTGATGTGGGCGTCCTCCACGCCGATGATTTTCGGAATGTCCGGGCCCGTCACGTCCGCGTCGATCAAGCCCACGCGGCCGTCGCGCGCGAGGACGACCGCGAGGTTTGCGGCACAAGTCGTCTTTCCGACCCCGCCCTTCCCTGACATGACGACGATCTTGTGCTTCACCTTGCCGAGCCGCGAGGCCAGCTTCATCCGCTCGCGCATCGCCGCCATGATGTGCGGCGGGATCTGTGCGGTGTCCAGTTCGTCGGCCAACGCGCCACCCCGCGTGTAACGTTCGTCAGCCTGGGCGCGTATTAAAAGGTGCGCGGTCCACCAGCGTGCGGCTTCCCGAATACTGTCTGGCGACGTACGGTTCGAAGGGTACCGAGCAAAGGTTTAAACTGCTTCGGGAACTCTCGCGTACTTCGCGTTTTGATTCGCATGCCCGAGAAGAAGCGCGGCCCCGCAAAGGGGACAGCCGCTCCCT
>DATEUA010000152.1:0-2773 GCA_035283405.1 Thermoplasmata archaeon | reverse complement strand
AGCGCGCCGGGACCTCTGGGCCGTCATCCAGGGTCTCCGGAAGGAGGGCCGCACGGTCTTCCTGACGACGCACTACCTGGACGAGGCGGAACGCCTCTCGGACGACGTCGGGATCATGCACAAGGGCAAGCTGGCGGCCCGTGGCGATCCGGGGGACATCGTGATGCGGCACGCGAGCCGGACGACGATCGTCCTGGGCGGGGCGGGCGAGGCAGGGCTGCGCGAGGTGACGCGGCGGGGAATCGCGGCGAATCTGGAGGACGGGGACGTCACCGTGCACGTGTCGGACCCCGCGGAGATGAAGCAGGTCCTCGCGAAACTGGCCTCCCTGGACATCTCCCTGAAGGACATGTACACCCGCCGCGGGAGCCTGGAGGACGCGTTCCTGGCCCTCGTCGGCGCGAGGATGGAGGAGGGGGTGCTGCAGGGATGAACCGGATCCTCGCGGACGTCGTCGCGTTCGGAAAGCAATACATCCGCTCGAAGGTGGGCGCGTTCTTCACGTTCGTCTTCCCGATCCTGCTCATCCTCCTGTTCGGCTCCATCTTCGGGCAGACGGGTTCGTCGTCCGTGCCCCTTCCGGTCCAGGATCTTGACAACACGGCCATGAGCGAGCGGTTCCTCTCGGCGTTGAACAACACGACCTTCGTGACGATCTCGATGATCCCCCCGAGGGTCGACATCGCGGAGCACATCGGCGCGAACTCCCTCGCGGTGGCCCTTCTCATCCCGTCCGGCTTCGAGAGGGATGTGATCGACGCGCTGACGACCGGGAGCTCCGCGGTGAACGTGACCCTGTACGGGGACAGTTCGCGGTCGACGTTCGGCGTGGTCGTCGGGGTGCTGCAGGCCGTCTCGGACCAGATGAGCTTCGCCCTCGCAGGGGCCCGGCCCGTCGTCGGTATCGAGATCGCCCCGGTCGGATCCCCTGCGTTCCGCTACATCGACTACTTCCTGCCCGGGATCGTCGGGATGACGGTCATGATCAACGCGATGTTCACGATGACCGCGACCTGTGCGGAGTACCGGACCCGTCGCTACTTCAAGCTCCTCGCGACGACGACGCTCCGCAAGTCGGAATGGCTCGCGTCGAAGATCCTCTGGTTCACGCTCATCCTCACCGCGTCCCTTTTCGTGTCTGTGGCGGTGGGGATCGCGGCCTTCAACGTGCAGCTCCGAATCGACGTTCTCGCCCTCGCCTTCATCCTCGCGGGGACGTTCCTGTTCACGAGCCTCGGGATGTTCCTCGGGACGTTCGTGAAGGACGCGGAAGCCGCCTCGGCCTTGGCGAACGCGGTCGGCTTCCCGATGATGTTCATCTCCGGGAGCTTCTTCCCCCTCGAATCGATGCCGGCCTTCCTCCAGACCGCGGCGCGGGCCTTGCCCCTCACGTACCTGAACAACGGCCTACGGGACGCGATGGTGTTCGGGAACCTGGACTCGGCCCTGACGAACCTCGCCGTCGTCGCGGTCGCGGGCGCGGTCGTCTTTGCGATCGCCTCGCGGGCGATGTCCTGGAAAGGCCGCTGAGCGGACCGCTCACCGGGAGACGCGGCCGCGTTCGAGCGGGTAGCCTGCCGCCTCCCACTCCTGGAGGCCGCCCGGGAACCGCCGGACGTTCGTGAAGCCCCTCGCCTCGAGCCGCCGGTACGCGGCGATGCTCGCGACGCAGGACGCGTTCGAGCAGTAGACGACGATCTCCGAGTCAGGGGGCAGGTCCTCGAACACGGGCTCCGTCTCCCTCGGGTCCGACACGTACGTCGAACCGGGGATGTGCTTCGACTCGTACGCCGATTCGCCGAGGGTCATGATGAGCCGGAAGGGGTCCCTCCGGTCGAGTTTCGCCTTCAGCTCG
Organism: Thermoplasmata archaeon; assembly: GCA_035283405.1. Classification (GTDB taxonomy): domain Archaea; phylum Thermoplasmatota; class Thermoplasmata; order RBG-16-68-12; family RBG-16-68-12; genus RBG-16-68-12. The sequence continues at coordinate 918 of DATEUA010000152.1, read as the reverse complement.
TCGCGGCCGATGACCCGCATCCCCTCGGGATAGGAGCCCGCGCCTTAAGCGCTTCGCGTTCGTCCCGGGTTCAGCGGGCCCACCGCATCCCCCACATCGCCCACATCACGCCGAGCAGGCCGAGCACGAGGATGATCGACACGAAGAAGATGACCAGGTTCTGGAAGAACGTGAAGGGGCTCGCCCAGAAGGCGGCGAAGAGCAGGATGAACACGAGCCACCCGACGCCCGCCACGATGGAGGCCGCGACCCGAGACCGCATCCCGCCCACCCCGTGCTGCCGCCAGTCCATGCCCGCGCTTCCCGCGACCATCCAATCCGCCTCGTGGGCGGAACGTCGGACTCGGATTTCCCACTTGCGGCGGCGCCCGGGCCGGGCGACCCGATGGGGCGGCCTCGGGCTCAGGCGGAAACAGGTCCTCGATGAGGGCCTTGATGACGATCGCGGGGAGGTCCTCTTGAACATCGCCGTCTGCAGGAGCCCTCCTCGACGCCAGGACCACCCGACGCGGATACGGCCGCGACTCGCCGCGATTGCGGTCGGACTATTCGGAGTAGAACACGCGGAACGATTCGGGCGTCGGCCAGTGGACGCGGACCTTCCCATGGCCGGACAGGTCGTCGAGGGGCGCCATCAGTTCGTGGTACGCCACCCCGAGCTTCCGCAACAGCTCGTCGCGGGTGATTCCCGCGCGACCTCGCGGGATGACGACGTCGAGGATGCGCCGTGACAGATCGGAAAGCATCGTCGCGGGCAGCGGGCCCGCAAGGAGCATCTCCATCCTCGGTGAGGGTTCGTCCCGAGGAATATGAACCCGATGGGACGCTTTTCGAAGTCGCATCCGGATGTCGGCCCGGCCCACGATTCGGACGCCACGGACCCGCCCGGGATGACCTTTCCGCGCAGCGATCCGCTGT
>DATEUA010000151.1:0-6729 GCA_035283405.1 Thermoplasmata archaeon | reverse complement strand
GCCCAAGACCCGGTGCCCCAGGTGAAGGATCCGGCCGTCTCCAAGACGAAGACGGGGCTCCTGGTCCTCGTCGTCGGGATCCTCTTCGCGTCCGCGTTTGCACCCCTCACCGCCTTGCTTCCCGCGCTGCTCGACCCGCGCCTGGCCTACGTCGCGCCTGTCGCCCTGCTCGCGGGGGCGGCGCTCGTGTTCGTCGGACGCCGCGCATGGCCGGAACACCGCCGCTCCGCCCTCGTGGGCCTTGCGCTGATCGTTGCAGGGGAAGCGTCGGCGACTGTCTTCGCTTTCTTGGGAACCCCGTACTTCCAGACGTTCCAGGGCCAGCCCACGGGCACCGGTTCTCCGTACCACAACGCCTACGTCCTCCGGCTCGCCTGGGACGCTGCCAACTTCGCTCTCGTGACCGCTGGGATTCTCCTCCTGGTGTGGAAGATCACATCGCACGCCCCGAGGAGGCTCATCGTCGGGGGGAACCTGATCTTCCTCGCCTACTACCTCGCGGGAAGCGTGCTCAGCGTGGTGCTCTACGACCCGACCCTCGGCGGCGTCGACCTGGGGGCCCAGCCCGGGGTGAGGCTCCTCTTCGACCTGTTCCTCCCCATCTTCCTGATCACCAACGCCCTCGTGGTGTTGGGACTCGTCGTCGCCCGGTGGCGCGTGCCGGCCTCGGCACATGCGGGCCAGGCTTCGCCCATCTGAGACGAAGGACTCCGTCGTACGAGTTGACGGGCGTGTCAGTTGCCTTGGCACAGAGAGTGCGGTTTGGCGGTGGAGCGACCGTTCCGTGAACAGCCCGAGACCGTCGGCCCAAGCACAAGGGTTTTCCGCGCCGGCCCTGGTGCACCCCGGAGGATGGAGGCCGTGCCCCACGAGCACGCGGTCTGGATCGAGACACTGTCCGCGAAGCTCCGGTTTCCCTTGGGTGCGACGATCGTCCTGCTCGCGGTCGGGACGTTCCTCTTGTTCCTCCTCTCGCGCGTCGTCGCCGGGGTCCCGGTGGTCGAGGCGGCCGTCGCCGATGTCCTCCTGTTCGTCCTCCTCGTGTTCCCCCTCGCGATCCCCGTCTACGTGCGCAGGATGATGGTCTCCCTCGAGGCGCGCGCGCTCTCGATGGTCGAGGACCCCAAAGGGGTCCGCAAGACCCTCGCGTCCCTGGGTCGGCTGACTCCCGTCGCGCTCCTCTCCGTCGCGATCTTCCTCAGCTTCTTCGTCCCCCTCGCGGCGGGCGCGCAGCCCGGCGCCCTCTTTTCCCCTGAGCTCTTCCTGTTCGTACCGTTCGCGGTCGCGGTCTGGATCAGCGCGACGGCCCTCTGGACCCTGGCCTACTCCCTCGTCGCGATCTACCGTATGGGGCGGCTCCCCCTGAAGCTGCGACCGTTCGCCCTGGACCGGGCGCTCGGCCTTCGCCCGTTCGCCTCGACGTGCCTGCGCCTGACCGGCGTCTACTACGTCCTCACGCTGCTCCTCATCGCCCCCGACATCGCGTCGCCCGCGACCCCGGCGTTCGTCTTCGTCCAGGACTTCGCCCTCGTGCTCTTCGGGCTCCCGCTCTTCCTGCTGCCCCTCCTCAGCCTGCGCGCGAAGCTCGTGGCGGTCCGGTCCGAGAAGATGGCCTGGGTCAACGCGTGGTTCCACCGGGTGATGCAGGGGGTCGAGTCCCGCGAGGACTCGGAACTGCCGCCAGGATTGCAGAACGAGCTTGCGAGCATCGACAAGATTCAGAGGGAGATCCAGTCGATCAAGTCGTGGCCGTTCGACGTCGGGGCCGTCGCGAAGCTGCTGACGATCCTGTTGTCCGTCACCGCCATCCTGTTGGCCGGGGTCATCCGGAAGTACCTCGGGTTCTGACCGGAATGCCCGCATACGGTCACGACCGGACGGGTTCGGATCGCACGCCCCCCCTGCACGGTGCCCGAGCGATAGTTCTGCGATGCACCTTCCTGGCATCGCTATCGCCACCTGCGAACCTTGGCCATCGCTTTCTGACATCAAACGAGCGGCCGAGGCGTTGCTCGGCCGTGGGCGTGGATGTAGCCGTTAGCTTTGAGGTCGGTACAACAACGCACCGAACTCTGTATCCCCCGCGCCCGCGAATGTCGTCCCCATGATGCGAGAAGGCGGACCCGCAGCGGCCGGAGAGGAGGGAATGGCGGCCCTCAGATTTTCAACTGGGAAGTGCGAGTCGGCACCCATCGCTTGGGGTTACCCGGACCTGAGAGCCTGGGGTGACGATTGTCGACCGGAGGATCAACAGAATCTGACGAGAGCCGACAAACCGAAACATTCTCGTACCCTTGGGGACATGTGTCAGCATTGGAATTCGGGCCCCTTGGGATGTTCGGTCGAACGCTCGCTCTTTTCGCGGTATTGGCGGCCCTGCTGCTGTTCAATGCGGCGCTCGCGGTGTCTCAAGGGACGGGGAATCTCAAGAAGGATGAAGCGCCCCGCGAACGCGCTTCCGGCGCGCTCGCGTGGGCCGATGCCCTTCACAGTTTCACGGAAAACGTCGGACAGGTGCGTGACCGAGCGATTCGCCTGTATTTCACCTCGGGGCAGTTCCATGCGGGATTCGTGGAGAGCGGCGTTTTGATGAGGTGGGGGCCGGAGGCTGGAAGGGGAGATGTACAGCCTGCCTCCGTCCGAGTCTCCTTCGACAAAGCCAATCCCGTGCTTCCCGAAGGCCGTGAGGAGTTCTCACACCGTAGCAACTTCTTCATAGGGAACTCGCCCGAGGAATGGCGAACCCAGGGGCGAAACTACGAGCAGGTCGTTTATCCGAACCTGTACGATGGCATCGACCTCGTGTACCGAGTGGAGAATGGGATGCTGAAATACGAATTCCTCGTCCTGCCCCGCGTCGATCCCGGCGCAATTCGGATCACTTACGATGGTATCCGGGGTCTCGAGCTCGACGGCCTAGGGGATCTCGTTCTCCATACCCTCCATGGGGATCTGCGCGACACGGCCCCAAAGGCGTTTCAAGGGAACGAGATTGTAGCCTGCAAATTCCGCGTCGAACATCCGGCATCCGCGGGGTTCGAGTGCCCGTCCCGGGACCCTTCACTCCCTCTGGTCATCGATCCTCTTCTTTATTCCACGTTCTTGGGTGGCGGCGACTACGAGTGTTGCGCAGCGATCGCTTTGGACGGAGGGGGGAATGTCTACGTTTCCGGCACGACCCAATCGGTCAACTTCCCCACGACGGCAGGCGCTTTCGACGAGACCTACGACGGCGGGTCCGATGCATTCGTCGTGAAGCTGGACGCTGCCGGAACCGACATCGTGTATGCGACGTTCATCGGCGGAACTGGTGGAGACGGTGGAGAGGACCTCATCGTCGACGGGCTCGGCAACGTGTACCTGACCGGCTATACCTATTCTTGGGATTTTCCGACAACCCCAGGCGCCTTCCAGTCGAGCTACGTCCTGAACGGCGACGGTTTCGTCGCAAAGCTGAACGCGTCGGGGAGCGCACTCTTGTACTCCACTTATTTGGGCGGAGGCGATTATGATTCGCCTAGTTCGATCGACGTTGATAGCGCGGGAAGCGCCTACGTCACAGGGACGACAATTTCCGGGGACTTCCCAACAACGCCCGGAACACTAGATCCCACTTGGAACGGTGGTTACGAGGCATTCATCGCAAAGCTGAACGCCGCGGGGAGCGCGCTCCAGTACTCCACGTTCCTCGGGGGGAGCGCCGATGACTGGGGCACGTCCATCGACGTTGACTCAGCTGGTCGAGTTCACGCAGCTGGCGAGACAGGCTCGACGGATTTCCCAACCACTGTGGGAGCTTACGATCGTTCCTGGAATGGCGATTTCGATGCTTTCGTCACCAAACTGGATTCTTCCGGGGCTACTCTTGCATATTCCACGTTCCTCGGAGGCGCGGGGTCGGACATAGCCTATGGCATCGCGGTCCACTCAGATGGCTCAGCGTTCGTCGGCGGGCAAACGGACTCCAACGATTTCCCGACCACCCCGGGGGCCCTTGACCGGACCATCAACCGAACAGATGCCTTCGTCACGAAAGTGAACCCCACGGGAAGCGCCCTCGCATACTCGACGTTTCTGGGGGGTACTGGGCTGGATCGCGCGTTTGCCGTCGCCGTCATGGGAGACGGTACCGCGGTGGTTACAGGTGGCACGTACTCTGCGGACTTCCCGACGACACCAGGGGCCTTCCAACACGACCTCCATGATTTTGAGGATGCGTATGTGGCAAGACTAGGGGCGGCCGGCGACGCACTCCGGTATTCCACACTCATTGGCGGCAATGCCACCGCTAGCGAGTACGCAACAGGGATCGCCGTCGACGGAGCCGCAAATGCTTATCTGACCGGCATGACCGTATCCGTCGACTTCCCGACGACACCGGGAGCTTACGATCGTTCTTGGAACGGCGATTCTGACGCTTTCGTCGCGAAAGTTGCCACGGATTCGTACCCCATCGATCTCTCGACCTCCCCAGCTGGGTTGAAGGTGCGCCTCGACGGCGTTGAATTCACAGGTCCCTCGGTGACTTGGTGCGCACGCGGGACGCCGAACGTCCTCGACGCGCCCTCCCCGCAGGGCACCGGTACAACGCGGAGCTTGTTCAGTTCCTGGTCCGACGGGGGTGCGCAGTCCCACGACATCGTCTGCAATGCGCCTGCCAGCTATGCTGCCATGTTTGTCGTGGGTCATCAGGTCACCGTGAATACGTCTCCCTCAGGACTCCAGGTCACCGTGGACGGCGCCACCGCGACCGCGCCCCAGACATACTGGTGGCCCCAGGGCTCGGTGCATTCCCTGGACGTACCTTCGCCTCAAGGGAGTGGCACCGAACGTAATGTATTCGCGTCTTGGTCCGACGGGGGAGCGAAGAACCACGACGTGACAGTGACGACCCCGGCAACGCACGTCGCCGCGTTCACCTATGAATTGCGACTCACCGTTTCCACGACGCCGGCCGGACTCACGGTCATTGTCGACGGCATCCCTGCCGTGGCCCCCCGGGACTACTGGTGGACTCTTACGTCCATCCACACTCTGGATACGATGTCCCCGCAACAAACGGGAGACACGCGATACCTGTTCGCCTCGTGGTCCGACGGTGAGGCGATGAACCACTCCGTGGCGGTGATCGCTTCAGATGTGTTCACGGCCAATTTCCTCACGGAATTCCGCGTAACCGTCGCGACCGACCCCCCGGGCCTCCAGGTGATCGCTGACGTAGTCGCCGCCACCGCACCTCAGTCGTATTGGTGGCCGAGCGGCACAGTCCACAGTCTGAGCACACCCACGCCCCAAGCCCTCGGCGGGACCCGGTACTCCTTCACGTCATGGTCGGACGGAGGATCTCGGACCCACTCGGTGGTGGCCTCTTCGCCCGCAACCTACACGGCAGCGTTCGTCATCACGGACTACAGGGTGACGATCTCCACGAACCCGAGCTCCCTAGATCTCTTGGTCGATGGAATTGATCGCCTCTCGCCCGCCTCGTTCTGGTGGGCGGCTGACTCTCTGCATGAGATCAGCACCTACTCGCCTCAGGGCGTGGGCGCCACACGCTACGTGTTCGCCTCCTGGTCCGACGGCGGTGCCCAGACGCATTCGGTGAAAGCAGATGGCCCCAAGACTATTCGCGCGGATTTTGGAATTGAGTACATCGTCGTCGTGACCACATTTCCTGCCGGCCGGTCGCTAATCGTCGACGGCGTCTCGGTCCCAACCCCGCAGACGTACTGGTGGCCCCCGGGTTCAACCCATTCCCTCGACGTGTCCTCGCCCCAAGAGGTCGGAGACACGCGATTCGTGTTCGACTCATGGTCCGACGGCGGGGCGATGAACCACTCCGTCGTCGTGACAGCGCCTGCCACGCACACGGCCAGTTTCGTTACGGAATTCCGTATGACCGTCGCGACCGCGCCCTCAGGCCTCCAGATAATCGCGGACGGCGTCATCGCCACCGCTCCGCAGTCGTACTGGTGGTCGAGCGGCTCGAACCATACTTTGGATGTTCCCTCTCCGCAGGGAACGGGCTCGACGCGGATGGGCTTCCGTGCGTGGTCCGACTCGGGTCCGAGGAGCCGAACCGTTGTGGTTTCGGGCCCAGCTTCGTTCACCGCCCTCTTCGAGCTCGTGCATCTCGTCATGATAACGTCGTCGCCGGGGAACATGCTGATCCTCGTCGACGGTCTCGTCGTCACCACACCGCAGACGTACTGGTGGGCGGACGGGTCGAACCATTCCCTCGATGTCCCGTCCCCGCAAGGGATCGGAGACACGCGGTTCGTATTCTCCTCGTGGTCCGACGGAGGAGCTCAAAACCGGACCATACGGGTGGTAGGCCCCGCGGACTACTCCGCTTCCCTCGGCACCGAGCATCGAACCACGCTCTCGACGTCGCCCCCGGCCCTTCGAGTTTCGGTCGACGGAGTACCGCAAGACTCGCCCTACGCAATCTGGTGCCTCGAGGGATCGACGCGGACCCTCGACGTTCCGTCGCCCCAGGAAGCCGCGTCCGTTCGTTACCGCTTCGCTTCGTGGTCTGACGGAGGGGCGCAGGCCCATGTCATCGTATGCGACGCGCCGCGCTCGCACGTGGCGACGTTCGCGGCGTCGGACTACTGGATCGTCGTCACGACTCTTCCCCTTGGACTTGAAGTGGTCGTCGACGGCGTCACGAGCCTGGCGCCAGCGTCCTTCTGGTGCGTGAGGTCGTCCGTCCACACACTCGACGTC
>DATEUA010000150.1:0-12546 GCA_035283405.1 Thermoplasmata archaeon | reverse complement strand
TCGGAGTGCGAGCCCGTGTACCGGGAATTCCGCGGGTGGCCCGAGCTGTCCGAGGACGGCTGGGTCCGGGTCGCACGGCGCGGACGGCGTTGGTTCCCTCCCGCGATGAAGAAGTACATCGCCTTCCTCGAGGACCAGCTCCGCGTCCCCGTGCGCACCGTGAGCGTGGGGCGGTCCCGCGCGGCGACCGTCGGGGTCGGGGCGTAGGGGATCAGGCGTCCGTCGCCGACGGAAGGCCGGAGGCGATGCGCCCGATACGTTCCCTGAGATCGCACGCCTTGCAGACCTCGCGGCCGGTCGGTTCGCCGCACCGCACGCACGCGTGCAGCTCCGCGGGCGGGAACTGCGCCTGGAGCAGAGGCCGCATCCGATCGTACCCGCTCACGATCGCGTGACGGGTGCCGGGGCTGTCCGCCTCGAGCCGGTTCACGATCTCGCGGAAGCGGCCGCGCTGCGCACGCGCCGCGTACGGGCAGGTGGCGTCATGGAACGGAATGCGTTCGACGAAGGCGAACAGATACACCTCGACCTCCGGGATCATGCGCAGCGGCTGGACCCGGGGCACGAGCCCGGGCTGGACCGCGTCGTGGGGTCCGAGACGCGCGAGCTTCTCGACGTCGCCTCGGGCGACGTTCATCAGGATCGACTGCGCCGTGTCGTCCAGGTTGAGGCCCGTGGCCACGTAGTCTGCCCCGATCTCCCGGGCGGCGAAGTTCAGGGCCTGCCGGCGGAAGGGCCCACAATAGCTACACGGGATGGCCGCCGGGTCGACCCCGACGACGTCGTCCATCGTGTGCCCGACGGTCGACTCATACGAGATTGCGTGGTGCTCGATCCCGAGGTCGTGACACAGTCGCCTCGCCCGGACGATCCCGTCGGGCCGGTAGGACGCAATCCCCTCGTCCACCGTGAGTCCGACGAGCTCCACGTCCCGTCGGTTCGAAAGGATCCGCCGCAGGAGGACCGTGGTCACGCTCGAATCCTTTCCCCCGCTCATGCCAATCGCGATCCGTTCCCCGCCCCGGAGGGCCACCTGATCGCGCAGCTCGCGCTTCACGCGTCGCTCGACGAACTCGACGAAGTCGTCCTTGCAGAGGTGCTCTCCGCTATACCGGATCCATGTGATCGCGGTCCCCGAGCAACGGGAGCAGCGCACGGGCGTCGGATGTCCTTGCGCGTATTTAGGCTTCGGTTCACGGCGGGCCTGGCGGAGCCGCGGGAGGGGCGGCGATGGGCGGGTTTCGCCATCCCCAGGTCGGCGCGTACCTGGGCTCGCGAGCGATCAGGTCGTACGCCACCGCGGAGGCAATGACCGTCCATGATGCAAGGGCGCCGCTCACAAGGAGCTGTACGAGGAAGGAGACGATCGGGCCCGCGACCGCACCGAGGGGGAACGCGACGGCGACCGTGATCGCTCCGGAAATGAGGCCCAGAACGAAGAAGGCGCCGAAGATCGGGCCCTTGTGGCCTTTCGTCATCTGCCAACTCCGGCGGAAGCTCGCGAGGACCCCGGCGTCCTCCATCACGATCGAGGGCACGACGAGGCTCAGCGCGAGAGCAACGTACAGCGCGAAAATCGCCGCGGGGATGAGGGCGAGGATTCCGAGCCCGAGGAGCGCGGGGTTCAGGGTCGCGAGTCCGCCGAACAGGGGCACGAACGCGATCGCGAGGACTCCGAACAAGACGCCGGTGTACAGGAGGATACCCCCGAGGAGGGTGACGAACCGCGTCCCCGCACGTCGGAAGGAAAATGCAAAGGAGATCACCGCTCCACGGTGGCGCAGGACCGCGTAGTGGGATACGGCGCCTTGGATGAGCGTCGAGACGACGAGCGACAGGAAGGCGAACACCAGGAGGACGAGGAGGAGCGCGTTGAACGCCGCGAGAACGGCCGCGGGGGCCATGGTCGGGTCGAGGCTGAACACGAACCCGGCGGACGTTCCGATGAGGAGAACGTACAGGAGGATCGTCGTGCCGACGCTCACCGCGAGATACGGGAGGATGAACTCCGCCGGGTGGCGGAAGAACACCCGGAGGGTCCCGGAGAAGATGCTCGAGAAATCTGCGGACTTGTACGCTGGCCACGTGTACGATGCGGGAGGATAGGCTGGCACCGGGTAAGCGGCGGGAGGGGAGCGTGGCGCGGGAGGCGGTGCGGCCGGGGGTGCGGGCGAAGGCTGCGGACGCGGGGCTTCCGGAGCGGGCGCCGGCGGTTGGGGCGGCACGAGAGAGCCACTTGTCGGCGTGATGTGACCGCATGCGCGGCACCGCGCAGACCCGTCCTCCCGGTATTCGAGGTTCGAGCTCAGGCACTGCGCGCAGCGCGTCGGCATGCCCTTATCCCATGGCACCCCCGCCATCGGAACGCAATCGCGTCCACGGGCAATAAGGCTAGCGAGCGCGCTCGCGGGGCGACTCCCGTCGCTGTTATCGGCCAAGAGAACCGCGCCGTCTCCTTTATCGGGCCTCGCGCCGCATCGACGCGACCTCGAGGGACCCAATCGTGGACATCGATCAAGTCGGCATCGCGCTCATGGGCAGCGTCCTCGGCTGGTTCCTCCTGTTCGCCGTGCGCCGGTACAGGGTCCAGTGGGGTGCCTTCGCCGCGTTCTTCGCGATCGGGTTCGGGGTCAGCCTGATGTCGTTCCTGTACGCGCAGGACCTCCTCGCGTACTACGGGATCGGCATCTTCCTCGGGTTCGTCGCGAACATGGTCGTCCGCGTCGCGGGCACGGCGGCGGGCGGCAAGCTCGGCGAGGGGCTCCTCGAGATCAGCGCCTTCGGCGACGACCGGAAGTGAGGGCGTGGCGTGGGACGGCGTCCGCTCCGCGCGGGCGGACCACGAGGCTTCCCTGTTCGGGCTGGCGAACGTCGTCGGCGTGGCGGTCGGCCGCAAGATCGTCCGAGGGCGCGAGACGGACGAGCCTTGTATCGTCGTGTACGTCGCACGGAAGCTGCCCGCATCCGCCCTCCGACGCGGGGACGTCGTCCCGAGGGACGTCGACGGGGTGCGCACGGACGTCGTCGAGACCGGGCGCTTTGAGGCGCTCCTGCTCCTTCAGAGGCCGACCACGAGCCGGACGGCCCGGGTGCGACCCGCGCCGGGAGGTGTGAGCGTCGGGCACGTGCGGGTGTCGGCGGGCACCCTCGGCGTGATCGCTCGACGCGCGGGGAGCGGCCCCGTCATCCTATCGAACAACCACGTCCTTGCGAACACCAACGATGCGCGGCCCGGCGACCTGATCGTGCAGCCCGCTCCCGCGGACGGGGGGACCGAGAGGGACGGGATCGCGCGACTCGTCGACTTCGTGCCGATCGCGTTCGCGGAAGGGAATCCGACCGCGTTCGGTCGCTGGGTCGAGCGCACCCTGAAACCCCTGCTCGTCCACTTCGGCCTCGGGCTCACGCGACTTCCGTCGGGACGGACGAACCTGGTCGATGCGGCGATCGCTGAGCCCCTCGAGCCGGACCTCGTCTCGCCGGAGATCCTCGACATCGGACAGGTCTCCGGGACGGCGGTCGCGGACCTCGGAATTCCCGTGCGGAAGAGCGGTCGGACGTCCGGCCTCACCGCGGGGACGATCACGGGGCTCGACGCGGTCGTCCAGGTCGACTACAACGGCCGCGTCGCGGTCTTCCGGCACCAGCTCGTCAGCAACATGCTCTCCAAGGGAGGGGACAGCGGGTCCCTCGTGGTCGACGATCGGGAACGAGCGGTCGGCCTCCTGTTCGCCGGAAGCGCGGTCAACACGCTCATCAATCCGATCGCAGAGGTCCAGCGGCTTCTCCGCCTTGAGTTCTGAGAGGCCCCCCGGCGGCACGCACATTCATGCACCTCCCGGCGAAAGATTATTACCGCTTCCCAGAATGTCACGCCGTCCCACGGGGGAGGCGATGAAGGAGATCTGGGTCGAGAAGTACCGGCCCAAGACCCTCGGCGAGGTCGTCGGTCAGGAGGACATCGTCGAGCGTCTCAAGGCGTACGCGAAGGAGGGCAACCTGCCGCACCTCCTCTTCGCGGGACCCGCGGGGACCGGCAAGACGACGTGCGCGATGGCCCTGTCCCGGGATATGTTCGGGGAGACGTGGCAGGCCAACTTCGCCGAGCTGAACGCGAGCGATGAACGCGGGATCGACGTCGTCCGGTCCAAGATCAAGGACATCGCCCGCACCGCCCCCTTCGGCGGAACCCCGTTCAAGATCATCTTCCTCGACGAGGCGGACAACCTCACCGCGGACGCACAGGCGGCCCTGCGGAGGACGATGGAGACGTACACCCGGACGTCCCGGTTCGTCCTGTCGGCGAACTACTCCTCCCGCCTCATCGAGCCGATTCAGTCGCGGTGCGCGGTCTTCCGATTCCGGCCCCTGAAGGCCGAGGCGATCCGCGAGAACCTCGGACGCATCGCGAAGTCGGAGAAGCTCAAGATCACGGAGGACGGCATGGAGGCCCTGATCTACGTGGCCCAGGGGGACATGCGCCGCGCGGTGAACTCCCTCCAGGTCGCCGCCTCGCTCGCGACGACGATCGACGGGGATGCCCTGTACCGGGCCGCGAGCACCGTGCGCCCGGAAGAAGTCCGGAAGCTCATCGAGCGGGCCCTCGCGGGGGACTTCCTGCCCGCCCGGGAGGCCCTCGACAAGCTCCTGATCGAGTACGGGCTCTCGGGAGAGGACGTCGTGCGGCAGGTGCACCGCGCGGTCTTCGACCTGAACATCGACGACGAGTTCAAGGTGAGGCTGATCGACCGGATCGCCGAGGCGGACTTCCGGCTCGTCGAAGGGAGCAACGAGCGCATACAGATCGAGGCCCTCCTCGCGCACTTCGCCCTCGTCGGCGAGGGACTGAGGAAGAAGTAGTCACCGCGCGAAGAGCGAAGACCACGCCTCGTACGCGGTCCGGTCCGCGGGGGACGAGGCGATCGACTTCGCGAGAGCCATCGCGGGTTCCGGCGCGCGACTCGCGAGGGTCTCCGACGCACAGGCGTCCGCAAGAAGGACGTTCAGGCCCTCGTTCCCCACAGCGGAGTCTCGACACGCGACCTCCACGAGCATTCCGAGCAAAGGGTCCCTCGGACGGCCGCGCTCGAGGTACGACCGCGTCCGGGCGACGGCCGCGTCCGACTGACGGGCCTCGAGGGCGTCCACGATCCGCGCGAACTCGTCTCGATCCCCTCTCCTCCTCTGAACGAGGGGGCGGTGGATTGCAGACGCGGGCGAGCGCAGACGAAGGGCGGTCTGGAAGAGGGCGAAGAGCCTGTCCGGGCTCCGCGTGAACGAGATGACGAACCGGGCCGCGTGGGCGACGAGGAGTCCGTCGGCGGCGGCCCGCGCGTCCTCCTTCGCCGCGAGGACCCCCTTCGCCGCTTCGACGGAAAACGTCTCGGCGAGGGACGAGGCGGCGAACCCGTCCCGGAGCAGGGCCAGGGTGCCCGCGACGCAGGCCGCGGGGTCGCCCGTCCCCAACGTGGCGGAGGCCTTCCCGCGACCCTCCGCGTCGAGCGGACGGCCCCCCGTCGCGAGGCCTTCGAGGTCGACCCACTCCTTCCCGAGCGTTTCGAGGACGGCTCGGTAGGAGGATCCGTCCCGCGCCCCCGCGACGAGGAACTGGACCGCCGGGCGGAGGACCGTCCGGGCATCCCGGAAGTGCAGCGCGCGGGCGAGCTGCCACAGCTTCACCGCCGCGACGAGCTTCAGCCCTCCGTGCCCCATGTCCTCCGCCGCCGCGCGGAACAGGATGTCCCCCGCGATGCGCCGCTCGACGCCTTCACGGATCATCCCGAGGAAGATCGACTCCGCCTCCGGGAGGTTCCCATCACGGGCTGCGAGGAGGAACGAGCGTCCGAGGTGCGTGATCTCTCCGTTCACAAGCGCGGGGGGCCTCGCGGGCTGCGCCGCCTTCTTCTCGGACGCCGCGAGCACGACGGCCTGCAGCGTCGGGAGCGGATGGAGCCGCGCCTCGAGGAACGGGAACAGGTTCGTCGCCGCCGCGAGGGCCGCGAGGCCCATCGGCGGACGCCCAACCCCAACGTCGTAGTGGAGCGCGGCACCCCGGGCGGCGGCCCGGATCACCTCGATCGGCGCCGTACCGGTCTGGAGGGCCCGCATCGCGCCGTCGACCGCGCGATCCGCCTGGGATGCCCCCACGGACGACGCGATGTCCGTCAGGAGGAACGGCGCTTCGGACATCCGGCGCGGCGCATCGAAGGTGGCTTAGAAATAGTTGCCGCGTCGGGGCGGATGAGACCTCATCGTCCGTACGCAACCGTCAAATCCCTCCACCTCGTTCGACGCGAGGGTCCCCGTGGCCACTCGACTCGCGTTCTGGCGGAAGGAGGTCGAGGAGGCGACGAGCGACGAACAGCATGCCGCCCCGGGCCTGATCTCGGACTTCATCCTTGGGAGCCAGGACGGCCTCGTGAATGTCCTCGGCGTGCTTCTGGGCGTCGCGATCTACAGCCGGGATTTCGGAATCATCCTCGCGGCGGGCCTCGCGGCGACGTTCGCGGAGTCGATCTCGAGGGGCGCGGTCGCGTACACGTCCACCCTGGCCCGGCGCGACCACTACCTGAGCGAGGTCGAGCGCGAGAGGCGGGAGATGCGCGAGCTCCCCGACGTCGAGCGGGGCGAGGTGCGCGAAATCTTCGAGCGGTGGGGCTTCGAAGGCGCGGATCTCGAGGAGATGACGGACAAGATCGTCGCGAAGCCGAAGGCGTGGCTCGAGCTCATGATGGCTCACGAGCTCAACCTCGCACCCGTCGACCAGGCCCAGGCGCGGCGGAGCGGCGTCCTCGTAGGGATCGCCGCGATCGTCGGTTCCCTCATTCCCCTCGTCCCGTTCGTCGCGTTCCGTGCGGATATCGAGGCAAACAACATCCTGAACGGGATCGTTGGGTCGCTCGTCGTGAGCGCCGTGACCCTGTTCCTGATCGGCTGGTACAAGGCGAAGGTGACCGTGGGTCGACCCGCGCGGAGCGGGCTGCAGATGCTCGTCATCGGGATCATCGCGGCCCTCGCGGGATTCGGGATCGCGTACCTCGTCGGGGTCGCAGGGATCTGAAGGACCTGCGGGCCCTGGGACCTGCACCCGGGAGGCGAGGGCTTCGACGACACAATCCGAACGGATGGGGGCATGCGGCGTCGCGTGGCCCACGAGAGCTTGTGTTCGTCCGGTGATCGCGGTCCATCCCCCCAGGCCGATCGGTTGGATTCAGAGGGACTTTTCGGTGGGCTCCTCGCCAGGCGCATGCCACGGAGTTCGAGCACGAGTCCGCTCGCCGATCCGATGTGGCCTTTCCTTTGGGCGGAACAGTTCTGGAGTTCATGGGGACGACTGGCGCGAGGCGGGGCGCGAAGCCCTTATCTCGGTCCGTGACATGGCGCGAGCCGCGCGGTGCTAGTCTAGTCTGGTTAGGACATAGCCTTGCCAAGGCTATAAGGCGGGTTCAAATCCCGCGCACCGCACTCGCATGACACGGGACCTTGTCCCTTCGGAAGTGGGAGGAAGGGTCACGGCCCTCGGCCGAGAGGCGACGCGTTCGCCTTCAGCTTCGTGTATTTCTCCCGATAGAGCCGTTCGCACGACTCGCAGCACACGTAGTGGTCTCGATCGCCCAGCCGGAGCTTGATGGGCGCCCCTTCAATCGGCCTCTTGCACTGGAAGCACCGCAGGGAAGCGACCATCCGGTCCGCGAGGACCGCTCGGGGCTCCTCCTTCACGGTGCGCACTCCAACGTGATGCTCGAAGTCGACGACATCGGGGTTCGCGCCGATCGTCTCGAGGAGCCGATCGATCTCCCCTTCGCCCTCGACGGTTGCGTCCGCGACGATTCGGCCGCCGCGAGCGACGGTCACCCGCCGGACCGCGTCGAGCGCCGCGAGGGCCTTCGCCACGGCGTCCACGGCCTGAAGCCGCGCCCTCACGACGAGATGCACGGAACTCTCCTGGAGAAGCTCCGGATCGAGGATCGCACGGTATCCCTTGACGATCCCGAGGTTCTCGAGGGTCGCGAGCCGCGAGGCGACGGTCGGCGCGCTCACCCCGATTCGTTTCGCCACGTCCCGCAGGGAGCGGCGGGCGTCCTCCTGCAGACTTCGCAGGATCGCGATGTCCGTCCGATCGAGTTCCATCCCCCGCTCCAACCGACCCGACCTTGATAAGGATTGGGCGTCGGGGCGCGGGTATGGGATCGCGAACCGCCTCCGGCGACGGGGCGGACGGACCGCGTCTGTCGACTCGGGTCACACGTTCCGCTTCGCGATTCTGGAGGCGCAACCTTTTTTTCGTCCGCGGGGGCCATCCGCGCTCCGGATGATGACGAAGAACCGCCGAGGGGAATCCCTCGTGACGGTCCCCGGGGCATCGGGCGGTCTGCAGGGGAAGGTCCTCGCGCCGGAAGGACCGACGAAAGCGGCGCTCGTCGTGACGCACGGCCGGCAGGGGCACATGGACGAGCCGCTCGTCGCTGGCCTGGCGTGGGTCGGGGCGGCCCTCGGGCTGTGGACCCTCCGCTTCACCTTCGCGTACCAGGCCGCGGGCCGCGAACCCTCCGCGGGCCACGAGGAGGAAATCGCGGATCTTCGTGCGGCGATCGACCACGCTCGACGGACGTCGGGGCACGACCGGGTGATCCTCGCGGGCCGGGGCCTCGGCGCGTGGGCCGCTATCGCCGCCGCGACGGACGAGAGCGCGGAGGACGTCATCTTGATGGGCCTGAGCTACACCGGGCAGCCGGAACGCAGAACGGCTCTTCGCCGGCTCGGGGAGTTCGAAATCGCCGCACTCATCGTCGTGGGGTCGAGGTCCGATCGGCTCGACCTCCCGGCGCTCCGGGAGGCGCTCGCGGGGATGCCCAGCGTATGGCTCGAGGTCGTCGAGGGCGCGAACCACCGCCTCCAGGACGAACGGCTCGAGTCGATGACGGAGGCCGCCCTCGGACCCTCCAAGGAGTGGTTGCGAGCGCGTCTCGAGTGATCCGATTGGAGTCACGACGCGGTCGCGAGAGGTCCACGACTCGCGCCGCAGGCATGTGCGTGCGTCCGGCGCCGAGGTCCGCGAGGGCGGTGTAGAACGCCGCGACCGTCCGCTCCAGGTCGTCGTCCCCCTGATCTTCGCCGTTGAACAAGCACTCCCCCGACCCTCGGCGTGATGGCGGGGTTCCGTATCGGACTCGTCGGGGAACGCGTCCTGCTCAGACGCTGAGAGGGGTTGGTTCGCCCTCCGGGAATCACCCGTGGGTCTCTGCGGTGATAATCCGGACAGGGGTGCTATTCCCCCGGACCGCGGTCCGCGCGCCCGATGAGGATACGATGACGAGGTCTTTGAGGCGCCTCCTCCTGGTCGGCATGACTCTCGTCGTCGCATCGAGTCTGCTCGCGATCGGACCCGCGCGGGCGGCGGACCGGACCTTCGCCCTCGTTGTGAACGACGTGGAGGGCTGGGGCGCCTCGTGGGACTCCCTCACGAATCCGGGGCCTTCCCTCGCCGTGGACCTCGATGACAACGTGACACTCCTCCTCAATGCGACGGACGGGAGCGCGAACCACCGCTGGTTCATCGACTACGACAACGACACGAACGAAGACGCAGACGAACCCGCCTCGCCGAACTTCTCGGGCCCGACCCAGGTCCGCTGGAACTTCACGGCGGATCGGAACGGCACGTTCCTGTACCGGGACCGCTTCCACACGAACCTGACGGGGACGATCGAGATCGGCGTCGCGGGTCGTCCGGCGGACAACTCGCTTCTCCTCGTGGCAATCCTCGTGGCGGCCGTCGCAGGCGTCCTGGTCCTGTTCGTCCTCCGAGACCGGCTCTCCAAGAAGAAGTGAGGCAACCCGCGGGTTTCGGCGAGTCTCCATCGGAGGCTTCTTGAGTCCCGGTCGGTTGACGCCCCTCGCATGACGAAACTGGCCGACGTCGGCGAGCGGGCCGCGATCCAGGTCCTCGCGCGGATCTTCGACCGGGGGCATCCCGTCGGCTTGGGGCACGACTGCGGGGTCGTGGACTGGGGGGACGAGTACCTCGTGATCACGACGGACTCCGTGAACCCGCGCACCCACGTGCCCGACGGGGCCACGCCGCAGCAGATCGGATGGTACTTGACCGCGGTGAACCTGAGCGACATCGCGGCCGCGGGCGCGAAGCCCCTCGGGTTCGTCGCCGCGCTCTCTCTACCCGCGGACACGGACGTCGAATACCTGCGCGGGCTCGGACAGGGCATGGAAGAGTGTGCCCGGGAGTTCGGCATTCCGGTCCTCGGGGGGGACACGAAGCAGGCGGACGTGATGTCCCTCGCCGGCACGGCGATCGGACGTGTGCGGAAGGACCGCGTCCTCCTGCGGAAGGGCGCGCGGCCCGGGGACGTGATCGTCGTCACGGGGGAGCTCGGCCGCGCGGGCGTCGCGATGCGCCAGCTCTCGGCCGGCGGCGTGCGGACCGAGGCCCTCCATGCGGTCCTCCATCCGTACCCTCGCGTCGCGGAGGGCATGGTTTTTTCGGATTCGGGCACGGTGACGAGTTGCATGGACATCTCGGACGGCCTCGGTGCGACCCTCGCGCAGATGGCTGCGATGACGGGCCTGTCATATCAGGTCGAGTGGGAGGCTCTCCCGAAGCACAAAGGCCTCGCGAACTTGACGGCTGCGCAGGCGAAAGAGATGGCCCTGTATTCCGGCGGAGACTACGAACTCGTCGCGACCGTCAAGCCGGAGGGTCTCGGGGACCTCCTCGCTCGCTACGAGACGGAGCGACGCGCGGACCGGAACCGGATCACGCTCGTCGGAAAGGTAGGTTCGGCGGGGCCGAACCTCCTGGTGACCCGCGAGGGCAAAGAGCCGCTCGCGTCGAAGGGCTGGGAGCACTTCCGGCCGATGCGCGCCGGCTGAGATCGGAGGCCGTCAGTCCGGAAGCATCGAGACGCCCGGGATGCCCCGGAAGTGCTTGTCCCCCGTCACGAGGTCCGCTCCCCGGGCCTTCGACGACGCGAGGACGATCGCATCGACCATGTGGAGTCGATGGCGGACCTTCAAGTCCGCCGCATCCTCCGTCACCGCACTGTCGACGTCGACGATGGAGGTACGGGACTTGATGAACCGGAGGCGGTCCGCGGGATCGTGTCCCTCCGTGAGGTACTTCGCCTTGAGTTCCGCCAGGCACACGGAGGGGGTGAACAGGACCTCGTCGCCCTCGAGGAGTCGTCGTACATCCTGGCCCGTTCGTGAACCTCTGAAGTACTCCACCCAAGCCCAGGAGTCAAAGGTCTTCATGGAGTTCCCGCTCGTCTCGCAGGCCCTTCTGGGTCAGCCAGGGATCGGCCCCGAAGAGGGACTTCTTCGAGCGGAACAGATTCTTGGCGAGGATCTCGTTGATCGCCTCCGAGAGGCCTCTGGGGCCGACCCTGCGAAGGAGGTGGTCCCTGACGTCCTCGCGCAGGAGGATCGTCGTCTTCACCGGCATGACATCGACGTATACGTATACGTATACGTAAACCTTCGCGAATCCGACACGTCGTGGCACGGGGGCCGGGCGCCGGACCGGTGTCTGCGAGCCAATGCGCATCCAACAGGGCCGTGGCGGCCTCGGAGCGCTGCGTCCATCCGGATTCAGGTAACTGGTCGAAAAGTGTTTTAACTCGACCGGGGGGTAAGGAGGGACAGTCAATGATTACGGAACAGGAAGTCCTCGACGTCCGCGAGCCGCCCGGGAAGGCGATGGGCAAGGTTGCCGAGCTGTGGAAGCCGGTCGAGGGCACGAACAAGATCGTGTGCACGGCGTGCGCGCGGTACTGCAAAATCGGCGAGGGCCAGGTGGGCCTGTGTGGAATCCGCGGCGTACACGGGGGCAAGCTATGGCTCTACGTGTACGGCCGAGTGATTACAGGCCACGTCGACCCGATTGAAAAGAAGCCTGTATCACATTACCGACCTGGAAGCAAGATTTTTAGCATTGCGACAACCGGATGTAATTGGCTTTGTCGATATTGCCAAAATGCAGATATATCTCAACGACGAAAAGTTGAAGGGATCGAGGTCGAGCCGCAGGACGTCGTCCGCATGACCCTCGAACAGGGCTGCCAGGGCCTCGCGTATACGTACAATCAGCCGACGATATTCATCGAATTCGCGCGGGACATCGGTCTCAAGGCCCGCGAGGCCGGGCTCATCAACATCTTCGTGTCGAACGGCTACGACACGCCCGAGACCGTCGCGGAGATGGGGAAGTTCCTGGACTGCGTCACGGTCGACTTCAAGGGTTCCGGGGAGACGAACTTCGTCCGGAAGTTCATCAACATCCCGAACGCGGAACCGATCTTCCAGACGATCCTCGAGATGCGCGACAAAACGAAGATCCACCAGGAGATCACGGACCTCATCGTGCCGCAGGTGGGGGACGATCTCGAGGCAGCACGGAAGCTCTCGAGGTGGGTCTACGACAACCTGGGCCCCGACACCCCGATCCACTTCCTCCGCTTCCACCCGGACTACAAGATGATGGAGTTCCCCTGGACTCCCGTGGAGACGCTCGAGAAGCACTGCGCGGTCGCG
>DATEUA010000149.1:0-9086 GCA_035283405.1 Thermoplasmata archaeon | reverse complement strand
TTCTGCCCGCGCTCGAGCATCTCCGGATTGTACGAGTACTGGATACGAACGTAGTTCGTCGACCCCACGGCCGTCTTCCGGTTCAGGAACTTCGAGAAGTCCTTCCAGCCCGGAGGCTGGCGCGAGAACACGTTCGCCATCTCGACCGCGAACCGCCCGCCGACGAAGAACGCCTTCCACTCCTCCACGTTCCGCGGATCGAGGCGCCCTTCGACGACCTTGGCGACCCCGTCCGCGTAGGCGGGGTTGATGTACGACCGGAACGCTTCGAGGTTCGCGAGTGCTTCCTCCAGGTTCGAGATCTCCTCAGGGGCCTGGGGCGGCTTCGGGTTCGTTTGGGGCGCGTACGCGGCCTCCTGGTACGGACCGTACTTCCCGACGCGACTCTGTACCTCCCAGCCGGACGCAACCCGGTCGACGAGGAAGTGGAACCGGTTGTGGCTCAAGAGGTAGTCCAATGCGAGGCTCAGCTCGATTTGCGCCGCCAGATCGGACACGTCCTGGTCTGCGTACTTCCCCAGGTCCCGCCAGATGATTCGGTGGTACTCTTCGAGGAGGGTCCGGAGTGCGGGCTCCCGGACGTAGATCCCCCACGCGTCCGGCCGGAGGCGGAACGAGACGTAGAAC
Source organism: Thermoplasmata archaeon (assembly GCA_035283405.1). Taxonomy (GTDB): domain Archaea; phylum Thermoplasmatota; class Thermoplasmata; order RBG-16-68-12; family RBG-16-68-12; genus RBG-16-68-12. The sequence goes on along the minus strand of DATEUA010000149.1, from coordinate 8,459 downwards.
GCGATTGCCTCAGGCCCCTGTCGGAGCATGTTCGGCAGCGCGGTCGGGTCTTTCGGCACCGTGGGCCGGTACGACGCGAGGGCGTCCGCCGTGAGGTCGAACCGGCGCGACCCCCCGAGGTCCGGGAGGGCTCCAAGGCCCGGCACCCGCACCGCCTTAGGGTCGCAGAATTCCGGATGCGAGGCCGCGAAGGTCGAGAAGTCCTCCATCGCGACGTCGAAGCTTGCCCCCGGCTTAAGGCTTCTCCGTGGCGGTCCTCAGGGAGGCGGGGCGGTCTTCGAGGGGCCCTCCGAGGAGGTCCGTGCGATGCCGACCACCGGCGGGGCGAACCGGGGTGCGGGGAAAGGCGTCATCCGCCAGGGGCGTGTCTCGTCTCGGCCCGCGAGCCCTTCGCCGAGCAGGGCGAATGCGAGCGCGACGAGCACGATCATGAGGCCCTGGGGCACGAACATCCACCAGTAGCCGTTCAGGACGGCGTTCGAGGCATCGGCCCGCACGATCTCCCCTGCCATGTCGAACAAGCCAAGGGCTCCGAACCCTAAGGAGATCGCCGCCTGGATCAGGACGACCTCGAGGGCGAGCATCGACAGGAGCCCGGGGAACACCGCGTGAAGCCGCCGCAGGTCCTGGCGTTCACCTGCAAGCCACGAGGCCCGGGGCTGGGCGACGAGCCGGTTTCGAAGGCCCCTCACGAACGCCGGTGTGAGCACGAGACCCAGGAGGACGGAGTACATCGCGAGCTTCCAAAAGGAGACGATTCTCGTCGCGACGATCGGGAACAGCAACATCAGGACAACAAGGAGTTCCGGCACGCCCCGCATCGGATCGAGGAGGAGTCCGGCGAGAATCGACGGCCGCCGACGCACCGAGAGGAGACCGAGCCCTGCCACATATCCGATCCCGGCCGGAAGGAGGAGCGCGATGCCGAGCGGCAGCAGGGTACCGCGCGCGGCGAACAGGAGGCGGCTGAACGAATCCTCCCCGCCCGGGTCTGTGCCGAGCCAGTGCGTCGCGCTCGGCGCCTCCGCCCGAGGGCCCGTCGGGACGCCGACCTGATACGGGGCGAGGAGCGGCGCGAGGGCGGCGATTCCCGCGACGACGAACAGCAGGATGAGACCGGTCCAGGCGAAGCCCGACGAGACGGACCCGAACCGCCGATAGGCCCGAGCAGCTCGGCTCGCGACCTCCTCGGGAGCCGCTCGGGCGGCCGCCATCGGATCCCTTTCCTTCCCGCGCGCGGTCTCCATCCAACCCGCGAAGATCCCGAGGCCGATGAACGAGGCGACGACGAGGACGGAGACGACTACGGGGTCCAGGAAGGTGCCCAGGGCGATCGCCACGATCACGACGCCGAGGAACGCGGACCCGAGGTACAGCAGGCGCCTCGCCAGCGGGAACCGATCGGAGGTCACGATCCGGGATGTCGGCACTCCCGTCGGATAGGCCGCGAGGAAGCGGGTGGGCTCCAGGACCAGCTCAAGGATCGATAGCCCTGTGGCGATGACGACTCCCAGGGCCAGGAGTGCGACAGTCGCGCCGATCGCAGCGGGTAGGTCGATGGACCGGATCGCGTCGAGGAACATGCGTCCGACCCCGTCCCTCGACGTGAGCCATTCCACGACGAGCGCGCCTCCCAAGAGCGCACCCACGGGGAAGGTCATCGAGGTCGCGGGGGACGGGCCCGCAAGGGACCGCTCGGCGTAGCGACGCAACGCGCGCGCGACGAATCCCCCCATCGGGATCCCTAGGGCGAGGGCCGGCACGGCGAGATGCTGGAGCGCGTTCGCGAAGGTGCCGAACTGGCCTGCGAGGAGTGCGTCGATCGAGTGCATCCCCGTCAGCAGAGGCGGCTTCGCGAGGCCGAAGTCCAAGCGGCCCGAGACCGGGAGGACGCTCCTCGCGGTATACTGCAGGAGCAAGGCGAACCAGAGAATCGGAAGGCCCGCGAGGAGGGCCCCGGACAGGCGCGACGCGGCATCCGCGCCTCGATGTCTGTACCGGCGGGCGACCGTCGCGAGGACGAAGCCGAGGCCGAGGGCGATGAGGCTCGCGGCGAGGAGCAGTTCGACGGTCGCCGGGATCGCCTCCCGGAGCACGTCCGAGACCGGGAGCCCTCTCCAGTAATACGACACCCCGAAGTCCCCCTGCCACAGGTTCTCCAGGAACAAGACGTATCGAGCGGGAAGGGACAGTGGGAACCCGTCCGGTCCGCAGAGGCCGAAGGTCCGACAGTTGATGAGTACGTACTCTTCGGGGATCTTCGGATCTCGCGGGACGAGGAGCTCGACGGGATCGCCCCACACGTTGATCGAGAGGAACAGCAGGTTCACGAAGAGGAACAGGACGAGGAAAGCGCCGAGGACCCGAAGCCCCGCGTGCACGGCGACCGTCGTCCACCGGGTCGCGTCCTGTCCCGCCAGGATCGGTCCGGTCTCCACGCTCCACATCCTCCGGATCGAGGATGCGCTCCTCGTGCCTTAACCCTGCTGTTCGTACAGGAGACATTCGACGATCCGGCCGTCCGTATGCGTCGGCCGGAGCACCGCCGGCGGGCGGAAACGAACCGCGACGACTGGATCGAGGAACTCGACGACCTCGACCGCGTCTCGCAAGGCCGGCGGCGCCTGCGCCACGACCGCGCGTACGTGTTCCTCGGCGGTCTTCGGATCCTGACCGCGAACCCGGCGCCACGCGACGAGCCCCTCCGCGGCCCACTTCCCGAACCGCCCGAACGCCGCTTCCTCGGCGGCCGCCTTCGCGGGGTCGAGTCGGCGCTCCTCCAGATAGTCGAGGAGATCTCGCCCTTCCCAGCCGCACGTCGGCAGGGCGACGGGGCATCGAGGGTGGAAGCGGCAGCCAGCCGGAGGAAAGATCGCGTCGGGCACCTCCCCATGGGGCAACGTCCGCTCCCGGACGCGCCCAGGCTCCGGGACGGGGATCGCGCCGAGGAGGGCCTTCGTATACGGATGCTTCGGCTCCTGGAAGATCGCGGCGGTCTGCCCCATCTCGACGATTCGTCCGAGGTACATGATTGCGATTCGATCGCACACGAACTTCGCGGTGGCTAGATCGTGCGTGATGAACATGTACGCAAGGCGGTACTTGTCCCGGAGCTCGAGCAGGAGCTCGAGGATCCTCGCCCGGACCGACATGTCGAGCATCGCAACAGGCTCGTCCGCGACGATGAGGGAGGGCTTCAGGACGATCGCCCGGGCCAGGACGGCCCGCTGCTTCTGACCGCCGCTCAGGTCCGCGGGGTACTTCGAGATGAGGTCCTCCGAGGGGGTGAGTCCCACCTCCTCCATGACGCGGAGGGTCGCATCCTTCGCCTCGCCTTCGTCCTCCGTGACGTGGAGGAGGAGCGCGTCCATGATCGTCTGGCCTACCGTCATCGCGGGGTTCAGGGCCGCGTGGGGATCTTGGAAGATGATCTGCATTCTGGGCCGGAGCGGCCGGAGCCCCTTTTCCCCGAGGTGCGTGATGTCCCGTCCGGCGAACGTGATGCGGCCCGACGTCGGCTCAAGGAGCCGGAGGACCGTGCGGCCCGTCGTCGTCTTCCCGCAGCCGCTCTCCCCGACGAGGCCAAGGATCTCCCCGGGCCTCAGGTCGAACGTGATGCCGTCCACGGCGTGAACGCGGGGCCGGAGGAGGCGCTCATCCCCGCCGTCCGGGCTCGCCCCTCGCACCCGACGAAGGACCGCCCGTCCCATCGCTTGGACCGCGTTCATCTTCACAGGGAAGTGGACGACCAGGTCCTGGATCGACAGGAGGGGCGCGTCCATCAACGGAAGTCGCTCCCGAAGTGACACGCGGCGGGGTGCCCCGGATGGTACTCGATCATGGGGGGTTCCTCCTGCTCGCAGATCTCCTTCGCGTACGGGCACCGAGGGTGGAACCGACAGGCGCTCGGCGGTCCTAGCAGGCTCGGCGGCAGCCCGTCGATGGACCGCAGCTCCTTCGTGTTCAGGTGGATCGTGCTCGCCAGGAGGCCCTGGGTATACGGATGGATCGGACGCCGGAAGACATCGTGCACGGATCCAAGCTCGACGATCTTGCCCGCGTACATGACCGCCGTGCGGTCGCAGACTTCCGCGACGATGCCGAGGTTGTGCGTGATCAGGAGGACCGTCATGCCGTACGCCCGGCGCAGGTCTCGAAGGATGTCCAGGATCTGCGCTTCAACGATGACGTCCAAGGCTGTCGTCGGCTCGTCCGCCACGAGGATCTTCGGGCTCAGGATGAGGGCCATCGCGATCATGATCCGCTGCCGCATCCCGCCCGAGAACTCGTGCGGATAGTTGTCGAACCGGCTGTCCGGAATGCCCATGGACCGCAGCGCCGCGAGGGCCATCTCGGACGCATCCTTCTTCGGGATGCTTGGACGGTGGACGTGGATTGTCTCGAGGAAGTGGTCACGGATCGTCATCAACGGGTCCAGCCGGGTCATGGGGTCTTGGAAGATCAGGGCGAGTTCCTCGCCGCGGAGCTTGCGGTACTCCGCCTTCGATAGCCCCAGGAGTTCGCGCCCCCGGAGCGTCAGCGACCCGTTGACCCGCGTGCCGACAGGGAGGAGTCCCAGGATCGCTTTGCCCAGGGTCGACTTCCCGCATCCCGTCTCGCCGACCACGCCGAGAGTCTCCCCCGCGCGCAGTTCCAGGTCCACACCATCCACCGCCCGGACGGGCCCTCGTTTCGTCCGGTAATGGACTCGGAGCCCGCGGGCCTCCAAGATAACCTCGCTCACGATCTCTCCTTCTTCAGGAGCGGGTTGATGATGTCGTTCAGTCCCTCCCCGAGAAAACTCAATCCGATCGTCAGGAAGACGATCGCGAGTCCCGGGAAGAAGGAGGACCACCAGATTCCGTTGTCGATCCGCTGCGCGCCGGCGGAGAGGTCCAGCCCCCAGTCTGGGATGTCCCCTTCGAGACCGAGCCCGAGGAACGAGAGCCCCGCCGCAGTCAGGATTGCGTCCGCCGCGCTCAGCGAGAAAATAACGGGCACCGCGATGATCACGTTCGCTGCGATGTACCGCAGGATGATGTGCTTCGGGGTTGCCCCGAGGGCTCGCGCGGCTTCCACAAAGAGCTCCTCCCGCACGGACAGGACTTGGCTTCGGGTTACGCGAAAGTATAGGGGAACGTAGATGACGGTGACCGCAAGGCCAATATTCACGACCCCTTTGCCCAGGAGGACCGCGATGAGGCCCGCGAACAGAAGACCGGGGAACGAGTACAGGGAGTCCATCACAAGCACCACGATTTTGTCGAAGTTTCCGCCCCGATACCCTGAGTACAGCCCGATCGGGAAGCCAACGGCGAAGGCCGTCGATACCGCGATGAGCATGATGACGAGGGACGTCCGCGTCCCGAAGAGGACTCGGGAGAAGACGTCCCGACCGACCGCATCTGTCCCCATGAGATGCCAGTAAGTCTCCCACACGGCCGTCATGCCGACATAGTCGACGGTCAGATTGCCGGCGCCCGCATCGGAGGCGTGCGTGACTCGCAGTCTCAAGGTGTCCCGGGTCAGATCGCCCGCCCGCCACGACGTAAGTCCCGAGAGGTCGATTCGGACGAACAGGTCGACAGTCCGGATTTCGCCTGGCGCAGACCACGTCGCGCCGGAGTCCCGGCTCACTTCGAAGACGAGGTAGTGGCCGGGGTCGGTCCCGTTCGCGAGCAGGAGGGCCTCGAGGCCCACGGCTAGGACCGCCTCGCGCTTCACATCGAGCGCGAACGAAAGCAGCTGCTCGACCTGCCCCGGGCCGTTCGACGACGCTCCGATGCCGTTGATGGTCTCCGCAGCGGCCATCGATGTCCAGTTCCCGAACCACGCCGTGAAGCTCTGGTTCCGAGGCACGGCGATGACGCTCCACGGCGCGATATTTTTCTCGTCGACCAGGGCGATCGGATCGAAGGGCGCGATGATGTTCGCGCCGACTGCCACGACAAGAAAGGCCACGAGGATCCCGAGGCCGATCCAGCTCATCCGGCCCGCGAGGGTCCTCCTCTCCTCGAACAGCGGATGGACAATGCGGCCAACGATCGAGTGGCGGGGGAACCACTCGTCGAGTCGGCTTCGGCGGGGAGCGCCCATGGTCCTACATCCGGATTCGTGGGTCGACGAGCGCGCCGAGAATGTCGATGACGAGGCTGATGAACACGATGATGCCCGCATAGACGACGACGATGCCCTGGATCATCGTCATATCCTTCGAGATGACCGAGCTCAGCAGGAGTCCCCCGATTCCTTCGATTGAAAAGGTCTTCTCCGTGAGGACGGCGCCGGCGAACAGGATCGCAAACTGGAGGCCGAGGACCGTGATCACGGGGACGAGGGCGTTCTTGAACGCGTGGCGGGTGACGACCTGGCGGTCGGGAACGCCTCGCGCCCGGGCAGCCTCGGCATAGTCCGCGGACATCGTCCGGAGCATATTTGCACGGACGGTTTTCGTGAAGAACCCGCTGAGGACGAGACCCAGGGTGAGGCACGGCAACACGAGATGGCGGACTGCGGTCACGAAGTGGTCCAGGTTCCCTTCCAGGAGGGAGTCGAGCGTGTAGAGCCCCGTGACGGTCCGCGGGTAGTCGGTCCCCACCCAACGCCCATGTGGCGGGAGCCAGCCCAGCCACACGGCGAAAACGATCTGGAAGAGGACCCCGAGCCAGAAGATCGGGATGACCCAGATGACAGTGCCGAACAGCCGGAATGCGACGTCGATCTTGGAATCGCGTCGGGCGCCTGCGATGACCCCTGTCAGGATCCCGACGATCGAGGCGATGAGCATCGAGCCGATTGCAATCTCGATCGTCGCCGGCAGACGATTCGCGATCTCGCCCCAGACCGGCCTGCCCACGTAACGCTCTCCGATCGACAGTCCGAGATCCCCGCGGAACACGCCGCTCAAGTAGTTCACGTACTGGATCCACGGTGGCTGGTCGAGCCCGAGTTGGCTGCGGGCCCGGTCGTATAGGTCGGCCGGCGGGTTCCTTGAGCCCCACAGCGCGAGGATCGGATCGCCCGGCAGGACCCGGAGCACGAAGAAGACGGCGGTGAGCAGAATCAGAAGCATCGGCAGCGCGAGCGCGGCGCGAGTGATCGCGTACGCCAGGAGAGATTGACCTCTCGCCATGCTCGCACACTTCCATCGCGGTCGGCGCCTAAGTACCTATCCGCCTCGTCGGGAAGAGTAGAGGTCGGAATCCTAGGAATCCCTGGCGATGAGGTCCCGGGTTGAGAAGCTCACCGTGAAGCCCAGCTGCGCCCAGATCGCGTTCGCTTCCGTGCATTTCGCGTCGCCGTAGCTCGTCTGGAACACGGGCTCGTAGTACGGAGCGCTGAACGGGAAACCCGGGGGCACGAGGCTGTACAACGGGTCCACGTTCCCGTCAAAAACGACCGTGTCAATGGCCTGTCGGTCGACGCTGTACGCGATCGCACGTCGCACCCGCACATCCGTCACGAGGTTTGCATTGAACACGAGGTATCGGATGAACGGGCTCGTGGACGTGTCGACTTGGATGCCGAGCGCGGTCGCTTGCGCCGTGAGGTCCCGTAGATCTTCAACGTTAATGGTTCGGTATACGACATCCGCGAGCTTCGGCGAAACGGTCAGGTCGTTCTTGAGGGCTGTGGAGCTCGAACGGATGTTGATCGTCACCTTGTCCTCCACGGGGATTACAGGGATGCCGACCGAGTTGTACAGTGCCGGGGTGTGGTACTGGAGGTTGCGCTCCAGCACGAACTGCTGGTCCGGGACGTGTTGCGTGAGCCTGTACGGGCCTGAGCCGATGACGCTTCCCACCGTATCCGGTTGCCGGCCCGTCTGGTTGTAGTTCCACGGCACGGGAGCGGACACGGAGAAGCCCATGAGATCGTTGAAGAACGGGACTGGCGCGGAGAGGTGGAAGGTGATCGTCCGGTCATCCGGCGCCACTTCGATCGCGCCGGCGCGGCTGTTGTTCCCGTTCGCTGCGTCGCGCCCTAGCTTTCCCGTGTCGTACAGGAGGAACGCCGGACCATTGGGATCGTTGATCCGGATCGCGCGGTCGATGGAACGCTTCACGACCGTCGCGTTGAGGGCCGACAAATCGCTGAACCGGATGTTCGGCTTCAACCGATACGTGTAGTTCAACCCGTCCTGCGAGATCCCGCCATTCGCGAACGTGGGCACCTGTTCGGCGAGCCCCGGCAGCAGGGTGACAGCGTTCGGCCCGTAGACGAGCAGGGTATCGAAGATCTGGTTGACCAGTTCGATCGAGAAGTAATCGTAGGCGCTCATCGGGTCGATGTACGAAATGTGGTCGATCGTAGACCCGTTAATCTCCCTCGAGTTCGGTTTGTCGATGATGAACCACTTGAAGGAGATCGGGTGGAGGACCACGTTCTGGATGCCGCTTACGTACGCCGACTCGGAGTACCCGGAGAACAAGGGGATGTACGGGACGTCTTCCGCGAGC
>DATEUA010000148.1:0-3963 GCA_035283405.1 Thermoplasmata archaeon | reverse complement strand
CAACGGCGCGGGGATCATCGAGATGTCCGGGATGTCCGCGGAGGCGCGGCGGAACATGGACAAGCTCGACGCCGCGGGGAACACGACGAAGGCCCTCACGAAGGGATATGCGGTCGGAAGCGCCGCGCTCGCGGCGTTCCTCCTCTTCAGCGCATACCTCCAGGAGGCGGGGATCGACTCCGTCGACATGGCGAAGCCCGAGGTGTTCGTGGGGGGCTTCATCGGCGCGGCCCTCGTGTTCCTGTTCAGCGCATTCGCGATCCGCGCGGTCGGCCGCGCCGCGTGGGCGATCATCAAGGACGTCCGGGACCAGTTCCGCGAGAAGCCCGGGATCATGGCGGGCACCGAGAAGCCGGACTACGCCAGGTCCGTGGACATCTGCACCCGGAGCGCGCTGAAGGAGATGGTCCTGCCCGGGGTCCTCGCGGTCGCCACCCCGGTGGCGGTGGGCCTGATCTTCCGGGTCGTGGTCGTCACCCCGGGACTGCAGCCCGCGGAGCCTCTCGGCGGCACCCTCATGGTCGGAACGATCGCTGGCGTGATCCTAGCCCTCGTCCTGAACACGGGCGGCGGGGCCTGGGACAACGCGAAGAAGTTCATCGAGGCCGGGAACTACGGGGGCAAGGGCGGAGCGCCCCACAAGGCTGCCGTCGTGGGGGACACCGTCGGCGATCCCTTCAAGGACACGGCGGGACCGTCCCTGCACATTCTCGTGAAGCTCCTCTCGACGATCACCCTCGTCCTCGTGCCGCTCCTCGTATGAGAAGTATATCAAATCCGGAAACGATGACCCTCGCGGATGGTCCAGGCGGTCCCGGTGAGTCCGAGCTATGGCTTCCAGGCGAGTACGCGTGGGAAGGCTTCGAATCTCCTTTCGACGGTATTGGGCCTCACGTTGATAGGATGGGGAGCATTCGTGTTTGCATGGCTTACATCCATCCTATTCCAGTTTTTTATTCCCCTCGTGTTCCTAATCGTCCTCGGCATTTCAGCAGCCTTCGTCTATATGGGCGTGACGATTCTCCTCCGGGGCGACCGCTTCATCGTCGCGGTTGGAGTCGCATTCGTAATCGGTTGGGCGCAAATTCTGGTTTCCGCATTCGACTTGCTCTTCCGCCCCGAGTCTTTCGTCTGGTGGACGCTGCCCGTCTGGCTGTTCCTGGTCGCCGCCGCGACCCCTCTTCTTAGGATGCATGCCCGCCGTCCGGCGCGCGGCCTCGCAAAGGCCTAAATACATCGACCCAATTCGCACGGAAGTCGATTTTCATGTGCATGAGGGTCCAGCGGGAGGACGTGGTCCGAATCCCGCCGGATCGCCTCGGCGAGGACATCGATGCGGTCGCCAGAGAGCTGACCCGGACGACCCTCGAGGGGCGGATCGGGGCGGACAAGAATCTGACCCTGATCGCGAGCAACATCGAGCGCGCCGGAGAGGGCCGGATCGTCCACGGGGACGGGGCCGTGTACCAGCGCGTCCGCTATGATGCGGTCGTCTTCACCCCGATCCTCCAGGAGGTCGTCGAAGGGACGGTCGTCGAGATCCTGAAGTTCGGCGCCTTCATCCGTTTCGGTCCCCTCGACGGCTTGCTGCACATCTCTCAGGTCATGGACGACCGGGTGGACGTGGACGAGGAAGGGCAGCGCCTCATCGGGAAGGATTCGAAGCGCGACCTGCGGATCGGAGACCGGGTCCGGGCGCGGATCGTCGCGGTGTCCCTGAACGAGCGGGCGCCGCGCGAATCGAAGATCGGCCTGACGATGCGGCAGCCCGCCCTCGGGAAGCTCGACTGGATCGAGGAGGACCGCGCGCGGGCCGAGGGACGCGGCAAGAAGAAACGAGGGTGAGACGATCGCCGTGAAGATCCCGAAGGCGTGCAAGAACTGCTCCTACATCTCGGACGAGGACAAGTGTCCCCTCTGCGGAAACGAGACGTCGAAGGACTGGCAAGGGTACGTGATCATCGTCGATCATCCGCGCTCCGAGCTCGCGAAGAAGATGGGCCTCCATGCAAACGGACGTTTCGCCCTCCGCGTTCGATGAGTTCTCCGGGTCGACGTCGACGCTCCCGGAATCGATGCGCGAGCTGCTCCGCTGGCCCCTCGGCACCCTCGTGAACGGAGCGGACATCCTCCCCGCGGTCGGGCGCGCGTCGCCCGTCGTGACGGTCGGCGACTTCTGCACCCTGGACCTCGCGGCACGAGGTCGGACGCCGGACATTTGCGTCATCGACTTCAAGACGAAGCGGCAGGAGGACCCGGAGCTCCGGGACGCGATGCACCGGATTGGGGACGTCGTGTTGCACGTGGCGAACGGACCCGGGACGATTTCTTCAGGGGCGTGGACGGCCCTGTCCGAAGCGTTTAAATCGAAGGAGCGGGTACGCGTCGAAGTCCGGGGCGAAGAGGACCTCCTCGCCCTGGTCTGCATCGCCCTCGCCCCGGAGTCCGCGGCGGTCCTGTACGGGCTGCCGGGCCGCGGGGTCGTGGTCGTGAAGGCGGACCGGGCCTCGAAGTCGAGAGTCCTCGACCTGCTCCGGCGCATGGAACGGTAGTCGATGGAAGTCCAGGTCCTCGAGCGCCGGGAGAACCCGCTTCTCAAGCGCGTCGAGGTCTCGTTCAAGGTCGTGCATCCCGCCGAGCCGACGCCGACCCGGGACGCCCTCCGGGCGGAGCTCGCGAAGGTCCTCAAGGCGACGAAGGACGTCGTAATCGTGGACGGGGCCGCGTCGACGTTCGGCCGGTCCGAGACGCACGGGTACGCGAAGGTCTACAAGACGAAGGAGCAGGCCCTCTCCGTCGAGCGGAAGCATGTTCTGATCCGGAACAGGCTCGTCGAGCCGGAAGCGAAGAAGGAAGGCCCGGCGGCCCCGGCGAAGCCCCCGAAGCCCGTCCCTGCACCGAAGAAGGAGGAGCCGAAGCCCGAGAAGAAGCCCGAGGCGAGGGAAGAGAAGGCTCCGCCAAAGGCGGAGAAGGCTCCCGCGAAGGAGGCGCCGAAGGAGGAGAAGAAGGCGCAGAAGCCGGAGGCCAAGAAGCCTGAGGCGAAGAAGGTAGAGCCCAAGAAGGCCGAGCCGAAGAAGAAAGAGGGCAAGTGATGGCCGAGGCGAAGAAGCCGAAGGGTTCCGTCGGCATCAAGCGGACCCTGTACACGGTCCAGGGGGACACGTTCGAACGCACCCGGCAGCATTGTCCGAAGTGCGGCGCCGGGGTGTTCCTCGCGGTGCATTCCAACCGGGTGTCGTGCGGGCGCTGCGGTTACACGGAATTCGCGAAGAAGTGACGGGCCGGGACGCAGACACGCCGCGACGAGGCGCCGTGCCCACCGCATACTAATAGTCCAGGAGGGACTACGGATTCGGGGAGGAATTTGCTCTCGTCGTCCCGGGCGGTCCGAATCGTCCTGTGTCTCGTCGTCGTCCTCGTGCTGTTCGCGGTCGTCTTGGGACCAGCGGCCGCGCAGCCTCCCTCCCGCGGGCTCCTCCCCGACCTGCGAACGGTCATCCCGAAGCACCTCAGCATCGTGAACGAGCACCAGCAGGAGATCCTCCGGTTCACGAACGGGATCGCGAACACGGGGGACGGCCCTCTGCGCTTGAGGCCGGAGCGTCCCGCCCCGGGGACCGTCGGGACGCAGGCCGCGGTCCAGGAGATCCTCGACGCGGGGGGGAACATCGTGTCGGAGGCGGTCGTGAGCGAGTTCGAATTCCACGAGGACCACCACCACTGGCACATGGCGAACTTCGCGCGGTTCGAGGTGCGGATCGGGAGTCCTACGGGGCCCGTCTTGACGGCGGCCCCGAAGGTCGGCCTTTGTGTGATCGACTGGTACAAGCTCGAGGACAACTCAAAGACGCCCGAGCGGGCGTACTGGGACTGTGAGTTCTCCTACCAGGGGATCAGCGTGGGTTGGGTCGACCAGTACAACCAGGCGATCCCGGGACAGGAGCTCGACCTCACGGGCGCGCC
>DATEUA010000147.1:0-5562 GCA_035283405.1 Thermoplasmata archaeon | reverse complement strand
GGAGACCGTCTCGGATCACATCGCGCTGAAGGTGTCCAACACCGGCTTCGAGATCGTCTCCGAAGGGGACACGGACAACGTGTCCCATGCGGTCCCGAAGGAGCTCCTCGAGGACCTCCAGGTGAAGGATTCCGTCCGGTCTCTCTTTCCGCTCGACTATTTCTCGAACATGGTCAAGTCGATCGGCTCCGCGCCGACCGTCACCCTGTTCCTCGGGTCCGACTACCCTGTGAAGATGGAGTTCAAGATTGCGGGCGGCAAGGGTGAAGTGCGCTATCTCTTGGCGCCGAGGATCGAATCTGAATGAACCCTCTCTGAAACGGCCCGAGGCCTGTCTCTTGATGGAGCTGCGACGCCTCAAGGCCGAAGGCAAGAAGGGAGTGACCGAGTGGCGGCACCCAAACCGGCGGCGGGACTCCGTGAAGATGCGAAAGCGATGTTACACCACCGACCAGGTGGCGCAGTTCGAACGGATTCATCGAGCGGTCCAGGGCCTGCACGCTGGACGCGTCCCGACCCAGCCTCCGGGCGCGGCCCGATCCATGCCGCGACCCGACTGACCGGTACGCGCGACTAGCCGAGGCCGAGTAGGACGGACGCGATCCCTGCGGCGACGTACGCGAAGAAGGCGGCTGCCGGGAGGGTGAGCACCCACGCGCCGACGATCCGCCGCGCGACCCCCCAGCGCACCGCGGACAACCGCTGGGTCGCTCCGACTCCCATGATCGAGGTCGAGATCGCGTGGGTCGTGCTGATCGGCGCGCCGATCTGGGCCATCGCGACGAGGACGAGGGCCCCGCTCGTCTCCGCCGCGAACCCCTGGTACGGCCGGAGCTTCGTGATCTTCATCGCCATCGTGCGCACGATCCGCCACCCGCCGAACAGGGTGCCGAGGGACAGGGCGATCTGGACGAGGGTGATGACCCAGAGGTCCGCGTGGGTCGCGGTCGATGCGATGAGCCCCTCCGCCGCGAGCATGAGGAGGATGATCCCGACCGTCTTCTGGCCGTCCTGGGACCCATGGGAGAACGAGAAGAAGAACGAGGAGACGAGCTGGAGGTTCCGGAAATACCGGTTCGCCCGGGTCGCGGGGCGCTTGCGGAACAGTCGGATGATGAGAGCCGCGAACAGGAACGCCGCGGTGAACGCGATGAGGGGCGAGTACATCATCGGGAGGACGACTCGGTTCACGACGCCTCCGAGGAGGACCACGTTCGTACCCCCGAAGAAGAGACCCGCCCCTACGAGGCTCCCGATCAGGACGTGCGTCTCGCTTACGGGGAGCCCGAAGTACCACGTGATCACGTCATACACGAGGCCACCCAGGAGGGCCGCGATCACAAGGAGGACCGCGGAGACCGGGAGGGCCCGGACGATGGCGTCGTCCAGGATCCCCTTCCAGATCGTGATCGCGACCTGGCCGCCGAAGTACAGGCCGATGAAGTTCCCGACCGCGGAGAGGACGACGGCCCGGACCGGAGTCAGCACGCGCGTCGCGACGATCGTCGAGATCGCATTCGCGGCGTCCGTGAAGCCGTTCCAGAATGCGAAGAAGAGGGCGACCCCGATTCCGGCGTAGAGAAGCTCCGAGGCCATGGGAGCCCCTTATCGGTTCTTCGCGACGATGTCGCTCAGGATGTTCGCGACGTCCTCGCAGTAGTCCGTTGCTTGTTCGAGGATCTCGATGATGTCCTTGTACTTGATGATGTAAATCGGGTCCTTCCCGTGGTCGTGGAACAGGTCCGCGACGGAATTGTTCAGCAGGTCGTCCCCGATGTTCTCGAGGCGGTGGACTTCGACGGCGATCTTCTCGACCTCATCCGCCATCTTCATGGTTCGGATCATCCCGACGGCGCGGCGAAGCTCGGACGTCGCCTGCACGATCACGTCCCCCAGCCGGACCATGGCGTCGGTGGGCTTCTCGATCTCGTACAGGAGGATCCTGGAGGCTGCCGCATCGATCATGTCAAGGACGTTGTCGAGGTTGCTCGCGAGGTCCTGGATGTCTTCCCGGTCGATCGGGGTGATAAAGGTCTCGTTGAGCGACTCGTGGACGTGATGGACGATATCGTCGGCGCGGTGCTCGGCGTCCTTTATGCGGCGGCGTTTGTCCGGGACATCCCGGAAGTCGTGGAGGAGATCGTTGAGCCGTTCTGCGCCCTCCACAACGACGCCCGCCGTTTCCTCAAGCATATCGAAGAATGCTCGCTCCTGCGGGATGATCCATCCCTTGAGGCCCACTCTGCCACCCCCAATTCCATCGCAGGTAGCTTAGGGTGTCTCATTAAGGTTCTCGTCGGTGCGTCGACGGATTCACTCCTCGCCCGTGTCGATGCCCGCTGCCTCGAGCTGCTTCATGAGCTGCTTCCGCATCTTCCGGTTCCCCGCAAAGCCTTTGATCGCCTTGCGCGCCATGTCGTAGTGCCGGAGGAGCTCCTTGACGTCCTTCGGCGCGACCCCGGCCCCGCGCGCGATGCGCTGCACGCGGGACGACTTCACGGCCTTCGGATCCGTCATCTCTTCGTCCGTCATGGAATCCATGATGATTCGGAAGCGTCGGAGGCGCGCCTGGGTGCCCTCCATCTCCTCGTCCTTCACCTTCCCGACGACGCCCGGGATCATCGACGCGAGCTTCTTCATGGGCCCCATGTCCGTGAGCATCTCGATCTGGTCGTACATCTCGTGGAGAGTGAACTTCCCTGCGAGGATCTTCTTCGTGAGTTCCTCCGCTTTCTGTGCGTCGATCGCGTCCTGCGCCTTTTCGAGGAGGGACTCCAAGTCCCCCATTCCGAGGAGGCGCGAGATGAACCGCGGCGGCTCGAACCGCTCGAGGTCGTCCACCTTCTCCCCGACGCCGATGAAGACGATCGGCGCCTTCACTTCCGCGACCGCGCTCAAGGCCCCGCCCCCCTTCGCGGTCCCGTCGAGCTTCGTGACGATAACCCCCGTGATCGCGACCGCGTCATGGAAGGCCTTCGCCTGGGGTCCGGCCTGTTGTCCGACGGTCGCGTCCAGGATGAGGAGTCGCTCGTTCGCTTCGCTCGCCTTCGCGACCGCTTCGATTTCCTTGATGAGCGCCGGCTCGAGGGCGTGTCGCCCGGATGAGTCGACGATGACGATGTCCGCGGCTTCGAGGGCCTTCAGACCGGCCTTCACGATCTTCACGGCATCCTTTGCGGTCGGGTCCCCGAAGAACGGGGCGTTGATCGCGTCCGCGATCTGTTTCAGCTGGTCGTACGCGGCGGGCCGGTGGACGTCCGCCGCGATCAGCCCGACGGAGAGCCCCTTCTTCTGAAAGTACTTCCCGAGCTTCCCGGCCGTCGTCGTCTTCCCTTGGCCGTACAGCCCGACGAGCAGGATCCGTTGCTTCTGCACGGGGACCTCCTTCGAGGTCCCGAGGACCTTCACGAGTTCCTCGTAGATGATCCGGACGACATGCTCCCTCGGGCTCATGCCCGGGGGCGGGGATTCTTCCAGGGCGCGCCGCGCGAGCTCTCTCGTGATCGTAAGGGCAAGCTGCACGTTCACGTCCGCTTGGAGCAGCGCCCTCTGGATGTCCCGCACGATCTCCTTGATGAGGGTCTCGTCGACGTAGCTCGATCCCGCGATCTTCCGGAGGGCCTGGCGAAGGGAATCGCCGAGCTTTTCGAGGACCATCGCGGCCACGAAAGGACCCGGGCGGATGAAGTTTGGCGAGCGAACATCGCGTCAGGGGCCGTGAGAAAAAGGGAAGGGAGGGCTAGCCTTGTCAGAAGGGATGGGATGCACTCTAACGAACTAGCCCAAAATTCCCCCGATATTGTATTCTCGAATAGCTATTTAAAAGTTTGTCACGGCGGCACTCTCAGGTCATTTTTGACACTTTCGCATGCGACCTTCCTGCTCTCTCATTACCTCCCGACGCACAAAGAACCCGGTCGCGGGATGCCACCGGCTCCTCCGGTCCGACGTACGCGTCGAGGACGCGCGCCTCGACTGGCTCCCCATTGAGGCGGCCTCCCCTCCGAATCAGAGGTACCCGGACTTCTGGAGGGTCATCAGGTCCTCCGTGGACAGCTTCTCCCCTTTCTTGAACCGGTCGAAGATCAGTTCCGCCTGGCGCTTCGCGCTCACCCCTTCTTCCTCCCCGGCGACGGGGCCCTCCTTGACCCAGATCCCGTGGATGATCTTGTCATAGTCGTGGACCTGCCGGATGTGCTCGATGTGCTTCCGGTGCTCCTCGTCCGCGGCCATCTTCGTCTTGATGAACTCCTCCTGCGCGAGGTCCGCCTGCCGTCGCAGTTCGTCGCTCTTCTCGTACAACTGGCTCATCAGGTCGTGCTCCGCCTGGGCCTGCTCCGCGAACTGCGAGACGTTCCGGTGGGCGGCCTCCGCTCGGTCATCCGCGATGCGAAGCTCTTCCGCGACCTTGCGGACCTCTTCGTCGTCGTCGACCGCTTTCTCGAGCCGCTTCACCTCGGCCTGGACGCGGGCCATCTCGTCGATCAGCGCGCGTTCCTTGTCCACGGTGAGGACGGAGGTCATCTGTCGGAATTCGAGGGCCTTCAGTTCCCGTTTCAGCTTCCC
The DNA here is from genome assembly GCA_035283405.1 of Thermoplasmata archaeon. GTDB lineage: Archaea > Thermoplasmatota > Thermoplasmata > RBG-16-68-12 > RBG-16-68-12 > RBG-16-68-12. The sequence goes on along the minus strand of DATEUA010000147.1, from coordinate 996 downwards.
GAGGGGGATGGACCCGCGCGGCAGCTTCCGCCGGCGGAGCTCGTTCAGCCGGTCGAGGACCTCGCTCCTCGCCCGGTTCCACTTGTCCCGCTCTTCCTTGGAGACCTTGACCTGTGCGTTCAGCTCGTCCCGCTTGATCCGGTGGCCGGTCGCCTCGTCGACGTGGGACCGGACCTGCGCGTTCAGCTCGTCCCGTCTCGCGATCCACTCGTGGGTCTTGTCGTTCAGCTCGTCGCGTCGCCGGCGGTGCCGTTCCGCCTCGCCGTTCTCCCGCTCCCGCTTCACCTTGAGCTCATCCAGCAACGCGACCCGTCCCGGCGGCCGACTGAGAGACGTGTCAAGAGGGCGTCCGAATATAAAGGTTCTCGCGGCTCCATCGAGGTTTTCATGGAGACGCGCCCGCGATAATGTCATCGCAACATCCATGAAAGGCGCGCCCTCTGAAATCGTCTCGTGGCCTCGAACCTCGGCGTCCGAGCGGTCCTCCTCGTCCTCGGCCTGACTCTCGTGGCCTTCGCGGGGGATGCGCGTGGGTCCGGCGTCCGGGTCGAGCCCTCCGCGCCGAGCGGAAGCCTCGCCGCGATAGCGAATGAGAGCGCCGCGGGCCGCGGCGACTCGATCGCCTATACGGTCTGGCTCAACCTCACGGGGGTGGGCTCGATTCTATTCGTTTGGGTCAACATAACCTTCGCGGCGAACCTCACCGCGGATGGCGCGAACGCCTCCGTCCCGGTGGGCTGCGCCCTCCTCGCGCCGTGGTCCTGGGAGTGCGGAGGCCTTGGCTCCGGCTCCTACGCGTGGTCGTTCACCGCAGCGATCCGGGTCGACTCAGCTCCCGGGGAATCGCTCACCACTGTGGCGAACGCGACGACGTTCTCGGGGACCGCGTACGCGGACGTGCCCGGCGCGGCGGCGACGGTCCTCGTCCTTGGCGCGAAGTTGTCGATCCGATTCACGGAGTACCCGGTGTCCGTACGGCCGGGGGAGCGGGCGCGG